>DVGB01000005.1 GCA_018712955.1 Candidatus Aveggerthella stercoripullorum
CATGAGGGAGATGATGGCCAAAAGAAAGGTTGAATGAGCTGCACACCTAGGCGATAACGGGCGCACAATCTAATGAAATGGGCGGTGTTCACATTCGTGCGAGCATCGCCCATTTTTCATGCGAATAATCACTCTTTGGCAGGAATAGAGCTGGTTTTCTTAAAATCAGCAATTTTCACAAGAAAAATTGTGAATTTTCCCCTGGCTGCCGCTCTCCACCGCTCCTCCGTTCAGAAAGTTGCAATTCACCATCTGGACGGAGGAATTACAAATGACAACCATCAACTTGAAAGAGTTTTTCTATTGGTACAAGGCAGACGAGTACATAGAGGTGACGGATGAAGTGGCTGAGGAACTGCGGGCCGATAAGCGGTATGAAGTCACCCACCACCGGCGTATGAAACGCAACAAAGCCAACTACTCCCTGGACGCGGACGACGGCATTGAATATGCCGCCTGCGAGTTTGAACCCTCTCTGGAAAAGGCTTTGGACCTAATGGAGCAGTGGGTGCGGTGCTATAAGGAAAGGGCCTGCCGCCTGCGTACCGCAGGCAGCAAGCCCTCTCTATCCCGGAATTTTATACCCCTATGGCTCGATGATGGCAAAGTCGGGGGTAAACACCACCACATGCCCGCAGACAGCCTCCAGCAGGCCGGCCTCATCCTGAATTTCAGCCTGCGCTCTCACCGTTTCCGCGCTGCCCTGGAGCAGGGCGAAGAGCGCGGCCTTGGGCATTCGCCAGACAGCGTCGGCATCGGCGGCCTGCACACCCTCCTGGTAGAGGAGCACCCCGGCGCGCAGGGTGAGGACAAACTCCTCCCCGGTGTCGGTGACCACCAGGTTGACGGTGCCGTCGAGATCCTCCACCGCGCTGCTGTCCAGGCGGATACCCAGGTATTCCAGCATCAAATCCACGCCCATCTTCCTCTGCACCTCACCGGAGCCGCTGGTGGGATTGGTGGTTACACCGTTCTGCCGCAGCTCCTGGGCACCGGTGAGATAGGCGTTGCGCCAGGGGCCGGACTCTGCTTGATAACCCAGCTGCTCCAAGGCGTCGGCGCACAGGTAGCGGGCGTCCAGGTTCTCCGGGTCGGCGTATACCAGGGCGTTGGTGATCTGAGCTACCCACTGGTACTCCCCCTTTTCAAAGTCCGCCCGGGCCATCTCCAGCACTTTGTCCGTATCCCCCAGATATTCCACCAGCTTCTGGGCGTATGCCGTGGGGGTCAGCTCGTCCAGGTGGATGGGATTGGCATCGTACCAGCCCATATACTTCTGATAGACCGCCTTTACATTATGCTTGAGGGTGCCGTAATACTGCCGTGTGTACCATACCTGCTCCAGGTCGGCAGGCAGCCGGATCATCTCGGCGATCTCGGTATCGGTATAGCCCTGGTTGATATAGAACAGGGTCTGGTCGTGGATAAACTTATAGACCGCCGCCGTGTCCTCCATATACGCCCGGATCACGTCGTTGCCCCAATGGGGCCAGTTGTGGGACTGAAACACTACCTGGGCCTCGTCCCCGTAGCGGGCCAGGGCCTCCATAATGTAGTTGGCCCAGGCGTTGCCGTCCCGCACCTGGGCGCCCCGGAGGGTATACAGGTTGTGGAGGGTGCCGGTGCAGTTCTCGGCCAGCCACAGGGCTTTCTTTTCCGGCAGCCAGGTATTCATCTCAGCAGGGGCCTCGGTGCCGGGGGTCATCTGGAACTCAAAGGTCACCCCATCGATAACCCGGATCTCCCCCGTCTGGGTAATGGTATCAGTGGGAGAGAGATAGGAGATGGTGCCAGTGGACTGCCCCATACCGATGCCGATGCACATGGCTCCCTCCCCGTCCTTGTCCAGCAGAGTGCCGTACTGGTAAGCGGCCCGGCGGCCCATGGCGGTGCCGGCATACACATTTTCGCTGATGGCGTGCTCCTCAAAGCCCTCAGGGGCAATGATGGGGATATTTTCTTCCGCCGCCTGCTCCTCGGAGATAATCCCCCGAATGCCGCCGAAGTGATCCACGTGGGAGTGGCTGATGATGACACCCATAACGGGGTACTCCCCCAACTGGCTGTCCACCAGCTCCATGGCGGCCTGGGCACACTCCACCGACATGAGGGGGTCGAACACAATCCAGCCGGTATCGCCCTTGACAAAGGTAATATTGGACATGTCGTAGCCCCGCACCTGATAGATGCCGTCGGCCACCTGAAACAGGCCGTAGATGTGGTTGAGCTGCGTGTTGCGCCACAGGCTAGGGTTAACGGTGTCGGGGGCAGAGGCGTCCTCCAGGAAGGCATAGGCGTCCTGGCTCCAGATCACCTTGCCGCTCTCGTCTTTGAGCTCCAGGAATTCCGGGGCACAGATCAGGCCTCTCTGGGCAAACTCCAGCTCCTGCTGGTCGTCAAAGTCCAGCTGGTCATAGACGCTCTGATTTATCTGGGCCGTAATTTCTGTAGCTCCCTTCTGCTCTGCGGTGAGCTCGGGCGCTCCTTCCTCCGCCGCCGGCGTCTCCTGACAGCCGGAGAGGAGGGAGACCGCAATGCCCGCCAAGCAGAGAAGCGCTATCCATCTCTTTTTCATCTCTGATTCCTCCTATCCCATTCAGTCCTGCTTCCGGGCCAGCACCAGGGCGAAGCTCCCCTGGTACTCCCGCTCCGACCGGTCCAGCCCGCACCCGTCGGAGATGGCAAAGCGCAGCTCATAGATCCCGGTCTCGTCCAGGGCCCGGCTCTTCTCCAGAGGCCGGCCGTCCTGTCCATACAGAGCCCAGGCTGCGGTCATCTCCCGCAGCTGGCCGGCCTGATCCTGATAGAACAGGGTGTAATTGTCCGGTCTGGCGGACAGACCGTTGAGACGCAGGGCCAAGGTCTCCTCCCCCCGCAGATTGTCTACCGTCACGTCCATCAGATAGCTTGCGGCCTGAAACCCATCAGGCAAGGCGCTGTCGTCCAGCCGGGAGCGGCCGGTGTTCTCTGCGGGGATCTCTCTGGCGGGACTCTGGGGCAGATAGGCAAACACATCCCGCCAGCACACCATCTCCATGGCGTTGGTGGGGCAGTAAAGGCCGTTGCCCGCCGGGTCGGCAATGAGGCCTACCGCCAGGTTGTTGTAGCCCGGCGCTGCAGACACGTCCGCCGTCAGCAGGGACTGGCCGGTGTCAAAGTCCAGCACCTCGTAGCGCCACATGCCGCTCTCCCCATCCTGCCAGTACCCGTAGAGATAGCCGGTGGCAGTACTCAGCTTGATCATGGCAGTCTCGCGGACGTCCGGCCGGGACCAGATCTTCTCCGCCGTATAGCCGCTGTCCGTCTTAATAAAATCCACCCGCTCCACACCGGGAGCAATAAAGGCGTTGCCCTGGGCCATCCAGTTAGCGTCATAGATATTGTCATAAGACTGGATAGCGGAGTCGGCGTCAGGGTCGGCCAGGCCGGCGTCGCCCGCTCCGAACCAGTTGGCTACGGTAACTGATACCGTACCCTCACCGCCGTCATAGACCAGGATGGAGTTCTCCACCGACACGGGCACCTCCTCTCCCAGATCATCCAGCACCGGGATCTGGGCCACAATCTCGCCGGTCTGAGAAGAGAGGGCCAGCAGGTTGATGGGATCCAGGTTGTCGGTGAAGAGGATCAGATCCCCGGTCAGGGTGGGGGTGGTGCCGCTGCCCCAGGACAGGCCGCCGCCGGTGTAGCCGGAGCCCTCCCGGGCATCGTTGGCGCCGCCGCTTTCATAGGGGGTACGCCATGTCACCTGGACGCCGTCCTGCGCTGTCAGCATGTAGCAGGCCATATTGGTGAGGATCACCGCCCCGTCCGGGTTGGCGGCAATGCCGTTTTCCGCCCCCTCCCCCTGGGCCAGAGGGTAGAAGAAGATATGGCCCTCCAGGGACACCTCCTCGCCTGTGTCCAGCTGCTGCATGTAGTCCCGGGAGATGTAGCCCAGAAATCCGGCGGGGTCCCGGCCGGGGTCAATGCGGAAGCCGCCGGTGGTGAACCACAGGTTGCCCTGGTAGTCGTACACCACACTCAGCAGCCGCTGGTCGATGTCCTCGCCCAGGGCTTTCACCGCCTGCTCCACGATGTCCACATCCATGACTTTTTCAAAGGTGGGCAGAACCCCGCCCTCCTCATCCATGGTGCGCAGCACCAGCAGATGGCCGTGGGAGGTGGGGGCCACAACCCGATCCGCCCAGTCCACGAAGGAGTAAGAGATCTGGAAGGAATAGCCGCCCCCATCATCCCGGGCAGGCACGAAGGAGCCGGCGCGGGTAATCACGTCCCCGTCCATGTCCGTAATGGAGATACCCCCCAGGAAGGGAGTAATGGCGTTGCCCCGGCTGTCATAAAAGGCGGCAGAGGGAGCGTGTATGTTCTGAGTCTCCAGGGAGACGGACACCTGGGAGCATATGCCCAGAGGAGCCGCCCCATCGGTGACGTCAGTGGCGTATACGTCGTTGTGGATAGAGTTGTCGCTGTCCGCCATATAGGGGTTGGCCGACACATCCTTCACCGGAAGGGGGCGGGGAATCAGGGCGGCGGGCCTTTCGGCTTCCGTCTGATCATCCATTGGGGCGGCACAGCCCGCCAGAAGGCCCAGGGTAAGCAGTGCGGCGCAGCCCAAAAACAGCACCTGTTTCATCATATCCCTCCCGTATCGGTTAAGCAGGTGCTATTTTAAAAAAAAGCGGAGGGCTGCCGCCAGTACGAAAGATGACAGTCCACTCATCAAAACTCGTACTTGACAGGCAAACGCCGCTCCGTACGGAGCGGCGTTTGCCAATATCTGTAATCATCTGGCGGCACAGAAGGCATCAAGCGCCCTCTCTCAACCGCCCCGCCTGTTCCGGGCAAAGAGGAATTCCTCCCAGGCCCGCCGGGCCTTGCCCATCAGCTCCCGGCGGATGGGGATGTTTTTGCCGTCAGCCATGACAAAGCACCGCAGGTCGGCGTCCATGTGTCCCACAAAGGCCAGGTGGGCCAGAAAGCTCTTGTGGGTCTGAAAAAAGGGCTGACCGGTCAGCCGCTGAGCCACAGCGGAAACCTTCTCATAGGCGGTCTTGACTGTCCCGTCCTTCAGATGGATGTTCACCACATGACCCTGCTGCTCCAGGTAAAAGATGTCGGAGACAGGAATTTCCTCCCGCACCCCGCCGCGCTGGATGGTAAGGGCGGGGTGGATTGGCAACACTTATTTGGACGGTTTCGACAGGATCAGCCCCGCCTTCCTGAACTCGACGGGGCTCATGTAGCCGAGCGTCGAGCGGATCCTGAAGTTGTTGTGCCAGTGCACGCAGTCGGACAGCTTGGCCTGCAGGTCGCGGAGGTCGGAGAAGCCGTCCCTGTAGGCCAGCTCCGCCTTGAGGACCTTGTTCGTCGACTCGTCGGCCGCGTTGTCGTAGGGGCAGCCCTTGGCGGAGAGCGACCGCTCGATGCCGAACGCCTCGAGCATGAGGCCGATCTCGGCGTTGTCGAGCTCGCTGCCGCGGTCGGTGCGGGAGACCTCGATGTCCGGGATCGGGAACTCCAGGGTCGCGAAGGCCGCCTTGACGAGCTTCGCCCCCTTGCTGCTTCCCGCCGAGCGGCCGACGACCTCCCTGCTGCAGAGGTCGACGGGCAGGCGGACGCAGCGCCAGGAGCCGCCGGCGCGCACGCAGGCGAGGTCGCTGCGGACGTGCGTGCGCGGCGCGCGCCCGTCGAAGGGCCGGCCGAGCACGCTCGGCAGCTCCGCCTCGTTCGGCTTGCCCGGGCGCGCCTTGAAGCGCTTCCTCCCGTGCGCGCTCGAGAGGCCGTCCTCCCTCATGACGCGGGATATCCGCCTGCGGCTCGCGACGACGCCGCGCCGCTCGAGCGGCGCTTTGGCCTTCCTCGCGCCGTGCCCGCCCTTGCCCTCCGCACGGACGGCGGGAGCGTCGGGCTCGACGGGGTCCGGCGCGGGCGGGGGCTCCGGGCGCGGGCGGGGGCAGTGGTAGGTCGAGCGCGGCACGCCGAGGATCTCGCACTGCGCCGATGCCGGGCAGCGGTCGGCGTTGGCCGCTATCGCCGTCGCTTTCGCGCGAACATCGGCGCCGCTTGCTTTAGGACGCCGACCTCCATGCGGAGCCCCTTGCTCTCGCGCTCCAGCTCGATGACCCTGCTCTGCTCGGGCGTCCTGTTGTCGGCGGCGTGCGGCGAGCCGGCGGCGTCGATGGAGTCGATCCGCCTTCGCAGCGTCGTGCTCCCGAGATCGTGCTCGCGCATGATCTCGCTTGGCGGCTTCCCTGCGCTGTAGAGCGACGCAATCTGCCTCTTGAGCTCGTCGGTGAAATGCCTCGGGCGCTTTGGGTCGGCCATCCGAGCCTCCTTCCGCAGGCCCTCGTGAAACTGTCCAACCTGGTGTAGCCAATCCACGCTTCGACCGGCGTGCTTTCGGTCTCGAACCCGCTGCAGGCAGCGGAGGTGACGGGCGTCGACGACGCGTATTCTTACACGGGCGACCCTATCGAGCCGGTGCCGACCGTCGTGCTGGACGGTACGGTCCTTATTGCGGGCGTCGACTACGAGGTGTCCTATCGCGACAACGTGAACGCAGGCCAGGCCTCGATGGTCGTGACGGGCAAGGGTGCGCACGCTGATCTGTCGATTACGGTGCCGTTCACGATCGAGCCCGCTCGCATCGTGGGCGTCGAGGTCGAGATGGAGGACGCGTACTTCTACACGGGAAGCCCCGTCGAGCCGAAGCCGTCGGTTTCCTTCGGCGGCAAAGAGCTAGGGGAAGGCTCCGATTACCTCCTGTCCTACGAATGGAACACGGATGTGGGCACGGCGCGCCTGCACCTTGACGGCATAGGCAACTTCGCTGGCACGGCATACGTCGACTTCCGCATCGCCTACGAGATAACGGCGGACATGGTCGCGCCCATTCCCGACCAGGAATGGAACGGCTTTGCCGTCACGCCGGACGTGACGGTCGTCCACGATGGCAGAGAGCTCTCCCTGTCATCCGACTACACGGTCTCTTACCTGGGTAACGACCGGCAGGGAACCGCGTACGCCATCGTCACGGGCAAGGGCGATTACGCGGGCACGGTGCGCGTGCCCTTCAAGGTGGGCGGGGAGGTCGTCTACCTTGATGCGGGGGAGTGGGCGGACGGCACCTCGTACGCCTGGGCGACCTCCTATATCGCGCGGGCGTCCGAGGCGGGCTACGTTTCCGGCTACGAAGTTCCGGGCGGGTACGAGTTCAGGCCGCGCAACCACGTCACGCGCGCCGAGGTCGCCACGATCTTGTACCGGTGCACGGTCGCCGATTCGACGCCGTCCCTGGATGCAGGAAAGTTTCCTGACAGCACGGAAGCGTTCGAGTCCACGGAAGACTGGCGCGAACTCGGCGCCCTGAACGTCGCCTGGGCGGAGCCGTACTTCGTCTGGACGTGCGACACGGGCATCCTGAGCGGCTCTGCCGGCCCGACAGGCCTGGAGCTTAAGCCGAACGACTACGCCGACCGGGCGCAAATGGCGAAGATCATCGTGGTCGCCGCCGAAACGGTCGGCGCTTAGGCGCCGAAGCCCGCCTGTGCGGCGAAATGCGGTGCAGGCGGGCTTTTTCGCGCCCTGGCACAGGACGTGCTGCATTCCGCCCACCCTTTTGCCGTCGGGTTTGGTGCTTGTCCGGTGAAAATTTGCGCGTGGGTCGCAGAGGCTGGCAGGAGCCGTATAATAGCCCAATGCCAAATTTGGCAGGGAGCGAAAGACCACAGCGCGCTGACGCGGGCTTGCGCCGCCAAGGGCGGTCGCATGGACGCTCCACGTCTCGCGTTCTTTGAATGAGGAAGAAGGGGTGCAAGGTCATGTCTAGACTCCAGATCATGGACACGACAATCCGTGACGGCCAGCAGAGCCTGTGGGCGACGCGCATGACGATCGGCGACATGCTGCCGATTCTGCCGAAGATGGACCGCGTAGGTTATTGGGCTATCGAAGCATGGGGCGGCGCCACGTTCGACACCTGCCTGCGCTTCCTTGACGAGAATCCGTGGGAGCGCTTGCGCGCCATCAAGTCGAAGACGCCCAACACGCCGCTTGCAATGCTCTCGCGCGGTCAGAACCTTGTCGGCTACAAGCATTATTCCAAGGATATCTGCAACCATTTCATCAAGTGCGCGAAGAAGAACGGCATCGAGGTCTTCCGCGTCTTCGACGCACTGAACGACATTCGCAATGTCGTGGACAACGCCGAGGCCATCAAAGAGTGCGGCGCTCACTTCGAAGGCGCTATCTCCTACACGGTAAGCCCGGTCCACACGCTGGATTCTTACCTTGAGTACGCCCAGGGCCTGAAGGACCTCGGCGCCGACTCCATCGCCATCAAGGACATGGCCGGCATGCTCACGCCGTACCGCACCGAGCGCATCGTGAAGGCGCTGAACGCAGAGATCGGCCTGCCGGTCCACATCCATTGCCATTACGTCGGCGGCATGGCTCCGGCGAACATCCTGAAGGCGGCCGAAGCGGGCGCTGCCATCGCGGACACCGCAAGCGCGCCTCTGGCGTTCGGCAACAGCCACCCTGCGGTCGAAATGATCGTGGCGGCACTGCAGGAGTCGCGCTATGACACCGGTATCGACCTCGACCTGCTCTTCGAGATTGCCGACTACTGGGAGGAAGTGCGCAAGCGCGGTCACTACAAGCGCGGCGTCTCTTCGCTTATCCATATGCAGGTGTACTCGCACCAGGTGCCGGGCGGCATGATGAGCAACCTTGTCAGCCAGCTGGAAGT
The DNA here is from genome assembly GCA_018712955.1 of Candidatus Aveggerthella stercoripullorum. GTDB lineage: Bacteria > Actinomycetota > Coriobacteriia > Coriobacteriales > Eggerthellaceae > Aveggerthella > Aveggerthella stercoripullorum. The sequence goes on from DVGB01000005.1 coordinate 8,753, forward strand.
CCAGAACGCGGTCGACCGCCTGCCGGACGTTATGAAGGAGATCCCGAAGGTCCGTGCAGAAGTCGGCTACCCGCCGTTGGTGACCCCGATGTCCCAGATTGTGGGCACGCAGGCTGTGTTCAACGTGCTGACGGGCAAGCGTTGGGGCGTCGTCTCGAAGGAGATGAAGGACTATATCTGCGGCTACTACGGCAAAGCTCCTGGTCCCATGGATCCGGAGGTCGTGGCGAAGGTCGTGGGAGATTCCCAGCGCCTGGATCCCGACGTCGCGCCGGGCTCCCTTGTCACCACCACCTACGAAGAGGTGCGCGATGAAATCGGCGATCTGGCCAAGACGGAAGAGGACGTCCTGATGTACGCGCTCTTCCCGAACGAGGCGCGCACCTATCTCAGCAAGCATCGCACGTCCGAAAAGGTCGACTTCCTGATGGAGCAGGAATCGAGCGGAACCAAAGAGGAGGATTACGTGGACATCAATCAGATTCGCGAGCTGGTTCGCGTCGCCGAGGAAAGCGGCGTCGGCGAAATCGTGGTCGAGGAAGAGGGCATGCGCATTGCGGTTCGCATGCCGGGCATGGTCGAAGCTCCTGCTCCGGCCGCTCCTGCCGTAGCGCCTGCTCCTGCGCCGGTTGCCGCGGTCGCTCCCGCTCCGGAAGCTCCGGCTCCTGCCGCCGCTGCCCCTGCCGACCGTCCGTCCACCTGGTATGCGGTCACGTCCCCGATGGTGGGCACGTTCTACACGTCGCCTGCTCCCGGCGAGCCGCCGTTCGTCAAGGTGGGCGACGAAGTTGCCGCCAACCAGACACTGTGCATCGTCGAGGCCATGAAGCTCATGAACGAGATTACCGCCGAGGAGATGGGCACGGTTCGCGAGGTTTGCCTCGAGGACGCCACCCCGGTCGAGTTCGGTACGGTCATGTTCTACATCGAGCCGCATAACGCCAAAGAGCCCGCAGGTCCGGAGAGTGCGTAATGTTCGATAAAATCCTGATTGCAAACCGCGGCGAGGTCGCCCTGCGCATCATGCGCGCCTGCAAGGAGCTGGGCGTGAAGACCGTCGCGGTCTACTCAACCGAAGACGAGGACACCTATCCGGTGCAATACGCCGACGAAGCCGTCTGCATTGGACCGGCGCCCGCGAACAAAAGCTACCTGGTGATGCCTTCCATCATCATGGCGGCGAAGAACCATGGGTGCCAGGCTATCCATCCGGGCTACGGCTTCTTGGCGGAGAACGCCGACTTCGCCCGCGCATGCGCGGAGAACGACATCGTCTTCATCGGCCCGTCTCCTGAGTGCATCGAGGGCATGGGCGACAAGTCGACGGCGCGCGAGACCATGCGCGCCTGCGGCGTGCCCACCGTCCCTGGCTCTGACGGCATCGTCGACACCGTGGAAGAAGCTCAGGCTTTCGCCGAGCGCGTCGGCTACCCGGTGCTCATCAAGGCTACGGCAGGCGGCGGCGGCAAAGGCATGCGCGAAGTGCACGATCCGGCCGACCTCGCGTCTGAATTCCAGGCAGCCCGTACCGAAGCGCAGGCCGCATTCGGCAACGGCGACGTATACCTGGAAAAACTCGTTCTGCGTCCGCGCCATGTGGAGATCCAGGTTCTGGCGGACGACTTCGGCACGCGCGTTTCGCTCTGCGAACGCGACTGCTCGATTCAGCGCCGCCACCAGAAACTGCTCGAAGAGGCTCCCAGCCCGGCGCTCACGGAGGAAATCCGCCGTGCAATGGGCGTGGCCGCCATCAAGGCAGTGCGCGCGGTCGACTACCGCAACGCCGGCACGATCGAATTCTTGCTCGACCAGGACGGAAAGTTCTACTTCATGGAGATGAACACCCGTGTGCAGGTCGAGCATCCGGTCACGGAAGAGATTACCTTCACGGACATCGTGAAGGAGCAGATCCGCATTGCTTCGGGCGAGCCGATGAGCTGCGGCGAGCGCGCTCCCTTCGTCCCGCACGGGCATGCTATCGAATTCCGCATTAACGCGGAAGATCCGGAGCATGGCTTCCGTCCCTGCCCGGGCACCATCACGCGCTTCGAGCCCCCGGCAGGTCCGGGCGTGCGCGTGGAAAGCTACGTGCACACGGGATCGCGCATCTCTCCGTACTACGATTCCCTCGTTGCCAAACTCATCGTGCGCGGCTCGGATCGCGCCGAGGCCATCGCCCGCGGCAAGCGTGCGCTCGAAGAGTTCAAGATCGAGGGCATCAAGACCACGATCCCGTTCCACCAGCGCGTGCTGGAGAACGAGTGCTTCCTTGCAGGCGATGCGTGCACTGACTTCATTGAAACGCAGATGGGAGATGTCCTATGAGCGAACTGAACCTTGAAGGCATGGCCATCGCTCCCGGCGTCGTGGAGACCATCGTCTCCTTGGCGGTGCGCGATGTGGACGGCGTGGTCTCTGTCGGTTCGGCGAGCGGTCTGCGCCTCTTTGGCGGCCGTCCGTCCGGCCAGGGCATTGAGGTCACGGTGGACGAAAACGACGAGCTTCATGTCGACGTTCACGTGGACGTTCGCTACGGCGCTTCGCTGCCCCAGGTTGCGGAGAACATTCGCACGTCGGTTGCGGATGCCGTGACCACCCAGGTGGGCTTGAACGTCGCCGCGGTGGACGTGTACGTCGAAGCGATCCAGTTCGAGTAACAGATAATGCGCGGGCCTTTGCCCGCGTGACATACGGCGTCCGAACGGCTTGCGTCGGATGGCGGCGACCAACAGCTGCTGTCTGGGCGAAGGCGTTCGGACGCCCCTTGCTTGCGCGGAAGGCACTGTTTTCGGCGCAAGACCCTTACGTGTACACAGATGCGATCTTTGAGAAGGAAAGACCGAGGGCAATGAGCAAAAAAACCAAGCGTCCGCACCATCATCATGAGCGCACGGAAGCGCGGCGGCTTGCTTTGCAGATGCTCTACCAGAGCGAAATGCTGGAAAAGTCACCGAGCGCTATCCTTGACGAGGCGAACTATGTCGCAGAGGAGGGCGTGCCTTCCGCGTATGCGCAGCGCCTGCTTCGCGGAGTGGAAGAGCATCGCGAGGAGATAGACGACGAACTGCGCGTCTCGTCCGAGAACTGGACGCTTTCGCGCATGTCGGCAGTCGATCGCTCGCTTTTGCGCGTGGCAGTCTACGAAATGCTCTACGTGGACGAAGTGCCGCTTTCGGTCTCCATTAACGAGGCGGTCGAACTGGCGAAAAGCTTCGGCGGCGGAGATGACTCCCATCGCTTCGTGAACGGAATTCTGGGCAGGATTGCCCGCAGCATCGAAGCGGAAGGAAAGAAGGCTGCCGAAGCGCAGGAGCCTGAGCCGTCCGCCATCGACCTGGTTGCAGCAGCGTTCGCGCGCGAACAGCAGGAGAGGGGCGATGCGGAAGCCCAGGCAGAGAGCGCTGCGCCAGCCGAGGAATCCACAGCAGAGAGCGTCCTGTCCGACGACGCGGTTTGCGCCGTTGAGGGAACCGTTCGCTCCGTCCAGAACGCGTAGGCTTACCATGGACGAGAAGACGCCGAACGTCGAACCGCACGAAGGCAACCATCCTGTCGCAGAAGATGCGGCAGACATGCCGAACGAGCGTGCCATGACCGCGGACGGTCCAGAGGAGGAGAGCGGGCCGTTCGCAGAAGTCCGGGGTCGCCTGGAAGAGATCGTACGCGAGGTCGGGCGTGAGGATATTTCCCTTGACGCCGCGCTTGACCTGTACGAAGAGGCGGTCAAGCTGGGCACGAAAGCGACCGAACTGCTCGAAGGGCAGGCGTCGTGAAGAAAGGGGACGCAGGAATGGAACCGAGGATTCTGGATGCCATCAGCTCGCCGCGCGACCTGAAAGTGCTGACCGAAGACGAGCTGGGCATTCTTGCGAACGAGATTCGCCAAGAGATCGTGGCGGTGACCTCGCGTACGGGCGGTCATGTCGCTTCCAGCCTCGGTGCGGTCGAGATCATCCTTGCGCTCCATTCCCTTCTCGACTGTCCGAAGGACAAGATCGTCTTCGACGTCGGGCATCAGGCATATGCGCACAAGCTGGTGACCGGCCGCCTTGACGCATTCAAGACATTGCGCCAGTACGAAGGTCTTTCGGGGTTCACAAAGCCCGACGAAAGCCCTTACGACGTGCATTATTCCGGGCATGCGTCCGATTCGGTGTCCATAGCGGTCGGCCTGGCGAAGGCCCGTGCGCTCAAAGGCACTGACGAAAAGATCGTTGCGGTGATCGGTGACGCGTCCCTTGCCGGAGGCATGGCCTTCGAAGCCCTTAATACCATCGGGCAGGCGCAGCTGCCGCTTGTCATCATCCTGAACGACAACGAGATGTCCATTTCTCGCAACGTGGGCGCTTTGGTAAAGCATCTCGGGTTCATGCGTGCTACGAAGGAATATCGAGAGACGCGCGACCATGTGCAGGATTTCCTTGAGCAGCGTGGCAAAATCGGCGAAAGTGCCGTCAACCTGGGAAGGAACCTGAAAGATTCGCTCAAGCAGCTGGTGATTCCCAACGCTATGATCTTCGAACAGCTGGGCATTCTGTGCACGGCGCCCATCGACGGGCATGACATCCATGCATTGCGCGAAACGCTTGCGAGCGTGCTTGAGGCGGACGGCCCGGTGCTTGTGCACGTGGTGACCAAGAAGGGCCACGGCTATGCGCCCGCTGAAGCCGATCCCGAGACATTCCATGGGGTTGGGCCCTATGACATTGAGTCGGGCGCGCTGAAGAAGAAAACGGGCGGCGCTCCGTCCTGGACGAGCGTATTCGGAGAGGCACTGCTGCACGAGGCGGAGCAGGACCCTGACGTGGTGGGCATCACAGCTGCGATGAAAGGCGGCACGGGCCTTACCAAGCTGGGCGAGAAGTTCCCGGACCGCTGCATCGATGCAGGCATCGCCGAGGAGAACGCCGTGGGCATGGCGGCAGGGCTTGCATTCGGTGGCAAGAAGCCGGTCGTGGCCATCTACTCCACGTTCATGCAGCGCGCTATAGACCAGATGATCCTGGACAACGTGCTGTCGTGCAACGATGTCGTGTTCGCGCTCGATCGCGCAGGCCTGGTAGGCGACGACGGCCCGACGCACCATGGCGTTTTCGACCTGGTCTATGCGCGCATGATGCCGGGCATGCGGGTGTTCGCGCCTGCTGACGAAGCCGAATTGGTGCACGGCCTGCACACGGCCCTTGCCCTGGGCGGACCGTTCTGCCTGCGCTATCCGCGCGGGGCCGCGGAAGGGGTTCCGCTGCCCGATTCCCCCGAGGTTCTGGAACCGGGCGTGGCGCGACGTTTGCGCGAAGGCGAAGACGTGGCGATTCTGGCACTCGGGCGCATGGTGGGACATGCGCTTGCTGCCGCGGACATCCTTGCGGAATCAGGCGTCGAGGCACGTGTGGTGGACCTTCGTTGGGCGAAGCCGCTCGACCGAAAGGCCATCAAGAACGCGGCAAAGACCAAGCTTGTCGTCACGGTCGAAGAAGGCGTGGTGACCGGCGGCGTGGGAGAAGGCGTTCTGGAGATTCTCTCCGAAATGGGCGAGGCGACACCAACGCTCGTCATGGGCATTCCGGACCGTTTTGTCGGACAGGGCAAAGTGGACCAGCTCTTTAAAGAAATCGAGCTCGATGCAGAAGGCATCGCACGCCGCATCAAGCAAAAGCTCCAAAGCTAGCGAAAAGCCTCCGGTCATGCCGGAGGTTTTTCAGTTCGGGGCGAATTGTGCGCTGTGCCGTGCGATGCCGGGGCGTCGAGTCCTTTGGGCGGCAGCGTTGGGCGGTAGATTACGATGGCCGCTAGGACAGCGCGACCTCTTTGGCCATGATGTAGTCGTCCATGACGTAGCCGTTTCCGATATCGCTCACGCTGTCCTCGGCAATGTGCCAACCGCGTCCTTTGTAGGCGCGAATGCCCATTTCATTGTGCTTGTTGACGTGCAGATAGAGGGAAGAAAGGCCGTTTGCGCGGCAGAAATCCTCGCAGAAATCGAGCATGCGGCTGGCATAGTGCTTACCGCGCTCCTCCTTGAGCAGGTATACCTTCGAGACGAAAAGCTTGCCCTCTCCAGGCTGGATGTCCGTCGCCAGTTCGCCTTCGGGCGTTTCAGGGCGCACGGAAAGGTAGCCGACGCGTTTGCCGGCCTCATCGAGCACGAACCAGTACAGGTAGCCTTCTTGGCGGATTTCGTACTTAATAGGCTCGAAGCTCTGCATGGTGTCCACCATGTAGTCGATCTGGCCTTCGGACAAAACGATAGGCCAGTATTCGTGCCAGATGGCAGATGCCATGTCTGCCATGTCGCGGATGGCGACGTCTGTGCAGACGGGAATGAGGGAGATGGAGGACATGCGATTTCCTTTCGTGCGACGCGGACTCTTCAAGCGTTATCCATTGTAGTCCTTCCATTTAACGCGCAGGCTTCTTCTTCGTCCGTTCAGGGCAGGGCAAGGGGCATTCCGCTTGCCCAAAAGGGATTACCGCAGCGTTACCGCAGGCTTCGGAAAGAAGCTGCCCTGCAACAGGGATTCTTATCTTTTTTGTATATCGCCGATGAAATATGCAAAAGTAAGCGCTATTTCATGTGCGATATTTCCGTGAGGTAACGCCTGTGTGTACGCAGGATTGCCAAACAAAGTCAGCTGCGTTAACGACGCCGACCGAAATGAACTGGTCATATTCACCCGACACCATGAGGTAGCAAGGCGGCGCGCAGACGATGCAGGGTAGCGCTTCTACATCGGTTCCTAGGCGTTGCCGTATACGAAGCGTATACGAAAGAGGGTGAAGGAAATGTTCGATACAGGCACGACGGCATTCATGCTTGTGTGCGCCATGCTCGTGCTGCTCATGACGCCCGGCCTCGCGTTTTTCTACGGCGGTTTGTCGCGCCGCAAGAACGTGGTCAACACCATGGCTATGTGCATGGCAGTGTTGGGGGTCGTGGGCGTGCTATGGGTGGCGGCAGGCTGGTCGTTCGCCTACGGTGGCGACGGTTCGCTGCCGTTCTTCGGCGGTTTCGACCAGCTTGGTCTTGCCGGGCTTGTCCAGAACCTCCTGGCCGAGGAGGGGACGGCAGTGAGCCATGGCACATACCCGGCTATTGCGGACGTGGCATTTCAGTTGGCGTTCGCGGCGATCACGTGCGCCATCATCACGGGTGCGGTGGCAGGCCGCATGAAGTTCGGCGCGGTCGTGCTGTTCGTGGCTATTTGGGTGCTTGCGGTCTACGCGCCGCTTGCCCACATGGTCTGGGGCGGGGAAGGCTCGCTTATCGGCGAGATGATCGGCGCGCTGGATTTCGCCGGAGGCGACGTGGTGCATATCTCCTCAGGCCTGACGGGCTTGGTGCTGTGCGTGCTGCTGGGACGGCGCAAGGGCTTTGGCATGATGAACTATCGTCCGCACAATGTGCCTTTCGTCGTGCTGGGCGCGACGCTCTTATGGTTCGGCTGGTTCGGGTTCAATGCGGGTTCGGAATTCGCCGCGGACGGCGTGGCAGCTCTTGCGTTGCTTAACACCGTGGTCTCGTCGTGCGCAGGCTTGCTGTCTTGGATACTGGTCGAACGGGCAAAGGTGGGCAAGCCCACGCTCGTAGGGGCGGCAACGGGCTTGGTCGCAGGCCTTGTCGGCATTACGCCGTCTGCCGGCTTCGTGGAACCGTGGGCAGCGATCGTTATCGGGGCGCTCACGTCTCCTGCCTGCTATGTGGCGATATCGTTCTGCAAAGCAAAGCTCGGCTACGACGACGCGCTCGACGCGTTCGGCTGCCACTGCGTCGGCGGTATCGTGGGCGGTATTCTCACGGGCCTGTTCTGCGTGCCGGAGTTGTCCTGGACCGACTTTGGCGGCCTGCTGTATACCGGCGATGCGACGTTGCTGCTGGCGCAGGTGGAGGGCATTGCCGTCACGGTGGCATTCGTGGGCGTTGCTGCAGCGGCGATCGGGCTGGTGGTGAAGGCGATCTTCCGGGGAAGCCTGCGCGTGCCAGAGGCGGACGAAGCGCTCGGTTTGGATGTTGCGGAACATGGCGAGTCCGCGTACCCCGCATACTTGGGGCTCGACTAGGAAGGAAGTTCGCGCATGAAAAGGATTACGGCCATCATTCGCCCTGAGAAGATGGAGCCTCTCAAGGATGCATTGTTCGCTGCGAACATCAGCGGTATGACCATCTCGCAAGTGCAGGGATGTGGTGCGCAGCATGGGTGGAAAGAATACTACCGTGGTTCTGAGGTTCTGTTGAACATGGTGCCGAAGGTAAAGTTCGAAATCGTGACAGACGACGCGCTGGTTGACAAGCTGGTGGACCTCATCGTGACGACGGCGCGTACCGGAGAGGTGGGCGATGGCAAAATCTTTATCTCGCCGGTAGAGGACGCCGTGCGCATCAGGACGGGAGAACGCGGTGCCGCAGCGCTGTAGTCCTGGCGCGCGCAAGGGAGGCAAGGCGTTCCCGCCCGTCATCGGCCTTTGCCGTTCATGAAGGAATCGTTGGCAGTGCGCGAAAAGAGTTCCGAAGCACGCTCGTTGGTGTTAGGCTACTAACAATAACAGTTCCTGATAAAGAAATAGTATCGCGTTGTCGACCACCTTCTTTTATCAGTCATGAGACCGACCGCCGACCGGCGACGTACGCCGATACCTGCCAAGGACGTGATGACCATGACCGCCCAGACAGCCGCACCCACACGCAACACCGTGCAGCGTGCGCTCGTGATGGACGCAGTGAGGTCGTTGCACGGTACGCACCCCACCTCCGCGGACATCTACGAAATCGTGCACGCAGAGCATCCGCATGTTTCGCGCGCCACGGTATACCGGAATCTTGGCGTGCTTGCAGAGCGTGGCGAGATTTTGCGCGTGGAGGTTCCGAACGGCGCCGACCGTTACGACTTGCGCGCGACGCCCCATTACCACCTGAAATGCCAAGCCTGCGGATGCGTGCTCGACGCCGACATGCCGTACCACGCAGACTTGGCCGACGAGCTGACCGACACGCACGGGTTCCGCGTGACCGGGCATACCATCCTGTTCACCGGCTTGTGTGCGGAGTGCCGTGCGGCCGCCCAGGAGGCCGCTATCAGGGGCTAGCCACGTTCGGTCGGCAGGGCCAGTGCACCGTCGCGCTGGCGTTCGGATAAACTTGCGAATTAAGCCTCCAAAACCGCTCGCGCCTCAAGATGTGAATCTCTTCCCGAGACAGGAAAGTCCGGCGGTGCTTCGAGCGTGCTGTGATATACTAACCGGGCTTGCGTCAGAGGGGCGCAAGCAGTACGTATAGGCCCCCGAGACATGTTTGTTGCAGCATGCGCGGCTCGTGCAAGCGAACATGGATATGTTAGAAGCAACCATGGCGAAGGGTCCCCGTTTTATTCGGAAGGGGTCCATTTTGACCGAAATCAAGAACACGTCCGTCATCGAGTTCGACGACATCACCGACGACCAGATGAATCAGATGATCGACGGCACGCTGACCGACTTCGACGAGGGCGACCTGGTCGACGGCACCGTCGTGAAGATCGAGCATGACGAAGTGCTCGTGGACATCGGATTCAAGAGCGAAGGCGTGGTTCCGTCCCGCGAGCTCTCCATCCGCAAGGATGCCGATCCGTCCGACATCGTGAACCTGGGCGACAAGATCGAGGCCCTCGTTCTCCAGAAGGAGGACAAGGACGGCCGCCTGATCCTCTCCAAGAAGCGTGCCGAGTACGAGCGCGCTTGGATTTCTGTCGAGGAGAAGTTCAAGGCCGGCGAGACCGTCACGGGCGAGGTCATCGAGGTCGTCAAGGGCGGCTTGATCCTGGACATCGGCCTGCGCGGCTTCCTGCCGGCATCCCTCGTGGACCTTCGCCGCGTCAAGGACCTGGACATGTACCTGGGCACCGAGATCGAAGCCCGCGTTATCGAGATGGATCGCAACCGCAACAACGTCGTTCTTTCTCGTCGCGTGCTGCTTGAGGAAGGCCGCAAGAACGAGCGCGCCGAAATCCTCTCCAAGCTCTCCAAGGGCATGCGCCTCAAGGGCACCGTTTCCTCCATCGTGGACTTCGGCGCCTTCGTGGACCTGGGCGGCATCGACGGTCTGGTTCACATCTCCGAGCTCTCCTGGAGCCACGTCAATCATCCGTCCGAGGTTGTCAAGGTTGGCGACGAAGTCGAGGTCGAGGTTCTCGACGTCGATCTGCAGCGCGAGCGCATTTCCCTCGGCCTCAAGCAGACCACGGAGGACCCGTGGATCAAGCTGGTCGAGAACTACCCGGTCGGCTCCATCGTGGACGGCAAGGTTACGAAGATCGTCCCGTTCGGCGCTTTCGTGGAGCTGGGCTCCAACGTCGAGGGCCTGGTGCACATCTCTGAGATGTCCCCGCGCCACATCGACGCCCCGCAGCAGGTCGTGCATGTGGGCGACGTCGTGAAGGTCAAGGTCATGGACATCAACTCCGAGCGTCGTCGCATCTCCCTGTCCATGAAGGCTGCTGCTGACGAGCTGGGCTTTGAGATCGAAGTCGACGAGTCCGTCGTCGTCGAGGAGCGCCCGCGCAAGAAGCGCGAGGACAAGCAGCCCAAGGCTGAAGAGGCTGCCGAATAAAGCACGCCACCACGTGGTGACAGCTTATGCATAAGAAAGGGCGGAGCCACATGGCTCCGCCCTTTTTGCGCGCTGGTGCAAATTGATTCTTCGCACCAGCGCCGAAGAAGGTTTTGCCTCTATTCGGTGGGGTAGGAGGCGGCGTCTTCGTCGTCGGGCGCGCTCTCCTTGGCGGCTCCGTACGGCGCACTGTTTCGGGAATCCGCGGTATCGCCCGCTGCGCCAGCCGCCCGCTGCGCTTCCTCGGCTTCTCGCACCGCTTTGGCCTCGCGGGCTGCTATGCGCGCCTTTGCGGCCTCTATCCGCTTTTTGCTATCTCGCTCGAGCTCGTTGATGACGTAGTCGGTATCGCGTGCTATCTGGGCTTTCGCCTTCTGGATTCTTTTGCTCGACAAATCGTCCATCTTGAACTTTCGGTGTGCCTTGAAGCCAAGGAAGTAGCCGACGAGTATTGCCGCGAGCGTCCAGACGATCAGCAGGATGTTGCGCAGGAAATCGCCAGCTCCTTCAGTAAGCGTGAGCTGTCGGGATATGTCGTAGTCGCCCGTGGACAGGTAGTTGAGCGCTATGAGAACGACGCCAATGCCAAAGGTGCCGACGGCGAGCCCGAGGAACACGACGACAAGGAATACAAGGCTGGAAGCGGCATCCCCGAGTCGCTCTTTGAGCGTTTTCTGCCGTTTCGTCATGCCGCATCCCCCGCATTCTCTTCTGCGTCAGCTGTGCCGCCTTCGGCCTCTTCGGCGCCTTCCGTGCCGTTTTCGTCCGTTGCGTCGCTCGTGTCGCCGTCCGTCGTTTCGCCTTCCGTGGTTTCGGGTTCGGGCGGATTCGGCGTGTCTCCGACGGCATCGTGGATAAGCCCGATGAAGGCCTGCACGCCGACTTCGGTCAGATGCGTGCCATCTCCGTCGAAGTATTCGTCGTGGTTTGCGCTCGCTCCGTACCAGTCGATGAGCGTAACGTTCTCATGGTTCGCTGCAACCGTCGTGATGGCGTCGTTAACGGAAGTTTCCCATGTGTTCGGGGTGCGTATGGTGAGCAGGTAGACCTTTTTGTCTGCGCCGACAAGCGTCAGGAGCTCTTCCAATTGGTCTTCGGCAAGCACGCCGTTCGTGCCGAGCGCAACGACGATATGCTCTCCGACAAGATTCTGGTCGCTATAGTATTGGTAGACTTCCTGCCCGACGGTGAGCTGTCGGCTCGTCGCAGCGTCCAAATGGCCGCCAGGCCACTGGGCGTTGAAGGCATCGGTCGCTCGAAGGGACACGGAGTCGCCGATCATGAGCGGGTCGTACTTCCACGGCCCTTCCTCTGCTTCGGGCTGTGGCTCTGGGGGAGGGGTCTGCTGCTCTTCCTGCTGCATGAGAGCGTTCGGGTCGTTCAAGGCGGACGTGTTCGGAACGACCGCGCAGCCGACGAAGGCAACGCCGCATACGAGCACGCACGCGACGGCGGGAACGGCATGCTGCTGTAGCCAGAGGGGCAGATTCACGCTGCCTGCACGCACGCTCTTGAAGAACTCCCCGAGCTTTCCTTTGCGGATGGGATTTTCTACGAAATGGTACGAAAGCGCCGAAACGCCCATGATGATGCCCAGCTGCAAGAGCAGGTAGAGCAGGTTCGGGTCGGCGGTCGAATTGCGCGGGTTCATGAGCAGCAAAATCGGGTAATGCCACAAGTACATGCCGTAGGATCGCTTGCCAATCCACACGAACGGCGTCAGGCCGAGCGCGCGGCCGAACATACTGCGCGGGTGCACGATGACGGCGATGACGGTTGCCGTGAGGATGGACGCGAGTACCAGCCCGCCGCGGTACAGGAGGGGCGAATAATCGTCCACGAAAACGACCATGCACAACAGGCCAACGAACGCGACAATGCCGACGGCATCGAACAAGGCAAGCTCCTTGCGTGCCATGCGAGAACCGCTGCGTTCGTTAAGCTGGTAGGCGGGCCAAACGTAGGCGAGCCATGCGCCCGCTAAAAGCGAGAATGCGCGCGTGTCGGTGCCGTAGTACACGCGGCTTGGGTCGGCGGTCGGGTTATAAAGGACTGCCATCAGAATGGCGCTCACGGCGGCAAGCACGAGCGTCGTGCGACGTTGTGCCGTCTTTCCTACGCCCGCTTTGCCCAGCGCTAAAAGCAGCAGCGGCCACACGACGTAGAACTGTTCCTCGATGGCGAGCGACCAGAAATGCGTAACAGGCGACGGAGCGCCGATGGCCTCGAAATACGAGATGTCCGCGAAAACGTACCACCAGTTCGTAAACCAGAGCAGCGCGGGCAGCAGGTCGCGCCGCAGTTTTGTGAGCAGCTCATGGTCGAAGATGACGAACAGCGCCATGCAGACGATGATGACCAGCGCGATAGCAGGGAACAACCGTCTCACGCGGCGAAGCCAGAAGTTCTTCAGGTCGATGGTCTTCGTGTTGTCCCATTCGACGAGCAGAAGGCTGGTAATAAGGTAGCCGGAAAGCACGAAGAAGACGGTGACGCCCAGCAAGCCGCCCTGTGCGAAGGGAAGCCCCATGTGGTAGGCGATAACGGCAAGGACAGCGAAAGCGCGCAGGCCGTCCAAAGCGGGAATATAGCGATTCTTCGTGCGGGGCATGGCAGTTTCCTTGGAGCGTTGAAAGTGTGGGTGGAAATGCCTGCTTCGTCTAAAGAAGGGCGGAGCAGCGATAGAACATAGTAGCACGCTTAAGGTTCGCGTGGAGGCGCCATCTGTCGTCATCTATAATTGTTCGGCAATGTGCGGTTTCGCAGTCGTTTTGCGGCGTGTGCGCAGGAACGGATCTGCGGAACCGTTCGCGTCCGGGAACGTGCCATGAGAGGGGGCAGGCGTGAGCGAGAGCAAGGGTCGTGTGGCGCTGGGCATGAGCGGTGGCGTCGACAGCTCGGCGTCTGCTGCGGTGCTTTTGTCAGAAGGCTGGGGCGTGGTCGGCGTCACGTGCGTATTCCAGGATGATGAGCGTTCGGAAGCGGCCGTGCGGGATGCAAGGGCGGTCTGCGAGCGTTTGCATATACCCCATGTGGTGCGCGACAGCACGACGACCTTCGAGCAGTGCGTGGTGGCTCCCTTCGTCGAAGGCTATGCGCGCGGTATCACGCCGAGCCCCTGCGTCGGCTGCAATGCTTCTTGCAAAATCCCCGAGCTCATCGCGGTTGCGGACGAGCATGGCTGCGACCGGGTGGCCACAGGGCATTACGCGCGCATTGCCCAGCATGCTGAAAGCGGCCGGTATATGGTGCGCACGGCGCTCGATGACGCGAAAGACCAGAGCTACATGCTTTCCCTTCTCTCGCAAGAGCAGCTTTCTCGGCTGCTCCTTCCGCTGGGAGGCGTGACGAAGCTGGCGGTGCGCACGATGGCGGAAGATCTAAGCCTGCCGGTTGCACACAAGCCAGAAAGCCAGGACATCTGCTTTGTGCAGGGCGATTATGCGGACTTTCTCGGCGCGCGAGGGGTGGAAGGAGAGCCGGGGTCTATCGTCGATACCGCCGGGCGCGAAGTCGGGCGGCATCGAGGACTGCACCGTTACACGATCGGGCAGCGTAAAGGCCTGGGGATTGGCGGTGCTCCCGAACCGTATTTCGTGGTTGAGAAAGACATGGGGCGCAATCAGCTCGTGGTCGGGTTCAAAGACGAGGCGTTCGTCCGGAGTGTGCAAACGGGCGGCATGAACTGGCAGGCGATTTCCGGCATCGAGGAGCCTCTGCCGTGCATGTGCAAGCTTCGCTACCGGTCCGTGCCGTGCGCGTGCACGCTTTTCCCGACTTCGGACGGCACCGTGCGCGTACAGCTCGAAACGCCGCAGCCTATCACCGCCCCCGGCCAGTATGCGGTTTTCTATGCAGGAACGACCGTTCTGGGCGGCGGCGTTATCATGGCCGTCGAACGAGGCTGAAGCTTTTGGCGGGGTTTCTCTCCTGCCAGACATCTTCGGGCGCGAGGTTTTCTGCCGAGCGGCCCGTCCTTGCCAGACAGGGCAGGAAGTGCGCTAAAGAAAGGAAGGATGCATGTCCCAAGAATACAGAGTGAAGGTGGCAAAGTTCGGCGGAAGCTCCGTGGCCAGCTCGTGGCAGTTTCGCAAAGTGCGCGACATCGTGGCGGCAGATCCCGCGCGTCGATTCGTCGTGGTGTCTGCTGTGGGCAAGCGGGACAAGCACGACGTGAAGGTCACCGACCTTCTTTATCTGGTGAACGCGCACTTGCACTATCACGTCAGCTGCGATGACCTGTTCGGCACTATTGGCGTCCGCCTGTCTGAGATTGCGCGCGAACTGGGCATCTCATATCCCATCAGCCAGGAGTTCGGCCTGTTTCGCGAGCGTGCGAAGACCGGTTGCTATACAGAGGAGTTCATCGTCAGCCGGGGAGAGTACTTCACCGCGCGCATGATGGCGGAGTTTTTGGACATGCCGTTCGTGGACGCGGCAGATGCCGTGGTGTTCAATCACGACGGAACACTGAACAAAGAGCGTACGGGCGAACGTTTGCGCAAGGCAGCCCAGGATTGTGCGGGCCGCTTTGTCATGCCGGGCTTTTACGGCGCCACCGAAGATGGACAGATTAAATTGTTCGACCGCGGCGGCAGCGATATTTCCGGATCCGTCGTGGCGCGCTGCCTGGGCGCGGACCTGTACGAAAACTGGACGGACGTGTCGGGCTTTTTGACGGCCGACCCCCGCATCGTGGACGATCCGCTGCCCATTCCGCATGTCACCTATGCCGAACTGCGCGAGCTTTCCTACATGGGCGCAAGCGTCCTGCACGAGGATGCGGTATTCCCTGTAAAGGAGGCGGGCATTCCGCTCGTGATTAAGAACACAAACCGGCCTGACGATGCTGGTACGGTCATCAGTGCGGCAGACGACGCCGAAAGCCGCCAGATTGCGGGCGTGACCGGCCGTCGTGGCTTTGTTGCGGTTCGCACGACGCACGCGCGCTCGGTGCCTGTCTCGTCGGCGCTTTGCCGGGTGCTCGCGGTCGTAGAGCGTTTCCGTGTCGATGTCGAACGCGTCTCCACAGGGCTGGGGTCGTGCACGCTGCTGTTCGAGGCGGATGCCGTCAAGGAATGCTTGTACCCGCTTGTTGCGGCCATCGAGCGCGAGGCGGGGCCGGAGAGCCTGGAAGTGGTAAAAGACCTGGCGCTCGTCTCCACAGTTGGCCGCGCCCTTCCCGATCGGCCTGAACTGTCCGGACGCCTTTTTGACGCTTTGGGGCGCGCGGGCATCGACGTGCCGTTTGCCAGCCGCAATCCGGAAGAGATCAGCGTGACCGTGGGCGTGCAGGAGGCGTCGTTCGAAGATGCCATCCGCGCGATTTACGCGGCATTCGTAAGCTAGGGTGGTCCATGAAGAATCGGCAAGTGGCGAACGCTGACCGTTGTGGTAGCAGTCACGACGAGAGAGCGGGCGGTGAACCGTGCGAAGCTGTTGCCGCCGTCGCTGAAGGCGGGCGGAACGAGCGGCGTGTCGAAGGGGGGGTGCGCGCTGCCGGGAAAGAAGGCATTTGCGACGCTGAAACGGTGCCTGTTCGGCCATGGACCGTATACCTTATAGGCGGCATCGGCTCGGGCAAGTCCAGCGTGGTGGCACGCTTGCGCGAATGGGGCGTTCCGGTGTGCGATCTGGACGAGACGGGGCATCGAGCATTGTGCCTGCCGGAAGTGAAGGACGCTTTGCGGCGTGCATTCGGTGCGTGCGTATTTGACGAGTGTGGGGATGTAGTGCGTCGTGCGCTCGCCCGGGAGGCGTTTGCCACTCCTGAGGGGACGGCAACGCTGAATCGCATCACGACGAAGTCCATCGTGAAGCTGCTTGACGAATGGCTTGCGCGCCAGGCGGCGCTCGCTGCTCGCCGGGGCGATAGCGCGCCTGTCTGCGTGGTGGAGGTTTCCGCCTACGATGGACCGAACGGGAGATTTCCTGACCCAGACGAGATACTGGCGGTCGTCGCTCCGCTGGAGGCGCGCATCGAGCGTGCGATGACAAACGGCTTTGAGGAAAAGGACGTGCGCGCGCGCATTGCACGACAGCCGCTTGACAGCGAACGGCGTGCATGGGCGGACGCGGTCATCGAGAACGATGGCGATATGGCGCAGTTGCATGCAGCGGTCGACGCGTGGTGGCTTTCGCATTCTCGGAATGCCTGCCCTGCGACCTCGTAATCCGGCGGCTTCCTGCGCCTTTCTTTTCGCCGTCCGGACCTGCGGTGCTGGCATTGGCGGCATCCAGCGTGGATAATGGCTGCATGAGACAAACGAGCATGCCGGCCGACAGGCATGGCAGGAAGGACGAGAGCATGGCGGAGAACCCCCAAGTCAAGCGCGTTCTGATGTCCGTGACGGACAAGACGGGCGTCGTGGAGTTTGCAAAGGCGCTGCACGACGAATTCGGCGCGCAGATCATCTCAACGGGCGGTACGGCGCGCGTCATTGCGGAGGCGGGCGTTCCGGTAACTCCTATCGACGAGGTCACCCAGTTTCCGGAGATGATGGACGGCCGCGTCAAGACGCTGCATCCCATGGTGCACGGTGGGCTTCTGGCGAAGCGCGATAACGCGAAGCACATGGCGGAAGCGGCCGAGCACGGCATCGAAATGATCGACATGGTCGTCGTGAACCTCTATGCCTTCGAGAAGACGGTAGAAAGCGGTGCTGACTTCGCGACCTGCATCGAGAATATCGACATCGGCGGCCCGTCCATGCTGCGTTCTGCGGCGAAGAACCACGAATCGGTCGCCGTGGTCACCGACCCCGCCAGCTACGACGCCATCCTTGAGGAGATGCGCGCCAACGGCGGTGCCACTACGCTCGAGACCCGCCGCAACCTGGCGCTGAAGGTCTTCCAGACCACGAATGCCTACGACGGCGCTATCGCGCGTTGGATGGAGGCTCAGCTGGCTGAGACCCCGGCGGACGACGCTGCCGAATTCCCCGCAGAGCGCGACCTGCACTTGGTCAAGCAGCAGGACCTTCGCTATGGCGAGAATCCGCACCAGAATGCACTGTTCTATCGCCTGGACGAATTCGCGAGCGCGCACAGCCTCGTCAACGCCGAGCAGCTCAACGGCAAGGAGCTTTCCTACAACAACATCCTCGACACAGACGCCTGCTGGGCGCTCGTGCGCGAATTCGACGAGCCTGCAGTCGTGATCTTGAAGCACCAGAATCCGTGCGGATCCGCTACGGCGGCATCGGTCGTGGAGGCCTACGACAAGGCATTTGCATGCGACCCGAAGAGCGCGTTCGGCGGCATCATTGCGGCGAATGTGCCGGTGACGCAGGAGATGGTGGAGCACATCAACGAGAACAAGCAGTTCATCGAGGTCGTCATCGCCCCTGAGTACGAAGCGGGCGCACTTGAACTGCTGCAGCAGAAGAAGAACGTGCGCGTACTGCGCACGGGCGGCGTTGATGCTCCGGCGTCCGTCGAGTTCCGCTCCGTCGACGGCGGCATGCTTGCCCAAACCGTCGACCGTGTGAACGAGGTGCCCGAAGACTTCACGGTGCCCACCGACCGCAAGCCCACGCCGGAAGAGATGCATGAGCTGCTGTTCGCCTGGCGTGTGTGCAAGGGCGTGAAGTCGAACGCCATCCTTGTGTCGAAAGACCATGCGGGCATTGGCATGGGCCCAGGCCAGCCGAACCGCGTTGACTCTGCCGAGCTTGCGTGCAAGCGCGCCCATGAGGCGTGCGAGCGCATGGGCATTCCGGCAGAAGGCCTGGTAGCGGCCTCTGACGCGTTCTTCCCGTTCCGCGACAACATCGATACGCTTGCAGGCTACGGTGTGACCGCGATTATCCAGCCGGGCGGTTCCATCCGTGACGACGAGAGCATCCAGGCGTGCAACGAGCACGGCATCGCCATGGTCTTCACGGGCCATCGTCACTTCAGGCACTAAGAGCGTTCTGCCGGCCTGCCGGTCGGCGAACCGCTCGACACCAGGGCGCTTTCTGGCGTTTTCTCTGGTCGTTCAAAAGCCCTGCGGCGGACTATGGTCTGCTGCAGGGCTCTTTTCATGAGAAAAGGGACCGTTTTCTCATTGCTGCCGTCAGTCTCAATCCAGTTCCGACGCGTCCTTGCTTCCGCTTAGCTCGCCAAAAGGGCGCCTGCTGGTCGTGGTGTGCCCGGACGGCCGCCTGCCGGAAGTACGCTTGCGCGCTGCCTGAGGATACGCGCAAGAGAGTGCAGTGCGCACGTCTTCCCTACGCTTTCGGGCGCTCATATTTTTCTTGGACGGCTGCAGGGAGGTTTTCGTAAGAGACTTCCTCCCAGCTGACGACGCCGCGGAAAGGGAGCACCTCAAGCTTCAGGAATGCATCATCGCGCAGCATGCGCTCGGCCTTGAACACGGTTTCTTCCCCGCTTCCGTTCTCGTCGAAGGACTCCAGGCGATATTGGTAGCGCATGTCGGAATCTTGCAGCGTTTCGAAGCGGCCATTGTCGATTTGTGTCCAGCGAAGGGCGGGGTCTCCGGTCACGGCGTTAAGCAGCCAAGCGCAGCCGCCTACGACGATGACGGCTGCGGCAATCCCGATAACAAGTTTCTTCATGGCGCGTACCTCCTGAGAGTCGGGGCAGAAAGTCCTGCGTGTCGTTCTGCCGTTAAGGTACGTGCCGTTCCTTGCATTTTCCTTGCGGAGTGTTTACTGCCTGGTGACGTTCGGGCTGTGAGCGATTCTGGCCGCTTTGCTTCAGTGCTTTTACGGATGGTGCAGTGGACGGAGCGAACGGTGGAAGGCCGGTCTGCCCTTCATGCGGCAGACAATGAAGGCGGTCATGGACAAGAGCGCGGGAAGAACCCGGCGTTAAGCCGCCGCTTTCTTTGCTTTCTGGTACGCCTCCCAATCCTGCTTCAGGTTGGTCACGTCGAAATACAGCGCGAACAGGGCTGCAATGCTGAGCCCTAAGGACACAGGTGCGCCTGCGCGCGGCATGAGGACGAACAGCCAGGGGCCAAAGAGCATGAGCACGGGGATGATAAGAATCCATGCGCATCCGCCCATGCGGCGAAAGTACACGAACAGCGACCCGAGCACATAGATGAACAGTCCTATTGCCAGGTTGCCGACTGCGGCAAGCAAAGCGACCAATGCCACTTTCACGCCGACGACCAGCGCATTCGCTCGCAGTTCTTCAGTCGCTTCCTTAAGCCGTTCTTGCGGTGTTTGCGTGACGGTCGTCTGCGCGTAGACGGTGAAATCGAACGGATCGAAAGGATTCGAAGCGCCCGGGCGCTGTCCTGCGCCCGTTGTTCCGGTCTGGCGCGTGTCGTCCCAGGAGGTCCATACCCAGCCAGCGCCGAAAGGCCAGTCTGCAAAAGGGTCGCCCTGTGACGAGCCGCCTTGCGGTGGACGCCCGTACGAAGCCCCGCCGTACGGGGTGGCGTACGGGTTGCTTGCGCCTGCGCGCCGCGGGTCGAATTCGGGATCCCATTTGCGCGAAAGTAGAACGTCGCGCGCTTCGTTGATGAGCTTGGTCTTTTCCTCTGCCTCTGCGTGCTTAGCGGAGTTCTGGGCGAACTGGTCGGGATGGTTTTCGCGCACTTTCTTACGGTGCGCGGCTTTCACGGCGTCGTCGCTGGCGCCGTCGGTCAGTCCAAGTATTTTCAGGGCTTCAGATTTCTTCATGCAGTTCACTATACGGGGAGTGCCGAGCAGGGGGAAGAAGGCAAAGGCCTGCTGTCATCAGGGCGTAAGAAAATGCGCGCTTTCGCCACGAAACCGGCCGCGCGCGAATTGGCAGATTGCGCGGCGAGCGGTCGCCTTCTTGTTGTGAACGAACGCAAAAGAAAAATGAACGTTCTTTGGCGGGCTGGAAAGGCATGTTAGGATAAACGATTGTAATGTAGGTTCGTCGATTATTCTGTTTTGAGGGAGCATATGCGCAAACAAGTACTTTCATGCGTCGTTGCCGGAGCGCTCGTTTTTTCGACGCCGCTCGTAGGCAGCGTTGCCCTCGCTGAAGACAGCTCTCATGTGGATGAGCTGCGAAAGGTCAGTCAAAGCCTTGAGAACACGTACCTGGGCAACCAGGTTGACAAGCTGCTTGCCCAGATCGATGCAGGGGTTTCTCCCGAAGAGCAGGCTGCCATTGAAGCGCAGATAGAAAAACTGCTCGCGCAGGCTGTCGAAGAAGGATTGTTACCGGAGTCCGCGCTCGACCAGGCGGGCATCACGCCCGAAGGGTCCGAGGAGGGCGAATCCGACGTTGAAGGGGAAGGTCCGGCAGAGGATGTTGCCCCGAGCGCGCCCGTGGAGGACGAAGGCTCCAACCCAGAGAAGCCTGGCGGCGAAACGGATATCGTGCCGCCCGCAGAGGAAGTCACTCCTCCTGCTGAAGACGAAGGAAAAGACCCTGAGGTTCCGCCAGAGAACGAAGGGGAAGAAGAGGAAAGCGGCGAGCCTGAAGCTCCTGAGCAGGACGTCCCGGTAACGCCGTCGCCCGAGCCGACTCCGGATGTTCCGCAGACTCCGGAAACCCCGCAGGCGCCTACTGAACCCTCTGTGCCTGAGCCGGAGACTTCTGCTCCGCAGGAGCCTGCGCCCACGCCTCCGACCACGCTGCCGCTCGTTCCGGAAGCGAATTCGTTCGACTCTGGCGAGGTGCCGCGCTACAACTATGCGGAAGACATGGACACGGAAAAGTTCATTGCGCTCATCGGCGAACAGGCTCGTTCCATCGCGCAGGAGCATGACCTGTATGCTTCCGTCATGATTGCCCAGGCCATCTTGGAGAGCGCTTCGGGTAAAAGCGAGCTTTCGCAAGCGCCGAACAACAACCTGTTCGGCATCAAGGGCGCTTGGGAGGACGAAAACGGCAAAAAGCACAGCGTTTCGTTCCTCACCTCCGAAGACGACGGCACGGGGTCGCTCTATCAGATCGTGAGCGGATTCCGCGCTTACGACACGCTGGCAGACTCCCTTGAGGATTACGCCCAGCTGCTCACGGACGACATGGGCACGTTCTACCAGGGAGCGTGGAAAAAGAACGCCGAAACCTATACCGATGCTGCCCAGTGGCTTGAAGGCCGTTATGCCACGGACACGCACTATGCCGAAAAGCTTGTGGGCCTTATCGAAACCTACGAGCTCGACCGTTTTGACGAGGCGCTCTCTTGGACGCCAGTCGACGAGGACGTTGATTTGACGGACTTGCTGGCAGAGGCCACCTCGCATCTTGGCACCGCGTACACGTGGGGCGGTGCGAGCCCGCTGACCGGCTTCGACTGCTCTGGTCTTGTGCAGTGGGCCTACAAGGAAGCGCTCGACATTGACCTTCCGCGTACGACCTACGAACAGTGCCTCGAGGGCGAGCTCGTTCCCTTCGACGACCTGCACCCGGGCGACCTGCTGTTCTTCGAGGACGGCGGTGATGTCCACCATGTTGCCCTGTACCTGGGCGACGGCTTCTACCTCCACGCTCCGCAGCAGGGCGAGCCGGTCAAGGTGACTAGCATGGAGGAGTACGAGCCTGATTTCGCACGCCGCATCGTTCCCACGCGTCCGGTCGAGGAGGCCCCCGTGGTCTCCAAGGTGCTTGTCGGCCTGAAGGGCCTGCTGCCTCGTTTGGGCTAAGCCCTTGCCGGAAAAAGCGATCGTTCATGCGTCCCGCACATTTTGTGCGGGACGTTTTTTATGCCCGCCAACGTCGCGGGGGTGCGCAAGACTCGGCGCTCGATGACGTTCGCTGTGGCTCCGCCGTGGCGGCTTTGACTGCTTCTAGCATCGCACGGTTATGCATTTCCGCAGTTCAGCCATGGTCATCCGCGCGATTTCGCACGAAACGGGTGAAGCGTTCGCACCGTGCGGGGGAACCCCCTTATCGCGCGTGCGCGTACTCTATCCCGGGCAAAATGCTTTCGTTCTTTCGCGCTCGTTCGAGACGGCGCGAGCCGAATACGAGAGGCGGCAAACCGGACGAAAGCGCGATGCAAGAAAGGGGAAATCATGGAGGAGAAAACGACGCAGACATCCGAAGGCGCCGCGAAGTCGCCGAAGCGGAAGAAGCCTCTCATCATCGCCGTCGTGGCCGTCGCGGTGCTTGTGGTCGCAGGCGCAGGCATGTGGGTTTGGCATGAGCAGCCGAGCTTCTGTGGCGCTATCTGCCACACGCCGATGACCGAATACGTCGCGACCTACGACCAGGAAGAGGGACAGCCTGGCACCGACAAATACGGCAACACGGTGGAGAACACTTCCGGCATGCTCGCGGTGACGCACAAAGCCGAAGGCGAAGACTGCCTGTCCTGCCACATCCCGACGCTGGGCGAGCAGGTTACCGAAGGCATGAATTGGGTGAGCGGCAACTACCAGTTCCCGCTTGAGGAGCGCACCGCTTCCGATCTGACCGAAGCGCGCGGCGTGGACCAGGACCAGTTCTGCCTGAACGGCGACTGCCATGACGTGACCAACCGCGAAGAGCTGCTCGAGGCCACGTCCGACATCGAATTCAACCCGCATGAGACCCAGCACGGCGAGATGGCATGCACCGACTGCCACAAAGCCCATCGCCCGTCCGTCATGATCTGCGCGCAGTGCCATGACGACGAGGCGGAGGTTCCCGAGGGATGGGTTACCTACGACGAGTCCCTGGAAGTTCTGCCGGGGAACAACGCGTAAGGTCGGAAGGTTTGCAGCTTTTGCTGCTTGAAAGCGAGGCATAGACAATGGCTGAAAACTACAATCGCGGCAACGTGGTCGTGAATCGCCGTTCGTTCGTCAAAGGCGCGTTCGGCGCGGGCATGCTGGGAATGCTTTCCTTGGCGGGTCTGACCGGCTGCGCTCCGAAAAGCGAGCAGAGCTCCGATATCGACGGCGGCACGTTCGATATCGTCGTCATCGGCGCGGGCGGCGCAGGCATGACCGCTGCCATCAGCTCCCATGATGCGGGCGCAAAGGTCATCCTGCTCGAGAAGATGTCCGTTGCGGGCGGCAACACCGTATGCGCTGAGGGCGGCATGAACGCCTGCTGCACGAAGGTGCAGGCGGAAGAGGGCATCGAGGACAGCGTGGAACTGTTCGCCAACGACACGTTCGTCGGCGGCCACAATCTGGGCAACATGGACCTGATCAACTTCATGTGCGAGAACTCCAATGCGGCGCTTGAGCGCCTGTCTGAGCGCGGCATGTACCTGACGCGCCTTTCCACCTCCGGCGGCGCGTCTGTCAAGCGCATCCATCGTCCTGAAGATGGCAGCGCGGTCGGCGCGTACCTGGTCCGCCATATGTGCGAGCGTTGTGCCGAACGCGGCATCGAGGCGGTAACCCAGATGGACGTCAAGGAGATCGTGACGGACGAGTCCGGCGCAGTCGCCGGTGTGCGCGCCGTGAATCTGCGCACGGGCGCATCCACCCTGTTCAATGCGAAGGCCGTTATTCTGGCGGCGGGCGGTTTCGGCGCGAACCATCAAATGCTCGCGCAGTACCGTCCCGAATTGCTCGAGGCGGTCACCACGAACCATCCGGGCGCCACGGGTGACGGCATCATGATGGCCGAGGCCATTGGCGCGGGCCTGGTGGACATCGAGCAAATCCAGGTGCACCCGACGGTCGAGCAGTCCACTTCTATCCTGCTCTCCGAGGGCATTCGCGGTGACGGTGCCATCCTCGTGAACTCCGAGGGCAACCGCTTCACCAACGAGCTGCTCACCCGCGACGTGGTCTCTGCGAACGAATGGGCGCAGCCGGGCGGCTGGGCGTACGCCATCTTCGACCATGAGGTCTACGAGGCCAACACCTCGATCGAGAACAAGTTCGTGAAGCGCGACCTGGTAGTCATCGCCGACACGCTCGAGGAGCTTTCCCAGAACATCGAGGTCAATCCCGAGAACTTCATGGCTGCGCTTACCGCGTACAACGACGCCATCGCCAACAACCAGCCCGACCCGATGGGCCGCGAAAAGAGCCGTTACCCCATCGTGAACGCCCCGTTCTATGCGGTGAAGGTGGCTCCGGGTATTCATCACACCATGGGCGGCGTCCGCATCAACACGAAGGCTGAGGTCCTCACGGACGAGGGCGAGGTTATTCCCGGCCTGTACGCAGCGGGCGAGGTTACGGGCGGTATCCATGGCGGCAACCGTCTCGGCGGCAACGCAATCTGCGACATCAACGTCTTCGGACACCGCGCTGCCGAAAGCGCCGTGGAGTACGTGGGCGTTTCCGCGTCGTAGCCTGCTGAGGCTCAGGGAGAGAGCCGTTCGTAAGGGCCGCGAGCGCACGAGGCTGCATGCAGCTGCGTTTCGCCTGCACGTCGGCCCTTGTTCTGCACAAGCGTCCATGCCGTTGCGGCATGGACGCTTTTCCTCGTTGAAGGAGCTGTTGTGTTTTTTCGAAGCTGGTATAGTGTCCCGAGGGGTTGGTCGCAGGTAGGGGAGGAACGCGTGACCGCTGGTCAGAGCCATAAAGCATGCGAGCAGAGCGTCGCGTCGTACCTGCGCGGTCTTCTCCCGTCGTTTTCGCTGTACTTTCTGGGCCTGCTTGCAGTCCGCGTGTGGTTGCAAAGCGCCGTCTACGACCGGTATCTTTCCACGGACGCGGGGTTCATCACGGTCGCTTCGAACGTGATCCGTGTGGTGTTCATTGCCATCCTGCTTGCTGTTGCGGTGCGTCAAGACTTCCCAGAGCGCAGGCTCAGTGCGCTTGCGGTTGTTTCCGTCGTTTCCATGACTGCCGCGAGCGTGCTGTTCCTTTTCGAGCTGGAGACCGGCATCACCTGGCTTATGTGGCCCGCATGCCTTCTTGCGGGCTTTGGCATCATCTGGGGTGGCGGCATGTGGATGCGCTTTTACGAGCGCCTTCGGCCGGGAGAGTCGTTGTTCTGTCTGTTCCTTTCTCTTGCGGGCAGTTGTGTCATCGGGTTTTTCTTGGGGCTCATTCCAGAGAACGTGACTCATCTTGTCGGCATTCTGATGCCAGTGACCTCGCTTTTTGCCTACCAGCGCGCCCTATCGGCACTTGACGAGCGGGATGGGAAGATGGCTGACGCGCAAACTTGCACGCCGTCCTCTTGCTACGACAAGGAGCCGCGCTCGACGTTCGTGCGCCTTGTCGTGGGCGTGGCGCTGTTCAACCTGGCGCTTGGCCTGGCGCGCGGCTTTCCGCACGGCGACGCAATCCCGCTCCCGGTTGCCTACCAGTTTGCGCATCAGTTCGGTACGTGCCTGCTGTTCCTGCTTGTTGTTTGGTGGGCGCTCGTTAAAAGGCGCGGCGTGCGCTTTTCGACTCTCTGGATCATTTCGATCTCGTTCATCATCGTCGGCGTGCTGCTGCTTTCCTTCGCAGACCCGAATCTTATGGCGTCGGGCGCGACGTTCATTTCCATTGCGAACACCTTCACGCTTGGGGTGCTGTGGTACTGCAGCTACGACATCGGCCGTCATCTGAGCATTCCCGCCTATGCCGTGTTGGGTGTTGCATGGATCGCCCACCTGTTGCCTCGCGAGATTGGCAGGAGCGCCATTTGGCTTATCGGCCCGAGCGACCACCTAACTGTCGTCGTGATGGTGGCCATGGTGGTGCTGATTGCGGTGAGCATCGGCTTTATTATGAACGATTCCATTCCTACGTTGCGCCCGTTCTTCGCCGAGCTGAACGGCATGCGTGCGCCAGCCGTCTCATCTGAGGAGGTCTTTGTTCCGGTCGGCGTGTCGGATTCGACCAGCTCGGCGCTTGAAACGACGACGCGCGAAGACACGGACGGACAGGAGGCAGCCCTGTCGGCTGAAGGATTGCCTCGCATGGAAGCATGCAAGGACGAAGGGACGGGAGCATCGCATGCTGCCGGACTTTCGGCAGACATGCGCGTTCCTGCCCCTGTGAAAACAGGCGGGGACAAAACGCCTTGCGATGCTGTTGCGACGCTCAAGGCTCCTCTTCCGACCGAAAGCAAGGAGGACCGCGCGTTTGCGCTGTTGCGCGAGCGTCATTTCCTTACGGACCGCGAGGTCGAGGTCGCGCGCCTCATGGCGCAGGGCAGGAGCAAGGCTGCGATTGCGGGTAAGCTCTTTTTGTCGGAGAACACGGTGCGCACCCACGCGCGCAACCTGTACGCGAAGCTGGACGTCCATAATCGCCAGGAGCTGTTGGACGCTATCGAGTCTGCATGCGAGGCGTGCGCAGAGGACGAACCGCCGACCGCTTGATTTCCAGCGCGTTTCGTCCTGTCCGCAAGCGGCCTCGCGAAAGGTGCCAGCGGACAGTGCTGCGCCGTTTTCCCGCATTCACCCTGTACGAAAAGAAAGCGAAATCTGCGCGAATAGAATGCTGCCGAACAGGCGCCCGGCGTCTTGGCCTATGCTGCGTGCGGTTTTGCCGTCGCAGCTTCGGGGCGCTGCCGTTTTCGAGCAGACGAGGAGTTGCGCGCATGTGCGGTATCGTAGGGTGCACCGGTAGCATGCCGGTGAAAAAGGTGCTGGTCGAAGGGCTGAAGCGGCTTGAATACCGCGGATACGACTCCGCGGGCGTCGCCATTCAGCAGGACGGCGCGCTTGAAGTGGTGCATCGCGTGGGCAAAGTCGCCGGCCTGGAAAGCGAGCTTGCCTGTCGCGACCTTAGGGGTACGTGCGGCATTGGACATACGCGCTGGGCGACGCACGGCCGTCCTTCCACGGTGAACGCCCATCCCCATGCTTCCTGCGATGGGCGCATAGCCGTCGTGCACAACGGCATCATCGAGAACTTTGCCGAATTGCGCGAGCAGCTGCAGGCGCGCGGCCATGTCTTCGCGAGCGAAACCGACACGGAAGTCCTGGCGCACCTGCTGGAAGAAGCCTACGCCGAATGTCCGGGCGACTTGCTGACGGCACTGCGCCGTGCGCTGCAGCACGTTATTGGCGCATACGGCGTTGCTGCGGTCTGCGCGGACGAGCCAGGCGTCATCGCGTGCGCGCGAAAAGACTCGCCCATTGTGGTGGGCCGCGGAAAGGACGCTTCCTACG
The DNA here is from genome assembly GCA_018712955.1 of Candidatus Aveggerthella stercoripullorum. Classification (GTDB taxonomy): domain Bacteria; phylum Actinomycetota; class Coriobacteriia; order Coriobacteriales; family Eggerthellaceae; genus Aveggerthella; species Aveggerthella stercoripullorum. The sequence goes on from DVGB01000005.1 coordinate 36,280, forward strand.
TTGCCTCAGACATCATTGCGCTTATTGACGCTACGCGCGATGTCGTCGTGCTCGAGGATGGCCAGCTTGCGCGCTTGACTCCCGAAAGCATTACGTACTTCGACGAGCGCGGTCGCGAAATCGAGCCGGAGATCACCCATGTCGACTGGGATGTCGACCTGGCGGAAAAAGGCGGCTATCCCGACTTCATGCTCAAGGAAATCCACGAGCAGCCGCGCGTTGTGCGCGATACGCTGGCGGGACGCATGGTGGGAGGCGAGCTGTCCATCGACGAGCTGGGGCTTTCCTACGAAGAGCTTAACCTGATCGACCGCGTTTACGTTATTGCGTGCGGCACGAGCTACCACGCGGGGCTTATCGCGAAAAACCTTATCGAACGGTGGGCGCGTATCCCAACGGAGGTCGAGGTCGCGAGCGAATTCCGCTATCGCAACCCCATCATCACCCCCTCTACGCTCGTGGTGGCGGTTTCCCAGTCTGGCGAGACGGCCGACACGCTGGCCGCCATTCGCGATGCGCGCATTCGCGGCGCGAAGGTCTTCGGCATCACGAACGTGGTAGGAAGCCCGGTGGCGCGCGAATCCGATGGCGTTATCTACACGAAAGCGAACAAAGAGATTGCCGTCGCGTCCACGAAGTCGTTTTTGGGCCAGGTCGTGAGCCTTACCTTGCTGGCGTTGCTGCTTGCGCAGACGAAGGGCCGGTTGACCACCGCGCAGGTGCGCCTGCTCTTCCGCGAGCTGGGCGACACGGCGGAGCAGATTGAGCGCATCCTGCACGACACTGAAGCGATAGACGAGGCGGCTTATGCGTGCAAGGATGCTGCGAGCGCACTGTTTGTCGGACGTGGCATCGGGTCTGCTATCTGCTATGAGGGCGCGCTCAAGCTCAAAGAGATCAGCTACCTGCATGCCGAGGCCTATGCTGCCGGCGAAATGAAGCATGGGCCCATTGCGCTGATCGACGACGGTTTCCCGGTCATTGCCGTGGCGACCGAAAGCCCTGTGTACGACAAGCTGGTCTCGAACTTGAAAGAGTGCGAAGCCCGCGGTGCGCTCATCGTCGCCATTGCGACGGAAGGGGACGAAGAGATCAAAAAGATCGCCCGGCATGTCATCTACGTTCCCAAAGTGCGCGACTGTTTCACGCCCATTACCGCAAGCGTTCCCTTGCAGCTGTTCGCTCGTGCTATCGCGCTTTTGCGCGGATGCGACGTCGACCAGCCGCGCAACCTCGCGAAAAGCGTCACGGTCGAGTAGCGGTCCTGTCGGCTCCTGTCGCCAGAATCGTTCAACGTCGCACCGCATGAGAAAAGGGGTCAGTCACTTTATCTCATTTCCACGTCCTACAGACAGGGTTGGTCGAATGCGGAAAGTGGCTGCTCCTTTTTCTCGTCCGCGCTGGTGCACGTGCCTGATTCAGGAAGCTTGCATTGGGGAGAGCAGGGTTCGCGTACAATGGGCGAAAACGACAACGCGAGGAAGGGCGGCATGGCGCGGGCGACGAGCAAGGAAAAGGCCGAAGCATTGCTGGCAAGCGTGTCGGCGGGAGTCGACGGCACGGTAGGGTCCGGCGTGTCCATCGTGAAGGTGGCCCGCATGAAAGCCGTGCTCAGTCGCACGCCTTCGTTTGCGCGCAAGGTGTTCTCGGCGGAAGAGCGCGCATTCTGCGAACGTCATGCGCTTCCTGAAGTTCCGTTCGCCCTGCGTTTCGCCGCGAAATCGGCTGTCGCCCGCGCACTCGGTATCGAGCGGGAAGACGGTATGGGCGTGCGCGATGTGGAGGTTCGTTTGAGTTCAAAGGGCCGTCCTTTCGTCGTTCTCTCGGGAGCGGCACGACGTTTTGCGCAGGAGCAGGGTGTCGTCGATCTGCCCCTTTCGCTCTCGTTCACGCACACCGATGCCGTCGCATGCGCGCTTGCCATCACGCGCGATTCGCAGCGTGCGGCTGCAGAGCGCATCGACCAGAAGCAAGAGCTTGCCCGCCAGTTCAAAGAGGCGCGAGCGTTGCTGGACGAAATGGGCGGATCGGCTGAGCAGAAGGAAGAGGATGCCGTGCGCGCGCAAAGCGAGGCTCCCGGCGAAAACGAAGGGTAGGATGCGGTTTCGCGCGCGGGGCGCAGCGCGCATGCGGAAGGCGGAAGGAGCGAGCGGGATTGCGCCCGCTCGGGAAGGAGGCCAGCGCTATGAAGCAATACGGACCGGTCGAACTGGCGGATTTGCTGCCGTTTCCTGACCCGCTCTGCCACAAGTATTCGCGCGGTAAGCTCACGCTGCTCGTGGGCTCCGCCACGTATCCAGGCGCCGCCAGCCTGGCTGCCCTGGCCAGCCAGCGTGCAGGCGCGGGGTATACGGCGGTCTACACCGAAGGGTCCATCGTGCATCAAGTGCAGGCGTACCAGCCCTCGCTTGTCGTGCGTTCGTGGTCGGATTGGGACACGCAGTACGTGGCCGCGTCCGAGCCCGACCGTCCGTGCGCTTATCTGGTGGGCAGCGGTTTCGATGACTTGGACACGTACACATCCCAGCTTACCCGTCGGCTCCTGAAGTCCGCCGACGCGCCGGTGCTGGTGGACGGCGGTGCGCTCAACATCCTGTCTGCGAAGAAGATTCGCGATCTGACCGCGCAGCGTTATCGGCGCGGGCAAACGACCATCGTCACGCCCCATATGGGCGAAGCGGCCCGCCTGGCGAAGATATTCAACCTCAAGACGACCGAACCTGACGAAATGGCATTGCAGCTTGCGCAGGCGTACGGTGTGATCTGCGTCCTGAAAAGCCATGACACGTTCATTTCCGACGGCCAGGAAATCCTTGCCATGCGCGAGGGCACGGCCGCGCTTGCGAAAGCGGGCACGGGCGACGTGCTGGCGGGCATCATCGGCGGTCTTTTGGCGCAGGGCATGGACGCGGTCGATGCCTGCGTGCTCGGCACGACGCTCCATGCGCGTGCGGGCGTTTTCGCGTCGGACGACCTGACGGAAATCTGCGTGTGCGCAGAAGACATCATCCGCTATCTGCCCCATGCCATCAAAAGCCTGATCAAAGGAAAGCAGGAAGAGCAAGTGGGGGAGATCACCGAGAGCTTCGGCCCGGACGTGACGGGGACATGGAGCTTGTAAGCGGCGACCAGGGTCTCTTTCGTCGAAGAAAAAGCGGTTGTGCCAGGTGGGAGAATGCTCCAGGGCTTCTTTCCGCCCGGTGCGCTGGGAGTAAGGCGGATGCTGTGACCGAGCGTCCGCCTTTCGTTTGCATGCCGAATTGCAACGATACGGCACCAGATTTACGCAGGTGGCATTCTTGCCGTCGCCGAGCGACATGGCCGGCGTATGATGGGGTCAAGGAGGCAAAACATGCCTCGCGAGAGAAAGGGGCCGTCATGGCCACGTACAAGAAGAAATGGGATTGGACGCTCATCGTCATCGGCGTTCTGTTGATTGTCTGCGGCATCGTCGCTGCCACGTATCCGGGATTGACGCTTGTCATCATCACGACGATGGTCGGTATCGGCTATCTGCTTTCGGGTGTGGGCGATGTCGCTGCGTACTTCAAGCTGCGCAAACACATGGACGTGAGCGGCTGGGCGCTGGCGTACGCCGTGCTCGACATCGTGCTCGGCGCGCTCTTGCTGCTCTATCCGGTTGCGTTCATGGCGCTCGTGCCATGGATCGTTGCGTTCGGCTTCCTGCTGTTCGGCATTGTCGAGATCTGGATTTCCGTCAAAGCGAAGCAGGCGGGCGGTCCCAACTGGGGGCTCGGTATGGTCTCGGGCGTTGTGAACATCCTGTGCGCACTCGCCCTGTTCTTTGTTCCGGCAAGCTTTGCGCTGTTCATTGCCCTGATGGCGGTATGGCGCGGTATCAAGCTCATCGGCGATGGCATCACCGTAGGCAAGGTCGTGCGCATGCGCTAGCAGGCGCATGAGAGCTTGCTGCGGTACAATGGCACGAGAAACGCAAGGACCCCCGCGCGGGGGTCCTTTTCGTGCGAAGAGCAAAGGACCCGTTCATGGCGAACCATCAGGATATCCAGGAAGAAAGCCTGTTCAGTGCGGATGAGCTTGCTGCTGCAACCAGCGACGCCGGCGCGCGCATTGAAGCGCTGCGCCGCGAGATAGAGCACCATACCTACCTGTACTATGCGCTTGACGCGCCGGTCATTTCCGACGCGGCGTTCGATTCGCTCATGCGCGAGCTGCGCGAACTGGAGGTGGCGCATCCAGAGTTCCGTGATCCGTCGTCGCCAACCCAGCGTGTGGGCGGCTACGTGGGCGAACAGTTCGCGCCCGTCGTCCATGAACAGCGCATGTACTCGCTTGACAACGCCATGGACCTTGACGAACTGGACGCCTGGCTCGAGCGTACGAAAGAAGCGCTCGGCCGCGAAGTGCCGCTGGTGTGCGAGCTGAAGATCGACGGGAGCTCTATTGCGCTCACCTACGAGAACGGCGTGCTGGTCCGCGCTGCCACGCGCGGTGACGGCACGACGGGGGAGGACGTGACGGTGAACGTCCGGACGGTGCGCGACGTGCCGTTGCGCCTGCGCACCGAAGGGCTGTCCGGGCTCGAAAACCCTGCGGCCGCCATCGAGCTGCGCGGCGAGGTGTACATGCCGAAGGCAAGCTTCGAGGCCCTGAACGCGGCAGCGGAAGAGAACGGCCGTGCGCCGTTCGCCAACCCGCGCAATGCGGCAGCGGGCAGCTTGCGCCAGAAGGACCCGAAGGTCACGCAAGGGCGCGACCTGTCGACGTTCGTGTACGCCGTTGCGGACGAGCGGGCGCTCAAGGCGTCTGGCCAGTGGGAGCTGCTGGAATGGCTCCGCCAGGCGGGCTTCCATGTGAACCCTGACGTGCGACGCTGCGAGACCGCAGCAGAGGTGCACGCGTTCTGCGAAGAGGCGCTCCGTCGCCGCGAAACGCTGCCGTACGAAATCGACGGCGTAGTCGTGAAAGTGGACGCGTTCGCGCTGCAGGCGGAGATGGGCTTTACGGCGCGTGCCCCGCGTTGGGCCATCGCCTTCAAGTTCCCGCCGGAAGAAAAAACTACGCTGTTGCGCGACATCACTGTGCAGGTGGGCCGGACAGGCGTGCTCACGCCGGTTGCCGAGCTCGATCCGGTCGTGGTAGCGGGCTCCACGGTGGCGCGCGCGACGCTTCACAACCTTGACGAAGTGCATCGTAAAGACGTTCGCGTGGGCGATACGGTTATCGTGCGGAAAGCAGGGGACGTTATCCCCGAAGTGCTCGGTCCGGTCGCGTCTTTGCGCCCTGCCGACGCGCAGCCGTGGCGCATGCCGACAACATGCCCGAGCTGCGGTGCGCCGGTGGTGCGTGAAGAGGGGGAGGCGGCGTTCCGCTGTATTTCCATCGACTGTCCGGCGCAGGCGCTGGAGCGTTTGCTTCACTGGGCAAGCCGCGGCGCCATGGACATTGAAGGCATGGGCGAAGAGATCGTTGCGCGTTTGGTGGAATCGGGTCGCCTGACGGACGTGGCAGACTACTACAGCTTGACGGAGTACGAGCTCTCGACGCTCGAGACCGGGCGCGAGAAAAAGGACGGCACCCCGGTTCATCTGGGGCCGACCATCGCGGCGAAGCTTATAGCGGCTATCGAGGCGAGCAAGGCACGCCCGTTTGCGCGCGCTCTGTTCGGCCTCGGCATTCGCCATGTGGGCAAGACTACCGCAGAGCAGATTGTGGCGAAGTTCCCCACGGTGGAAGCGCTGGCGGAGGCAAGCGTGGAAGATCTGACGGAAATCGACGGCGTGGGCGGCATTGTGGCGGCGAGTGTGCATTCTTTCTTCCAAACTCCGGCCAACCAAGAGGTCGTGCATCGTTTGAAGTACCTGGGCGTAGCCATGGCGGAGGAAGCGCCGTCGGAAGAGGTTCCGCAGACGCTTGCCGGACTGACGTTCGTGCTGACGGGCAGTCTTGTGGAGTCCGGCATGACGCGCGATGAGGCGGGTGCGCGCCTGAAGGCGAGGGGCGCGAAGGTTTCCGGCAGCGTGTCGAAGAAGACCAGCTTTGTCATCTGCGGCGAAGCGGCGGGCGGCAAATACGACAAAGCGGTGTCGCTGGGCGTGCCGGTGCTGACCGAGCAGGATTTTCTGCGCATCCTGGAGACGGGCGAGGCGCCTGGGGCGGACGAGGCGGCAGGCGCTGCCACGACAGAATAGGGACGCCATGGACGCAAAAAGGCCGAAGGAGCAGAAACGAACAGAGAGCCCGGCAAAGCAGGCGTGCCCAGGGAATCCGGCAGAATCGAAGAAACCGAAGAAGCGCCGTCTGGACGAAGTGCTCGTGGAGGCGGGCTATTTCCCGGACGCGGGCGCGGCGTTGCGCGCGGTCATGGCGCGCGAAGTGAAGGTGGACGACGTGTACGTGTCCAGTGCTGCCGTGAAGGTGACACCGGATGCCGACATCGTCGTGCGCGGGCGGAAACAGTTTGTCTCTCGCGGCGGCCATAAGCTCCAGGGTGCGCTCGA
>DVGB01000062.1 GCA_018712955.1 Candidatus Aveggerthella stercoripullorum
CGTTGACGACGGCCGTCGCGCTATGATCGTACTTGATGAAGAGCTCTATGGCCTTTCTCTTCTCATCCGGCGAATACATGCTCGATTCTCCTTCCCGAGCCTGTCAGGTACGGAATATCGTCAGCATCCCCAAGTGTCGACAAAGACTTGACGCAATACACGCAGTGTCCGCGGCGGCTCCGCGCCCACTGCGGACGCTCCGCGGCGCGACGCGCCCGTGCTTGCCAGAACCTTCCAGGTTCCCTTTCTGCCAGACGGCCCGTGGGCATGCCCCGCGGGCCGTCTGCTGGAGGGGAGGCATGCGCCTTGCCCAACATACGAGTCGTATATATACTAGTCGTAACAAGTATAGTTACGACTAGTATGTTGGAGGCAATGAGCATGTTCGTCGCGCGCGAACGAGAACTGGCGGAGCTTGAGGATTGCTACCGGCAGCCGACGTTCCAAATGGTCGTGCTGTACGGGCGACGCCGTGTGGGGAAAACGGCCCTTCTGGAAGAGTTCTCCCGCGGCAAGCGTGCGCTCATGTTCACGGCGCAACAACAGGGCGAACGTGACAATCTGTGTGATTTCTCGCGCACTTTGTACGAGTTTTTTGGGATGCCGTCGACGCTGCCGGCGTTCTCGAATTGGCTCGACGCGTTCGAATTCTTGGCAGAGAAGGCGTCGGGCGAAAAGCTGCTCATCGTGTTCGACGAATTCCCGTACGCCGCGAAAGCGACCCCACAGCTGCCGTCGGCTTTGCAGATTGCCATCGACCGCTGGCTTGCGAAAACGCAGGCGATGATGGTGCTCTGCGGAAGCAACCAAGGCTTCATGGAAGACGAGGTGCTGGGCGAGAAAAGCCCGCTGTACGGACGGCGGACGGCGCAGATGAAACTGCGTCCGTTCGATTATTTCGATGCCGCCCGCATGTTGCCGGACATGCCTGCGGCCGAGCGCGTTGTGTACTACGCCAGCCTGGGCGGCACGCCGTACTACCTGGCGGCGCTGCGTTCCGAAGAAACGTACCTTCAGAACGTGACGCGCCTGTTTTTCGAGCGCACAGGGCTTATGTTCGACGAACCGGGCATGCTCATGCGGCAAGAACTGCGAGAGCCGTCGATGTACCATTCCATCCTGCGTGCCATAGCGCACGGGGCGAACCGTTCGAACGAGATAGCAGACTGCATCGGAATCCCCTCGTCGAGCATCACCATGTACCTGAAGACGCTGTCCGGTCTGGACATCATCGAGCGAGCGGTCCCCTTCGGCGAGCCTGAGAAGAGCAAACGGAGCAGGTATCGCATCAAAGACCCCGCGTTTGCATTCTGGTTCCGGTTCGTGGCGCCGTTCGTGCCTGCCGTCGAAAGCGGGCTGGGAGCGCAGACGGCAGCACGTCTGCTGGGGGGTCCGCAACTGAGCGAGTACGTGGGGCGCATGTTCGAGCGCGTGTGCCTTGAATGGCTGGCGCGCGAAGCGCAGGCGGACAGGCTTCCTGTACAGCCGACGCGGTTTGGCTCGTGGTGGGGCACCGACCCGCGCACGCGTGCGCAAGACGACATCGACGTCATAGCGGCCGACGATATCGACAAGCGGGTGATACTCGGAGAATGCAAATGGCGAGCGAGCTTCGACGAGAGCGAGGCGTTGGCGAAGCTCGAGGACCGCCAGGCGCTCGTGCCGGGGTATCGGGAACATTGGCGGTACCTGTTCACGAAGGAGCTTGTGTCGGAAGCGACGCGCCGCAAGGTGGCGAACGATTCGCATGTGCGCTTTGTCACGGTAGAGGATTTGTTCACCTAAAGAGAGCGTCGCAAACGCAAGAATGCCTGACGGCAGCTTGTGTGCGGCCGAATGTTCGCGCGGTTGGCTGAAGCATTGCAATCCGCGCTGATTTCGCGCTCGAAAAGTTGCGACTTTCACAAATCACGTTTCCAAAAGCGGCACTTATGCCCACAATGGTTTAAAAGCCGCAGTGCCCTGTTGAGAGGCGAAAGGACTGAAGCATGGTCGAAGCGCTGTACATTCATGTAAAAGGCATCGTGCAAGGGGTGGGGTTCCGCCCGTTCGTATACCGAGAGGCGAAAAAGCACCTGATCAACGGCTGGGTGCTGAATGCCACCGACGGCGTGCACATCCATGCGGAGGCAGAATCACAGTTGCTGGACGAATTCGTGATCGCGTTGGCGGAAGAGGCGCCGGCCGCGTCCCAAGTGACGGAAATCGAGCTCAAAGAGGTGCCGCTGGAGGACTTCGACTCCTTTGAGATTCGCTTTTCCGACGACGCGGAGGTAGAGGCGACGACGCTCGTTTCGCCGGATTTGGCAACGTGCGAAGACTGCGTGCGCGAACTGTTCGACCCGGCGGACCGCCGCTACCGCTATCCGTTCATCAACTGCACGAACTGCGGCCCGCGCTTTACCATCATCGAGCAGTTGCCCTACGACCGCAAACAGACGTCCATGAAGGAATTCCCCATGTGCCCCGTCTGTGCGAAGGAGTACGCCGACCCGCTGGATCGGCGCTTCCATGCCCAGCCTGACGCCTGCTTCGACTGTGGGCCGACGGTGTATTTCGCCGTTCTTACGAACGGCGAAATGGCCGACGCTGCGGCCGTCC
>DVGB01000063.1 GCA_018712955.1 Candidatus Aveggerthella stercoripullorum
GCGCTGCTCGACAGCTCGGGCGGGTACTTCTCCTCCTTCGCCGTCTTCCTCGGCTTCGCCGCGGTCTCCTTCGTCCTCCTGTTCTTCGTGAGGCGCCCGAAGGACCCCGTGCGGCCCGAGGGGAGCGAAGAAGTGCAGTAAAATAGTCGTGTCGTGAAGACGCGACACGATACGCGCAACCTGTTCTAAACACACGACGCCGCACCGTCAAAACGCTCACAGCGTAGACGGTGCGGCTGTCGTGGTTACAGCGAAGGAAGGCAGGCCGTCCGAAGATTCCCTCGACACTGTCCTGACCTTAAGAAAGGAGCCCGCAGCCAAGCACGTCTCTCATTCTTCGAAAGCCAACAGACAGCCACGTACCACCAGGAGAAATCATGAGCATCACCCTCTCCGCTATCCTTGAGCTTCCCCTCTTGCAGGAAGTTCGCGTCGTCGCCGGCGTGAACGGCCTTTCTAACCGCGTTGACGGTATATCCCTCTTTGAAAGTCCCGGAAGCGAGCAGTGGCTCTCTCAACGAAGTCTCGTGTTGAACAACTCTTTCATCCTTCAGTATTTCGAAGACGAGCCTGAAAAACTCGCTGAAATCCTTTACGACAGCAACGTGGCCGGCATCATGTTCAAAGCCGACCGCTTCTTCCCGCTTCCTCCGCGTTTTCTCGAACGAGCCGACGCGCTCGACCTACCGGTCATCACGTTCCCGAACTGGCTTTCAGCCGGACAGCTGATAAGCGCGATCAGCTACGAGATCATGCGCAATGAAGTGCACGATTTCAGCATTCCGCTCGTTGACGAGTTCCTTCGCGACCTGACTTTCCAGAATGAAGACCGAGCCACCCTTCGCAAGAAAATGTCCATGCTCGGCTGGGAGGAAGGCAAGACTATCGGGCTTGCCATACTGTACGACTGTCCTGTGCCGGACAATGAAAAAGACGCGTTTCTGAGCGTGCTTGAGGCAAACGGCTTTCCGCACGGCTTCTCTCAAGGCACAAATCGCGTGATCTTCTCGGATATGGACGGTACGAAAAACCCGAGCAAAGAGCTGACAGAGCGCTCGAACGCGCTTATCGCCGAGCTGGAGCGCACGCACCCGCGTGCAGACGGAAACGGATGGCTTTTAGGCATGGGCGCCGTCTACCCTTCCCTTTCCCTGCTTTCCGCCAGCTACCATGAAGCGAAGACGGCACTTCTGGCCGGCATCGCCGAATCATTGGTCGGCGTGATAGATTTCAGGCGCCTTGGATTTTTAGGCGTGCTTTTCGGCGCAAAGAACTGGCACTATACCGAAATCATCGTCAATCGCATCTTGTCCTTGCTCAAAGAGCACGACGAGGAGCACGACACCGAATTCGTGAAAACGCTGTATTCGTACGCCATGAACAACCAGTCCGCCGAAAAGACGGCACAGGACCTGTTCGTCCACCGCAACACCGTCAACTATCGGCTTCGCTCGATCAACAAGATCATCATGGATCTGTTCATCGACAGTACGGCAGCCCTCAACATGGACATGCTTTGCCATATCATCCGCTGGTTCTCGGCTTCCCGGGAGAACATGTTCTGACCGGTATTGCGGCGGCTACACTATGGCGGCGCCGATTTTGCCCGCACGGGCAGCATCCAAAAACGCAAGAACCGTCCCAAAATATCCGGCCGGATCGCGACGCGTGCTCTCGCAATGGCCGGCGCCCTCGACAAAATGCAACCACTTAAGCGGTGAAGCGCAGGCATCGAACAGTGCACCGGACATCCACGGCGGCACAAAGTTGTCGACTGTTCCATGAACGAAGAGAATCGGCACGCGGGCCGCACGGACGCGGTCGAGCGGCGAAGCGAGCGCAAGGTCGTAGCCGCCTTGTTCCAGAAGCCATTTCCGCGCTGCCTCGAACAGGCGGGTGCGCATGCTGCGCAGCGGGACAGCAGAGCGCGCCAATTCGTCGAACATCGCGTGCGCCGACGTGAACGCGCAGTCGGCTATTACTGCCTCGACTTGCGAAGGCAACGCTGCATCGGCGGCAGCCCCCGCAACGGTCGCGCCGCCCATCGAATGGCCGTGCAGAACAATCCGGACATCTTCCCCGTACCGACGGACAAGGTCCGCAGCCCATGCTGCCACGTCCGCAGCGTCAGGAGCGCTCATGCCCGCCCACGCTCCTTCGGAATCACCATGCGCGCGCAAGTCGACCGATAGCACGTTCCACCCCAAAAGCGTCCAGACCTGCGCAAGCATTTCGACCTCGCCATGGAACCCGCGCCATCCGTGCACGAGCACGACCCAGCGTTTGGAGACGGCCGCATGCACCGCTTCGTCCCCGTACGGCTCGCATGGTCCCGCCAGCGCCGCATCGCGCGCAAAGCGCTCCCAGCCTGCAAGCCTCAAGGTACCGTCAGCGCTCGTCATGCGCACCGGCACCTCCTCTTCTTCGCGCCATTCGGGCGAAAGGTACCAGAGCGCCTCGTTCGCCGGGACGCCCGAGTGCACGGCCGAGCCGACCGCATACGCTCGCCGCGGCACACCGTGCGGCACGGGTCCCAATAAGCTTTGCACGATGAGAGGAGCAACGGCCGCACGGCCGCGCTTGGTGCCGAAAGCGAGCATGCCCGCGCCGACAATGGCAGCGCTCGCCCCCGCGCACGCCCAGAACAGCCTGCTGCACGCCGCACGCTCGATAGCACGCCGTGCTGTGCGGCTGACGACCACTCCTTGTCCCGTAACGCCCATGATGCCTCTTCCGGTCTTCCTGCCGACGCCCTACAAAGGCAGATGCTCCCGCGTCCACGCGATGTTCGACATCACGGTTGCAATCAGCTCTTCGACGGTATCGAATTTGATCATGGGGCGCAGGTATTTCATGAACCTGACTACCAGGGACTTACCGTACAGATCGCCGTCGAAGTCGAGAATATGGACTTCGCACAAAGCGTCGGTCTCCCCTTCGAACACGGGCGAAACGCCCATGGAGACCGCCGCCCGATACCGGACGCCGTCAACGTCCGCATAGGCTGCGTACACGCCTTCGCCCAACGCACGAAACGCGAACGGCGGCGTAAGATTGGCGGTCTTGAACCCCATGTCGCCCCCTTCGCCGCGACCGTGCTCGACCATACCGCGCAGGCGATAGGGCTCTCCGAGCAGCCGGTTCGCCTCGTCAAGCTCCGCCTCGGCGAGCAGACGACGAATGCGCGTTGCCGTAATGGGCACGCCATCCTCGGTTTTAAGCTCATGAGCGCACAGTTCAACGCCGACGGTCTTTGCCCATGCCTCAAGCTCCGGCACGCCGCCCGAAGCCTGAGCGCCAAACCGAAAATCAGTGCCTACGTGCAGGAATGCAGGAGCGTGCGGTGCGAACATCCGCTCAAGAAACTCGGTCGGGCCGAACGCTGCGAACTCGCGCGTGAAAGGCAGCACGACCACGCCGTCTACACCACTTGACGCAAGCTCGGCAATGCGGTCTTCGTTTGCCAGAAGCTTCTTGAGCCTGTCGGGATGGAAGAGCTCGTCAGGGTCGATGTCGAACGTGAGGACCAAAGCCTGCCCTCCCGAGCGACGTGCCGATTCCAACGTGCGCTCGAGCAAAAACCGATGCCCCCGGTGAACGCCGTCGAACACCCCGAATGCGCACGACGCACCGTCGAACACGCTTCGGTCGAACGCTGCGTCGTCAATACTACAAACCCATGCCACGAGAAACCCCCGTAGAGAACACGCACGCAGGCTTAAGCAAGCCCGCAGCACCATCGAGCGAATACAAGGCCGCCAGCTCGTTGTCCTTGACGACCGAAACCACCTCTCCGTCCGCAAGCGGCGTGCGGGAAGGCACCACGCCCGCCGAGCACGCGCACAGCTCCAGGTCGGGCGTTGCCTGTAGGACCCTCTCGCACACCGTGACGTCTTCCAAGCGCAGCGCACGACCGACCGCAACGGCCTCCGCAAGCGAACCGCGGGCAAAGACGAAACGAAGCCCGAGAAGGCGTACCGGGTCTATGGCAGCACGCACGCCCAGCCCTTCCAGCGCATCCAGGCTGACACAGTCCTCGATGCGCAGGGAGCCAAGTGCCGTCCGCCGCAAAGCGCCCACATGGGCGCAGGTGCCAAGGCTTGCACCCAGATCGCGCGCAAGGGAGCGGACATAGGTGCCTTTCGAAACCTGCACCTCCACGTCCCAATACAGCGCGCCGTCCTCTTCTCCCATGCCGATCAAAGCAGTCGCGTAGACTTCGATATCGCGCGGCTTCAATTCGACGATTTTGCCGGCGCGCGCAGCGGCATACGCTTTCTGGCCGTCCACTTTGATGGCCGAATAGACCGGCGGAAGCTGCTTGCTCTTGCCGACGAGCGCGGCGACTTTCGCCCGTGCGAAAGATTCGTCGTACAGCTCGCTCGAGACAGGAGCAGATTTGATAGCCTCGCCTTCAGCATCGTCGGTCGACGTTGCGGTCCCGAACACCACGCGCACACGGTACGTTTTATCATGCCCGGTCAGGTAGGCGTCAAGCCGGGCTGCAGGTCCGACGCAGACGACCAGCACGCCGCTTGCAAGCGGATCGAGCGTCCCCGTATGGCCGACGCGTCGCTCGCCGAGCAGGCGGCGCACGCGGTTTACCACATCGTGCGAGCTCATGCCGATCGGCTTGTCGATGCCGAGCACCAAACTCAGGCCGGAACTCCCCCGTTTTGCCATGGCCGCCTATCCCTTCGCTTCCAGCACAGAGAGCGCAGACAGCAAAGCGGCGCGCACGTCCGACACGGCGTCGGCCAGGCCGCCTTCGTACGTAAGGCCTGCCGCCGCAACATGCCCGCCGCCGCCGAACAAGCGCGCAACGCGCGCGACGTCGGTCGCATCCTTCGCACGCAGGCTTCCGCGCACCACGCCGTCGTTTTCGCGCAAGATGGCGGCAACCCGCACGCCCTCGATAGAGCGGAGCGTATCGATAAGCGGTTCGGCGTCCGCACGGACCGCACCGCATGCCTCGAAATCGGCGCGGGTCACGTACGAGATCGCCAGGCCGTCGGCAAGGTCGATTTCGGCATGATCGAGCATGCGCTCCATCAACCTCACGGACGCAAGCGAACGGTTCTGGAAGAACGCCGTGGCGCAGTCGGCCGGAGAAGCGCCCGCCACTACCATTTCGGCAGCCACCGCAAAGCAAGCAGCATCCGTGTTCTGATAACGGAACCCGCCCGTATCCGTCATAAGGCCTGCATACGCGCAGTGCGCCATCCGCTCGTCAGGCTGGACGCCGAGCGCCTCTATCAGCTTCCAGACGATAAGCGCCGTCGCTGCCGCGTCGGGGTCAACGTAGTTGAACTGCGACATGCACGATTCGACCGCATGGTGGTCGACCGTGAACGTCACGCTACAGCGCTTTTGCACGTCAGCTGCATCCGCCAGACGCTCGACGGTAGGAACGTCGCACGCGACGAACGCTTGGGCCGCGCCGTCGTACGAAGAGGCGGAAACCAGCTCGTCAGAGCCGGGAAGCGAGCACAGGCCTGCGTCGAGCGCGTCATCTCGCGCAAGCAGGCAGTCGACCCGTTTCCCGAGCGCGCGCAGCGCCCACATGAGCGCAAGCTGCGAGCCAATGCAGTCGCCGTCCGGGTTCACATGGCCGCACAGGACGAAAGAATCAATCTCCTGCATGCGAGCTGCAATGCCTGCCAGATCCGTGTTCGTCTGAGGAGTGACCGCCACTAGCGAGCTCCTTCTTCCTCGTCTTCTTCAGGCTGCGACGTCACCGCGCTGCCTTCCTCCTCCGCTGCAAGCTCCGCTTCGTACGCAGCGTTCTTTGCTGCCGAGTCGGCATTGCGCGCCGCGTCTGCCATAAGCGCGGTGGAGATGCGCTCCGCCTCGTCCACGCTTGGGTCCAGGATGAAGCGCAGCTCGGGCGCAACACGCCAGGAAAGCTGACGCGCCATGAGCGAGCGGATGCGCCCGGCAGCGCGCGCGAACGCCTTCGCCGTGCTGGAATAGCGGTCGGGCTCCGTCGTGTAATACACGTTGCAGTAACTGCGATCGAAGCTCACTTCGCATCCGGTAATGGTCGCCGCGCGCAAGCGCGGGTCGGATATGTCGAAAAGCAGGATGGACGCGATGACCTCGCGCGCCTGCTCGTTCACCTTACGGCTGGAAGCTCCCTGTTTCATGGAAGTCTCCTCTCTCGTCGATAGCGTGAAAAAGTATACGTCATCAAGCCTGCCGACACCTCGCCCGTAACGGGCTTTCCACCTTTTCCGCCCCTCTCGTGACGAACGGCCCCAGCACCACGGACGGACAGAACCCACCATGCCGAAAGCCGCTAGACCGAGACGCTGAGCAGGCCAATGTCCTGCCAAGCCAACGAGCAGGCCTGCCGTTCAGAAGAGCTCGTCACGCCCTTGGCCCTTCTAGATCGGCGCACAAGCCGTCTTCGCAAATAAATTGTCCGTTGCTTCGCCAGGTCAGCGAGGGGCGTCCCAATGCCTTAGATAGACACGAAGCCGAAGGTCGGCTGGACTGAAGTCCGCCGACCTTCGGCTGAATGGTTAGATGGAGCGCCCGAACGCTTCGCAGCGTCGGATGGTTTCGCCGACCGCCAGGTCGGTGAAACCCCTTATTCGGTACGTTCGACCTCGACCACCTTGTAGCCTTCGATAAGGTCGCCCAATTTGATGTCCTGGTAACCGTCGATGCCGATACCGCATTCGTAACCCTGCTTGACGGTCTTGACGTCGTCCTTGAAGCGGCGCAGCGAGCTGATCTTGCCCTCGAAGATGACGGTGCCGTCGCGGACGATGCGCACCTTGTCGTCGCGGGAAATCTCGCCTTCCGTGATATAGCAGCCCGCAATGGTGCCCACCTTCGGAACCTTGAAGGTGTCGCGAACCTCCGCCGTGCCCGTGTCCTCTTCCACGATGTCCGGCGAGAGCAAGCCGACGCGCGCAGCGTTGATGTCCTCGATGGCCTGGTAGATAACACGGTACAGGCGAATGTCCACCTTCTCCTTTTCGGCCTGCTGCTTCGACTTGCCGGTCGGGCGCACGTTGAAACCGATGATGATGGCGTCGGATGCCGCCGCCAGCGTGACGTCGGTTTCGGTGATGCCGCCAACGGCAGAGTGGACGATATTGATCCTGACCTCGGACTGGTCCATCTTCTCGAACGCATCGCGCAGGGCTTCGATGGAGCCCTGGACGTCCGCCTTCACGATAAGGTTCAGGTCGGTCTGCTTGCCTTCCTCGATGCGGTTGAACAGGTCGTCAAGGCTCATATGGGCCTTCTTCTCCTGTTCCGCCAGACGCTCGCGCAAAGCGCGCTCTTCAGCAAGCTTGCGCGCGTCGCGCTCGTCTTCGAAGACGCGGAACTCGTCGCCTGCCGTCGGCACGGAAGACAGGCCGAGGATCTCGACCGGGTCGGCGGGACGCGCGGCGTCCACATGCTGACCGCGCGGGTTGATGAGCGCGCGGACGCGGCCGTGGGACGTGCCCGCCACCACCGCGTCGCCCGGATGGAGCGTACCGCGCTGCACGAGGACGGTCGCCACCGGGCCGCGGCCCTTGTCGAGGTTCGCCTCGATGACGAAGCCGGAAGCCAGCGCGTCGGGATTGGCTTTGAGCTCGAGCACGTCAGCCTGAAGGATGATGGTCTCCAGCAGGTCGTCGATATGCAGCTTCTGTTTAGCCGACACTTCGACGAACATGTTCTGTCCGCCCCATTCCTCCGGAATGACGCCGTATTCCACGAGCTCCTGGCGAACACGCGTCGGGTCGGCACCGGGCTTGTCGATCTTGTTCACCGCGACGACGATCGGAACGTCCGCCGCCTTCGCATGGTTGATAGCCTCGATGGTCTGCGGCATGACGCCGTCATCAGCAGCGACCACGAGCACGATGACGTCGGTCACCTGGGCACCGCGCGCACGCATGGCCGTGAACGCCTCATGGCCCGGCGTATCGATAAAGGTGATCTGACGGCCGTTGATGTCGACGACCGACGCGCCGATGTGCTGGGTGATGCCGCCTGCCTCGCTCGCGACGACGCCGGTATGGCGGATGGCGTCAAGCAGCGAGGTCTTGCCGTGGTCGACGTGGCCCATGACCGTGACGACCGGCGGACGCGGCTTCAAATCCTCCGGAGAGTCGTGGTAGACCACCGCGAACTCCTCTTCAGGAGAGACAACGCGCACCTTGCGATTCATGTCGTCGGCAATGAGCTCGATCAGTTCGTCGGACATGGACTGCGTGAGCGTCAGCACCTGGCCAAGCATGAACAGACGCTTGACCACGTCGTTCGGCTGCACGCCGATAAGCTCGGCGAACTTGGCGACCGTGGCGCCCTGGGGAATCTCGATGACGGAATCGTCCAGGACAAGCGTCGGGTCGAGGCCCTTTTCGAGCGCGGCCTCGGCGGCGCGCTCGCGCTTCTCCTTCTCGCGCTTCTCCTTGCGCTTCTGACGACGGCCTTTGCCGGCACTTTCCTGCGAGGCAGCCTCGACTGCAGCACGGGCTTCAGCGAGCACCTTGTCGCGCTGGAGCTTTTCGGCCTGAACGGCCATCTGCGCGTAGCGGTCCTCGCCCGCTTCGGCACCCTGGACGGTCAGCTCGGGCACGTCCGGCTCGAAGCTGTGGCCCTGCGCCGCAGCCTTCTGCGCGCGCTTGCCGCCTCCCTGCTGGGGTGCGCTCTTGCCCTTGCGCGGGCCGTTCTTTGCGGCCGCCTTGCGCGCTTCCTGCTCGCTGGCAAGGCGCGACTGCTCGCTTTCGATCTGGGACAGAAGGGAGCTGAATCCCGACGAGCGCGAAAGCGGCGTCAGGCCGGGAGCCTTCTTTTTCGGGGCTGCGGTGTCAGCGGGCTTGGCAGCCTGCTTTTTGCCGCCATGGGCAGCGGCAAGGCGCTCTTCGACCGCACGCTTCTTCGCGACCTCGCGCGCAAGCGCCTCAGCGCGCGCACGCTGCTTTGCCTCGGCAGCTTCGCGCGCCACGCGCTCCTTCTCGCTTTTGATCTGGTTCTCAAGCGCGCTGAACGGAGAGTTCTCCAGGCGCTTCGGCGCCTGCTTTCCCTGCTCCTGGACGGGAGCGTGCGCATCGCGGCGCGCGGCGGCACCGCGGCCGCCCGAGCGCTGAGCGCGCTCCGCCTCGCGCATGGCGCGCTCTTTCTCGACCGCAGCGCGGCGCTCGGCGGCTTCGGCAGCCTTCTTTTCGGCGGCATGGCGGCGCTCTTCGTCGAGCTTCTCCGCCTCCTCGCCTTTCAGCTGGCCAGCACGCTGCTTGATCTCGGGCTCAAGATTCTTGCGAATCTTCTCGACGTAAGCGTCGGCAAGGACGCTTGCATGGCTTTTGGCGGGGATCTTCATCCCCCGCAGGCGGTCGAGCAGCTCTTTGCTGCTCATCCCGAATTCTTTCGCCAACTCATGTACACGCATGCTGGCCATCCTCACTCCTCTACTCTTCTTCGGCGCGCAAGGCTGCGAACGCTTGCGCAACGCGATCGTAATCATCTGCGGACAGCGAAGCCTTCAAGGCCCGGTCCAGTTTCCGTGCAGCCCGGGCAGCCTCGAAGCAGGCTTCGGAGCAGACGTACGCTCCGCGTCCTGCAGCCCGCCCCGTCGCGTCGAACGACACCTGGCCGTCCTTCGTGCGAACAATGCGGTAAAGAGCGCGCTTCTCGGCGCTCATGCCGCACGAAACGCACCGGCGCTGCTTTTTCTTCGACGTGACGGGTACCGGCATCGCGGCCTCTATTCCGCCTCTTCGGCGTCCGCGTGCACGCCGCAATAGCGGGAGCCGGGACGGGCATGGTTGCGGCAGCGCACGCCGTCTTCGCTGACGTACGCGCAAACCACGCCTTCCTCGTCGAGGTCGTCCTCGTCGATCAGAACGTTCTCGGCAACCGGCGGGTTGCCCATGAACGAAGCGGACTTGATGTCGATATGCCAGCCGGTCAGGCGCGCAGCAAGGCGGGCATTCTGGCCTTCCTTGCCAATAGCGAGCGACAGCTGGTCGTCCGGCACCACGACGGTGGCGTAATGGTTCTCAGGGTCGATGTCCACGCGCGTCACCTTCGCCGGAGAAAGCGCGTTGGCGACGTACACCGCCGGGTCTTCGTTCCACTGGATGACGTCGACGCGCTCATTGCGCAGCTCTTCGACGACCATGCGGACACGGGAGCCCTTCGGGCCCACGCACGCGCCGACCGGATCGAGGTTCGGCTCGCGCGAAGCGACCGCGATCTTCGAGCGGGCGCCCGGCTCGCGCGCAATGGACTTGATCTCCACCATGCCGTCGTAGATTTCCGGCACTTCGATTTCGAAGAGACGGCGAATCAAGTCCGGATGGGTGCGCGAGACGACGATGGAAGGACGCGCCTGCTCGCCGCGCGCGCGGGGAGCGTCGGAGCTGGGGTCGCGCACGTCGATGATAAGCGTCTTGATGCGCTGGTTGTGGCGATAATGCTCGCCGACAGGACGCTCATTACGCTCGCCGGGGTTGAACTTCACGTCGTAGTGCGGAAGCTCGGCTTCGACGCCGTCGCGGATCTTGATGATCGTGAAATCCGGGGTGCCCTGCAAGACGGTGCCCGTGACCAGGTCGCCCACGCGGTTCGAGAACTCCTCGTAGATGCTCTGGCGGCCAGCGTCGCGCACGATGGAAGAGATCACGCTCTTTGCATTCTGCGCGGCAATACGGCTGACGTCGTTCGGGGTCACGTCGCGCTCTTCGAACTCGGCGTACTCGCCCGTCTCCGGGTCCGGGTCGCCCACCGGCACGAGCTCGTAGACGTAGATGTGGCCCGTCTGGCGATCGATGGTGACGCGCGCATCCCATTCCAGGTCAAGGATGTGCTGGTAGCTTTTCGCCAGCGACGCCTCCAAGCGCTCGATCAGGTAGAACTCGTCGATCTTGCGTTCGTGGGCAAGCGCTTGCAACGCCTCGATCAACTCTGAAGTTGCCATGTCTTTCCTTTCTTAAGTGCGCGCCCGCCCGCAAAGCGGGCAGCGTGCGTTGCGAAGCAAGGCTTCGCCTCCATGCACAGGCCAGGCACCCTGGCCCTTCCTTACGAGCTGAAGTCAACCGAGCCCTTCAAGCGGGCGCGCTTGATCTCGCTGAGCGCGATGCGCTCCGTCAGGCCGTCGACGTCCATCAGCACGTCTTCGCCTTCCACGCCGGCAAGCTTGCCGGTCCATTTGCTCCTGCCGTCGATCGGGGCTTTCGTGGTCACGACGGCGACCTCTCCTTCGAATCGGCTGAAATGCTCGAGCGTCCGCAGCGGGCGGTCGATACCGGGCGATGAGACTTCCAGCATGTAGGCGCCCGGGAACGGGTCGAGCTCGTCCATGATGTCGTTGATCCAACGTTGCGCTGACGCCAGTTGGTCAAAGCTCACGCCCTCGGGCGTGTCTATATACACGCGAATCGTCGGAGCCTTTTTCGCACCGACGACCTCGACGGTCACGATCTCAACGCCTTCCTGCTCCGCGCGCGGCTCCAAAGAAGCCAGCAAGCTTTGCTCCTTTGCGGTGAGCACCCCAACCTCCCTTCGTCTTGCCTTTCCGGCAGATGGCTCCTGCCAGGTTTCGGCCGTGCGCCTTTCGACACGCGGCCTGAATTTCCCCTCAGAAACAAAGAAAGCGGGTCGCCCCACTTTCTCATCATCCGAAAGTATGCTTCGCACGCGCAAGCGCATGCGTTGTCGAAACGATACGATACCACGTTTCCGGCACAATGCCTAGTGCGGTCTACCAATCCCACACAAAATGCGGCCTCCCGAAACGCACTGACGGCTCAGGTTCAGGCACATGCCTCCCCAACGCGAGCACCACGATGCGCCCGTGCCGATTCGGTACGCGCCTCCGATCGAGCCCGGTATCCCCCTTTTCAAAAGCCGCCCGGATACCGCAGGCGTGCGTGTACTGCGAACCCCGAGAGCAAACGAGGCTTCCGGACGCGTCCGGAAGCCTCGTCAAGCTTGCCTGCGCGGGGTCGGGCTTTACCGCCCCATCACCACGGTTACTTCTTGTCGCGCTCCTTGCGCACGACCGAGCAGTTCGTGACCAGGATGAGCGACGCGACCGAAGCGGCGGAGCGAAGGGCCGTCGCGGTGACCTTTGCGGGGTCGGTGACGGACATGGCGATCATGTCGCCGTATTCGCCAGTGGCAGTGTTCAGGCCATGGCCCTTCGGAAGGGATTTGACCTTTTCGACCACGATGGTGCCCACCTCGCCGACATTCTCCGCCAGGCAGCGCATGGGAGCTTCGAGCGCGCGGCGAACGACCTCGACGCCCAGCTGCATGTCCGGGTTGTCGAAGTGCAGGTCGTCAAGCGCCGAAGCTGCGTTGACAAGCGCGACACCGCCGCCCGGGACCAGGCCCTGGTCGGCCGCAGCGCGCGTTGCGCGCATGGCGTCCTGGATGCGGCTGCGGATTTCGTTCAGCTCGACTTCCGTGGCAGCGCCGACCTTCATGATGGCGATGCCGCCAGAAAGCTTCGCCAGACGCTCGCGCAGAACGTCGCGGTCGTAGTCGGTGTGCGGGAGCAGGCTGTCAGCGCGCAGCTGGGCGCAGCGGGCGTCGATGTCCTCCTGCTTGCCCTTGCCGCCGATGATGGTCGTGCGGTACTTCGTGATCTCTACGCGCTCAGCGCGGCCGAGCATGCTCTTGCGCGCGTCCTTGAGGCTCAGGCCGCAATCCTTGGTGATGACCTCGCCGCCCGTCATGATGGCGACGTCCTCCAGCTCCGTCTTGCGGCGCTCGCCCAAGCCGGGCGCGACGAC
>DVGB01000064.1 GCA_018712955.1 Candidatus Aveggerthella stercoripullorum
ATCGGTACCAGTGTCATCAAGAAACGCCTGCTAGGAGTACTAGTGACGTATCGTGTCGCCTTCTGTCATGTCAATAAATGCCGCTCATAACCCGAAGGTCGTAGGTTCAAATCCTGCCCCCGCGACCATGAAACAGCAGGTCGGAAGCGAATTTGCTTCCGACCTTTTTCGTGTTTCGCGGCATTTGGAACGCCAGGTGGTCCCAAAGTGGTTCGTTAGCACAATACGTACGAGCCGTTCAAGAATCCGAAGCCCCCTATTTCTCTTGGAATCGTTTTCCCGCATTGCATACCAACGACCGGGAAAAGCGCTCCATAACTCAGGAACGCAGCTCATGAACTAGGGAACATATACTCTGTAACTCAGGAACTTGACTCATGAACTAGGGAACATATACTCAGGAACTACTAACGCACTAATCTAGGCTAGACAGTTTACACCTGCTCAGGAAAGGGGTCCCTGTGGCAATTGTGAGCAACAACGATCTCGCAGCTGCGGTAGAACGCATGCGCATGGCAGGAACAGATTTTGCCGAGTATGAGCTAAAAAGCGCTGAGGGAGGCGCGCCGAAATCGATCCCCGACACGATCTCGGCGTTTGCAAACACGAATGGCGGAACCGTAATTTTCGGCATCAGAGAACGCGGGGGATTTCATGCTGTGGATATTGATGCAAAAGCCGTTCAAGCATATTGTGCCCAAGCCGCCCGGGAGCTCGTCGAGCCACCCCAGGCGATAGATATTTCAATCCTCCAGTTCGAGGGCAAGCCCGTCGTTGTCGCGAACGTGCCGGAAGCTTCCGCGGCCGCCAAACCCTGCTATATAAGAAAGATTGGCCGCGTTCACGGCTCCTACATACGAACCGGCGACGGCGACCACAAAATGTCCCCTTACGAAATCGATAGGTTCATTGAAAACCAGCATCGAGTCGCGAGAAACGACATCTCGATTGTTTCAGAAGCAACGGTCTCCGATCTTGACGCCGACCTTTTGTCCGGCTGGCTCTCGCGCGTTCGCGAAACCTCTTTCGGCAGAGCCCAAGCGATGGGGGATGATGACCTTATGGCAAACCGGCGCGTCATCGCTGCTGATGCCGAGGGAATCATGAGGCCAACGATTTCCGGTCTGCTTGCTCTCGGAAAGTACCCCCAGGCATTCTTCCCGAGGCTCAACGTCGTTTTCACTTCGTATCCGACTCCTCGTAAAGGCGATACGGGCTCGAGAGGAGAACGCTTTATCGATTCTGTCACCATAGACGGCCCCATCCCATCAATGGTGACAGATTCAATCCGTGCGGTATCGCGAAACATCAGGCATGGAGCAATCGTGAAAGGTGCCCTTCGCGAAGACGTGCCTGACTACCCCCTCGCGGCGATTCGCGAGGCCGTAGCAAACGCACTGATGCACCGCGATTACTCAATCGACGCATGCGGTACGCCGGTCTCTATCGACCTATACCCCGACCGGCTGGAAATCACAAATCCTGGGGGGCTTTTCGGCTCCCTCACCATCGACCGACTCGGAGAGCGAGGAGCGACGGCGTCGAGAAACCAGTTCCTGTCGAGAATTCTCGAAGATGTACCCTATACCGATTACGACGGCAGGGTCGGCAGGGTTGTTGAGAACCGCGGCTCGGGCTACCCAACGATTAATCGAGAGCTGGAAGAGGCGCTCATGCCAGCTCCCATAGCCCAGAGCACCCTCAATCAGTTTGAATTAGTGCTCAGGCATCGGCGAATGACAGAACAAGAGGGCGGCGGCTACTCAAAAAGCAACGTCGAGGAAGCAATCCTTTCATTCCTGTCAGAAAAAGGAAGCGCCAGCTCTGCAGAGCTGGCCCACGCCTCCGGTATGACTCAAAAGACCATACGTCGTTATCTTGCGTCGCTTATGGATGAGGGAGTGATTGAAGCAATCGGCACCATGAACAGCCCAAAACGACGCTACAGGCTGAGCTAATGAAGCCCAGCGTGACAAGTGCAACCCCAGGTGATTGCCCTTAAGCATCGGGAGAACATGCCACGAATCAGGAATCTTCCCTTGGGCATGACCTGCCTGAAGACCATATTGCGTACGGGCTCGGCTTCGTGCGCGAGCTCGTATCCACTAGCCATGCCAAAAGATGACAAGTGGTAGGTTATACCGACCGCGCTCCAATACATACAAATGTTCTATACTAGCAATCTCAACTGCGCGCCGACGAAACAACGGTGCGCACAGTGCGACGAAAAAGCGAGAATCCGGAGGACGCATGATCATCAACACGGGAGCGCGAACGGACACGGTGCAGTGGTATACGCCTTGGCTGCTCAAACGCTTCGAAGAAGGCTATGCTCTGGCGCGCAACCCCCTGTTCCCGAACAAAGTCACGCGCTATGAACTCGACCCCGCGCTCGTCGACGTCGTGGAGTTCTGTTCGAAGAACTACGCGCCCCTCCTGCCGCATCTCCGCACGATAACCGACCGGTTCAACACGCATTTCCAGTACACCATCACTGCGTACGGCCCCGACATCGAACCGCGCGTTCCTTCGATCGACGACTCCGTCAAGACGCTGTACGAACTCGAGAGAATCGTCGGAGCCCAGCGCATCTGCTGGCGCTACGACCCCGTTCTCCTCACGCGCAATTACTCTATCGAGCGGCACTTCGAAACGTTCGACTACCTGTGCGGCAAGCTCGTCGGCCACGTCGACCGCTGCATCTTCTCCTTCGTGGAAATCTACCGCAAGCTCGAATTCAACATGCCCGAGCTCATCGTCATGAGCATCGACGACATGGACCGTATCGCCGCAGGACTGGGACGCATCGCCGCCGCGCATGGCATCCTGCTGCAGACCTGCGGCACGGACGTCGACTGGTCGCGCTATGGCATCCGGCCGAGCGGCTGCATGACGCTCGAAATGCTTGGCTCTGCGAACGGCATCACATTCAAGCCCCGCAAACACAAAGGCCAACGCAGTGGCTGCCACTGTATAGAAAGCCGCGACATCGGCGCCTACGACAGCTGCCCGAACGGCTGCCGCTACTGCTATGCGAACAAAAGCTCCGAGCGCGCGCTCAAAAACTACCGTGAAGCGCACGACCCAAACTCCCCGCTGCTCCTTGGCCATCTGCGCGAAGACGACATCGTGACCCAAGGTGCGCAACGGCCGTTCCGTCGTGCCTGAGCATGAAGATTAGGGAGGGCACCGTAGCTTGCCCTCCCATCCTAGCTAAAGCTGGACGCTTGCGCTTCGAGCAGTACCTGCCTTTGATTCAGCCCTCTGACATGGCACTCGGGAAGCGAAATACTGCCCTACGCAGGGCTCTTTTTCATCCGCTCGAGCTGCTGGGCGGTCGCAAGGCATTTTTCTGCCGCAGGCTTTCCCGCCTCGCCCGATGCGGTATAGCAGGCGGCTGCTTCTCGCATCTTTTCGGCAGCGGCAACAAAGTCGCCCTGCTCATAGTGCACAAGGGCAACATTGCCGAGAACCGATCCCATGAAGTAGTCTTCGCCCGACGCTGCAGTCAAAATCTGCTGAGCCTTGGCGAATTCGTCCAACGCTTTCTCGTATTCCTTCATCTCGAGATACGTAATTCCCAGATTGTTGAACGAGCTTGCATAGAGCCCAGCAGGCGCATGCGGAATGCGGCGGTAGGCCTCCTGGGCATCCCGGAACATGCCGATGGCAGTTTCGTAGTCACCGCGCATACGGTAGAGCCCCGCAAAGTTGTTCACGGTCGTCGCATAGTCGACATCCCTCGCGCCGTCAGAACTTCCGGCGTCCCCGTCCGTAATCTCTTTCGCCTGGTCGTAAAAGCCAAGCGCCTCTTGGTACGCCCGCTCGCCTTTATCGAATTTGCCGCGGTTCCGGTAGAAGGATCCTACTTCGCTATAAAGTGCGCCAAGCTCGCGCAGCTTTCCGGGGTTTTCCGCGCGGAACGCGCCGCACGCGTCAAGAAGCCACTCCTCCACCTCTTCGAACGGAAGGCTTTTGCTCTTCGCATCGAGCTCTTTGATGATTTCTGCAAGCACCATGGCACGCTCCTTCTCGAGCGTTCTTGCGAACGCAGGAAAGCGCAGGCGGCCTCGCAAGCTGAAACCCCAGGCCATCGAATTGCCCGCGCCCTTACGCCGTCATCATACCGTCTTCGCGACAGCGCGCGGAAAGCTTTGTACAGCGAACGCCCCGGCAGCACGTTGCATGTGAGGCGAGACAAGCAGCGCGGGCAACCCCTCACTGCTGCCCGCGTCGAACATTTACACTCCGATGACGATACCCCTTGCCCCTTCCCCGCGCGTGTAGAATGGCGTCGGGTTCTCCCGCGTGCACCGAAAGCTACCACCTGCACGCGAGAAGCACCCTACACGCATGACATTTCACGGGAAGGAACGCCCATGCTTCGTCGAATCGCCTCCCTTTCGCTCGTTTTCGTCCTGGCGCTTTCGCTCTCGGGATGCGTGGCTCCGGACTCTGTCGAAGACGCTGCGAAAGGCGCAGCCGACACTGCCGCAAACGCCGTCGATACTGCGCGGAACCTCACCGGAGACGCAGTTGAAATGGTCGACGCCCTTTCGAACATTGAGGCAGGAAAAATCAGTCGCCTGGTGGTCCGCGATGCCGTGACAAACGAGGTTATCACGGAAATCACCGACCAAAATGCTATCAACGATGCCCTCGCCGGAATGTCGGGAATCAACAGCATTGCCTCCACTCCTGAAGAACCGCAGGAGTACCTCTTCGAAATCTGGCAACCTGCCACTATCCTGTTCGGCGAAAGCTCTTCCGAAACGAACGACATCATGGTGCTTGAAATCGTCACGTTCAAAGGATCCGAGGTCATTCGGATGACCGTGTCGCCCTTGAACCTTTCGCTGAGTTTCAGCGCACCCGACACCGCCCACAGACTGCGCGCGCTTGCCCAGTAGCCGCAGAGCGTATGCCGAAAGGCCGCGCGCCCATGATGCTCACGACACCGAGCCGAAAGCTCGCCACTATGCACCGCAAGGAGGTCCATGAGCAGCACACGACTGCCTCTGCCGCCGCTCGACCCTGAAGAGCGCTGGGCCCTGTGCATCAACCTGCTCATGACACAGGGACTCATGCTTGCAGTCGGCATCATTGCGTCCATCATGCTGGTCGGCTTCGCTTCGGGCGACTGGCTCGACGCAACGATCGGCCTCGGCTGGCTTCGCGCTATCGCACGTTCGCTCACGACGCTTCCCGCCTTTCCGACAGTAGCTATCGCATGTGTTGCCGCGGCCATTTTCTGCGTTGTCGCATGGACGAGCGAACGCCGCGCCCTGCGCACCGAAAGCGGTCGCGCATCTGTCTTTAACAGCCGCCGCGGCGTCAACGGCGAACTGCCCCGCCTGCCGCTGCCCGC
The DNA here is from genome assembly GCA_018712955.1 of Candidatus Aveggerthella stercoripullorum. Taxonomy (GTDB): domain Bacteria; phylum Actinomycetota; class Coriobacteriia; order Coriobacteriales; family Eggerthellaceae; genus Aveggerthella; species Aveggerthella stercoripullorum. The sequence goes on from DVGB01000064.1 coordinate 5,369, forward strand.
TCTCGTTGTGCTGACCGCCATCATTGGAATCGCCGAAGAGTTGGTGTTCCGGTTCGCGCTTATCGGCATCGTAGTGGCCGTCTTGACGACAGCCTTGCCGTCTGTTTTGGCCGTTTTCATCGGCCTGTTCGTTTCGTCCGTGGCATTCTGGTTCGCCCACGTGCGCTACCGCGATCTTGCCACGACTGTCCTCACGCTTGTCCTTGGGTTTGGCCTCGGCGTTCTGTTCCTGGCCACCAACAGCCTTGCCGTGACCGCTTTGGCGCATGCGCTCTACGACCTTACCGTCCTGGTCATCGAGCGAATCCAAATCCGACGCGACCCCGACTATTTCGACGGCCCTGCGCCTACGCGCGCACTCCTCGATCAACTGGAGGCGGAAGACGCAAGGACCGCCGCATAACGTTCCGGTAAAACATGGCGACTCTCCTGACAACGCTCGGCCACAGCGCCTATGCTCCAACAAACGCGCCTGCCGACACTCGGCGCTTATCGGCGCAGAGCGGCTCTTCGTTGCGTTCGGTAAAACAAGAAGCAGGGCAAAGCCTTGCATACGTTTGAAAGAAGACATCCCATGGTTCAAACCGACACCTCAACCCACAAGTTCACAGATATGAGCGTCGCCCAACTACGCGCGTCCATGGCGCGGTTCGAAGGACTGTGCGTCGTTGCCACCGTAAATCCGGACGGCACGCCCGACGCAGCTGTCTTTGCCCCCGCAATGCCGGATGACGAGCACGTCATCCTTATGCTCGCGGACAACCACACGCGCGCAAATCTCGAGCGCACGGGCAAAGCGCGCCTGGTCTACGACGTTGCAACCCCTCGTGCAGCAGAAAAAGCAGCGCGCCACGCAGGTGCGCGCTTGGACGTGTCGCTCGTGAAGCAAGACGGCGAAACCGCCGAAGAGTACGAACACGTTGCGCGCAATTTCCCTCGCATGAACCCGGCCGTCGTCATCCTGCGCATTGAGCGCATCCTTCCCATCGGGTAAGACCGGCCGCGCTCTATAATGGCCCCAAGGCGTGTTCGCTTTGGGCGCGCGGCGCAGCACACGCCACCCCGAACGAAAGGATGAGCCATGCTTCATGAAATCCAATTCCCTTCGTCCAACGAACGTGACACCGTCACCGGCTGGATTTACGTTCCCGCTTGCGAACCGGAGGGCATCGTACAGCTCGTCCATGGTTTCGGCGAGCACTCCCGCCGCTATTTCCATCTCATCGTAGCGCTCATGGACGCAGGCTACATCGTGGCCGCAGACGACCACGTAGGGCACGGGGCAACGGCCATCGCCAACGACACCTGGGGAGACTGGGGCGACGGCGGCCCGCACACCATGATGGAGGACGAAAAGCGCTTCCACGACCTCGTGTGCGAAAAGTACCCGGATCTGCCCTATTTCCTGTTCGGGCATTCCATGGGCTCTATGATCGCGCGCGACTATTCGGCCCAGTACGGCGAAGATCTCGACGGTGCCATCTACTGCGGTACGACCGGCATTTTCAAGAACACGCACGAAGTGCGCGCAAAGCTTGACGCCCTTATCGCCGACGGCGGCGCGCACGATGCGGACCCCTCGCTCACCGGCGAGCTGATGGGCTGGATGTTCGCCCGCTGCGAAGAGGGCGCGACCCTGGGCAATGAATGGATCTGCCACGACCCGTACGTACAGAAGGACCACGCCGAAGACCCCTTCGACGCGTTCACCCATCCCGTGCACAACGTCAGCCTGCGAGACTTCATCGACATGATGCTGTGCATCGAAGGGCCCGAATGGGCGCAGCGCGTGCCGAACGACCTGCCCATCCTCCTGATCGCCGGCGACCAGGACCCCGTGGGCAACTACGGCGAGGGCGTCTACCAGTGCGCAAACTGGCTTGTCGACACCGGGCACGACGACGTCATTACCAAACTCTACCCTGGCTACCGCCACGAAATCCATAACTACGACGACATCAAGTTTGATGTGGAAGATACCGTCGTCACGTGGCTTGACCTGCACCGGTAAATAATATGGGCAGCAAAAAGCCCTCGGCGAAAGCAAAGCAGCGCGCGGCGTTCGAAACGCAGATGAGCGAGCTTGACCTGGGCAGCCTTTTCGCGCGCGAAGAGCGTCGGCAAGAGCAGCGTGCCGCTGAACACGAGGAAGCGCTCCGCGAAAAAGCCTGCCTTTCGAAAAACCGCTACGCCAACCGCGCCGAAGCGGAGGCGGCCATTGCCGCGTGCGCCGAGCACGGCAAGACCGGGCTGCATTGCTATCGGTGCTCGTACTGCAACGGGTGGCATTTGACCTCGAAGCCCGAACGCCGTTGATGGATTACCGCCTCGCAAGCGCGCATGAGTAGGCCTTCCTTGGCCCTCACGCGCGCTTGAGCGGTATGCAGCATCACAGTGCGTTTGCGCATTCTTTGTTGCATGCGCAAACGCGACGGAAATAGCCTGCGCCCCAGGGCCTGCCGTTCTATCATGCAAAGTGGCGTTTTAGACCGCTCTCCTTGGAGGTGCATCATGGCTGACTGCACGCACTCTTGCGTCGATTGCGCAACCCTGAAATGCGGGACCCTGGAAGGTTCCTATCCCGAATTCTGCCTTACCACGCACATGGACGAAGAGGTTCTCGACGAAGCCATGGCTTGCTACGAGGACGACGCAACACGCCAGGTCATGCTTGCTGCCGCCGAAGTCGAATACGAGTACTACGGTAAATATACGCGCATTGAAGAGATTGCCGAATTCGCCCGCCTCATGGGCGCGAAAAAGCTCGGTATTGCAACCTGCGTCGGCCTGCTGAAGGAAAGCCGCATACTGGCGAATCTGCTCCGTAAAAAAGGGTTTGAGGTGTTCGGCATCGCCTGCAAGGCGGGCATGCAGAAAAAGACATCACTGGGCATCCCCGAAAAGTGCGAAGCCGTCGGCGTGAACATCTGCAACCCCATCCTTCAGGCGAAGCTGCTCAACAAGGCGGGCACGGACCTCAATATCGTGGTCGGTTTGTGCGTCGGACATGACAGCCTATTCTATAAGCACTCCGACGCGCTGGTCACGACCGCCATCGTCAAAGACCGCGTGCTTGGCCACAACCCTGCCGCCGCGCTCTACACAATCGACTCGTTCTACAAGCGACTGAAAGAATAACGAGCCGCACCCTCTCCACGGGACCCCAGCGAACGTCGCCGCATTCTCCCGCCGATGCCGCTGGGGTCAAAATTGCTTTCAGGCCAGGATGCGCCATCCGCAGGAGGCCGGGCAGAGATATCTTCTCGGCTAAGCACCGCAGGCCCCGCCGAACGCCGCCGCGTACATCACTCGCGCGAATGGCTTTCAGCGTCGCGCGTTTAGCAGTCGCTCGCCTGCAATGACGGCACTTCCCGTCCGGTTATCTCCTGGTCCGCCTCGCTCATGAGCCGGTCGATGCGCGCGGCAAGATTGGCGCATTCGAGCAGATTGCGCCGAACGAGCTCGGTTTTGCGCGCTTCGTCCTTTTTGTACAGGAGCTTATGCTCGAGGCTTGCCCATACGTCCATGGCAAGCGTCCGCAGCTGGACCTCCACCTCCATGGTCTTGCGGCAGTCGTGCAGAAAGATCGGGACGGACACGATCAGGTGCAAGCTGCGATAGCCGTTCTCTTTCGGGTGGGCGATGTAGTCTTTCTTCTCCACCAGCTGTACGTCATCTTGGCTCAACAGCGCGTTCGCCAGCATGTACACGTCAGACTCGAACGAGCACAGCACGCGAATGCCCGCAATGTCGCTCATACCCGCCTCGATAGCTGCAGGCGTGAGGTCAATCCCTTTGCGCTCGGCCTTTTCTAGAATGCTTTCTACAGACTTCAGCCTTGATTCGATGCCCTCAATAGGATTCTGCTCGCTATCGAGCGATAAGTCTTCGTTCAGCACACGAAACTTCGTCTCGACTTCCATAAGGGCGCAACGGTAGTACGCCATAAGCTCGCGAAATGGCAGCGAGTGCTCCTTGAGGATAGAGCGCGCCAAATCACTATCGAAACGCTGCATGAGCGCACGTCTAAAATCCTCCGCAATGCCCTCTGCAAACGCGTGGAGCCCCAGTCTTCGATCCTGCATGCCAAACCACCTCAAGACACAATACGCCCGCCCGCAAACGCCAGGCATGTCGCCCTCATCAAAACGGTATACGAGCGCATCTTCCCCTTATCAGCGCCGAAAAGTAAGGGTCTACCGCATGGATTAAACGAACTGTTACGCAAACGCGCAAAGAGAAAGAGGATTGTATCCGCCCGCAGGCAACGCCCTTCTTCCGCCAGACTGCTGCTTATTGACGCTCTTGCAATCGCAGGCAAGCACGCTGTCGGCCAAAGCTCGCACGCCCGTCCCGCGAAGTCGCAAACGATGCCATCCCTCTTCCGTGTGGAGATTTTGTAAGCCATGGATTACTTTTGATAACCGCCTTGACCGTGGCAAGTAGTTAACCTATTCTAACAACTGTCCGAAGGGGACATCGAAAACCTCCGGACAGTGAAAACTTGCCTAACCGGGTGATGGAAGCTCCTCTCGTCTGGCTGTCCATCACAAGCCAAAACCCCAGGTCTCCTCCCCCTTACCTGGGGTTCTTTTTTTGTGCTAAGCAAGCGCAGCCTGCCCTTCTACTGAAGGCAGGCTGCACCCGTTGCAATCGCGCCGATTCCTACTTCTCTTCGTAAAGCTCGATGATGGCATCATCCTTCACGACGAACGCCAGGCGTACGCCTTCGCCCAGATTCTCCGGGCCGAAGATCACACGGTCAGCATCCTGGGCATACGCATCCAGGTCGTCAACCTTGTACGCCACGTGCGGCTGCTTCGAGAGAATTTCCGGGAAGCGGGTTCCCTCTTCGAACTTGAGGTATTCAATCTTATAGTCGTATTCGTCCACACTTTCGTTCACCCAGAAGCCGCCCCACTCGTTGTAGACCATATGGGGCTTCTTGTTCAGCACCGGAATGCCGATGTGCATGTATTCAGCAGACATGAACGGTCACCTTTCTGTCGAAGGGTTCAAGCGCCCGGAACCCACCGGACGCCATGGGCAACGAGCACGCCGCGCGCCCGTTGCCCAAAGACTTCGTTTATTCCTTGAAGAACACCGGGGTATGCGCCGGGGTGTTCCACAGGCGCAGGAATTCGTCGTCCCACTTCGCAATGTTCATCTGGAAGCCGCCTGCTTCCTGAACGGTCAGGATCTCACCGACCATGTTCGCAACGACCTCGACGCCCAGGCCCTGCAGGTACTCCACCGTGTCCTTGAACAGGATAAGCTGCTCCATCATGGTGGTGGCGCCGCAACCGTTGATCATGACGAACGCCTTGTCGCCCTTCTGCAGGCCCAGATGCTCCACGAGCTTCGGCGCGATAAGGCCCACCGTTTCCTTCGAAGACGCCATGGGAACGCGCACGCCGCCGCCTTCGCCATGCTGACCGGCGCCAATCTCCATCTGGTCGGTCTCGCCCAGGTCGCCGAAAGACATACCGTTCTGCGGATGAGTCGCGTCGGTGCTCTTGACCGTGATAGACGCCATGTTGTCGGCGTAGCGCTGAGCAATCTCCGCCACTTCATCAAGCGTTTTGCCTTCCGCGGCCGCCGCGGCAGCAATGTGATACAGCGGAACGGCGCCGGCCAGGCCGCGCTGGTTGTCTTCGCCCTCCGGGTCGTATTTGATCTCTTCGCCCGTGACCACCTGGCGAACTTCCATGCCCGCCTTCTTCGCGAGCTTCATGGCCTGCTTGCCAGCCAACTGGTCGCCCGCGTAGTTCAGCGTGAGCAGCAGCACGCCATGGCCTTTATCGGCAAGCTTCATAGCCTCGAAGACCGCAGCGCCGTTCGGTGCAGCAAAGATGTCGCCGTCAACCTGGATATCGAGCATGCCGGGGCCGACAAAGCCCTTCTGCGCCGGCTCGTGGCCGGAGCCGCCGTACGTGACGACGGTCACGCGGTCTGCGTCAGCAAGCGCACGGCTCACGACCGTGTGGCCATCGACCGTAAGGACGTCGCCATACGCCAGCCCAAAGCCGACAAGCTCTTCGTCGGTGATGGTCTCCTGGCTGTTGATGAACTTCTTCATCGCCATGTGCTCCTCGCTTTCTCGGGCAAAAGCCCGTATTTCCGAGGCGGCCGACGCCACCGAGGCACGCCGCCATCTTGCCCTAGCCTGTCGTCTTGCGCGAACGAGAAAAAGGGTCAGTCACTTTTTCTCATTCGTACGATGCGAGGTGTGGATGTGCGCAATCCATTCCCAAGACAAGAAAAGGTGACTGACCCTTTTTCTCGTTTTTCTCATTTCACTATGCGCGCGCAAGGCCTTTGAAGAACCGCGCCATGGACACGGCGCCTGCATCCGGTGTGCCGATGGTCTTATCGCCGTAGCTTTTCGCGCGACCGAATTTCGAAGCGAAGTTCTTCGTGTTCTCGGCGCCCGCTTCGGCCGCCTGTGCGGCGGCGTCGAACAGAGCCGCTTCTTCGCCTTCGCATGCCGCAATAGCCTCGCATGCCGGAATGAACGCATCCATCATGGTCTTGTCGCCCACCTCGGCGCCAGACATGTCGGACAGCTCTTCCAACGCGTGCGCAAACATGGCTTTGAGCTGGGACGCATCCGCCTCTTCGCCCGTCGGTGCCTCTTCCTGCAGTGCATCCAGCCAGGTATTCCACAGAGGCACCGCGCTGCCACCGTTGAGCACCATGACTGCCATAGCGGCATCGTCGAGCATCTCCTGGATGCCGTCTTCGGATTCGGCGACCGCGCCCTCGATGGCGTTCGCAATCTTGACCATGGTGAGGCCGTGGTCGGCATCGCCGAAATGCGAGTCGATTTCTGTCAGCTCGTCTTCTGCAGCACGGACGTCTTCGCACGCATGCACAAACCGCGCGGCCAGCTCTTCTTTCGTGATCAATGTTGCCTCCTTGTTGCCGGGCGCATCTAACGCGCAGCCCGCGTAGGGTGCGCCGTGATTACAATCGTCCGGGTTACCCTGCGCAGCGCAGCACGCGGTAATAGTGACGCAAGACGTCCTTCATAGCCGCGTCGCCCGTATTCAGAAGCTTCACCCAGTTGTCGGGATGCTGTTCGTAGACGGCATCGCGCGCCGCGACAATAAAGTCTGTGTACAGGTTGACCTTCGCCACGCCCAGCTGCGCACAACGCGCCAAGTTCTCGTCACCTGAGCCCGAACCGCCATGCAGGACAAGCGGGATACCGAGCGCCTCGTTCAGCTCCGCCAGGCGCTCGAAGTTAATATGCGGCTCCCCTTTGTACGATCCGTGTTTCGTGCCGACCGACACCGCAAGCGAGTCAACGCCCGTGGCTTCCACCAGCGCTCGCGCCGCAGCAACTTCCGTATAGACATTGTCGGAAAGCGCATGCGGATTGCCCTCTTCTTCGGTGCCCACATGGCCAATTTCCGCCTCGACGGTCACGCCATGCGCATGGGCCAGCTCCACCACCTCTTTCGTGCGGCGGATGTTCTCGTCAAGCTCTTCGCTCGACGCGTCGATCATGACCGACGTGAACCCTTGGCGAATAGACTCTTCGATAACGTCGAAATGGACGCCGTGATCGAGATGGAGTGCAACGGGAGCATCCGTCGTACGCGCATAATACGTGCCGAGCAACGCTGCCTCCTCCACGCTCATCTGTTCAAGATGCACTTCGGCAAAGCTCAGGATAAGCGGCGCACGTAGTTCTTCGGCAACCTGCGCGAACACCCGCACGGAGTTCGAATCAACGTAGTCAGGCGACGGAATGGCGTAGCCTTCCGCATGCGCCTTCTCCAGCATGTCCTTCGTAGATACGAGCATGGACAATCCTCTCTTGACGCCGTCGACGGAACACGGGCTTACTCAGACGGCAGCACCGTCTTCTCCGCTCGCACCGTCAGCGCACGCCGACTCAAGCGCTGCAATGCACCCATTATAGCCCTGAGCCGAAATAATTCATCATCGCCGTATATCCTGTTGGCGCACTGAAAAGCTCGCGGTAAAAAGAGCCCAGCCCGGACGACGCGCACAGTCGAGGCGATGCCAACACGCCAAACCGCATCAGGCGAACCACCCACCGACCACGCCGCCCAAAATGACGCCAGCCGCACGGGACGCCTCGTGCTTTGTTTATGCGCGCATGAGCGCAAGCTTGTCGATAAGCTTGCGGTAAATGCGTTCGCGAATCCACGGTTCCGTGGACAAGCGAACGGCATCCTCCAGCGGCACCCAGCGCACGCCGCTGTTCTCGTCGGGCTTTGTGCGCAGAGGCTCCGCCGGGTTCGCCACCGCCAGATACGTGACGTTCAAGTGCAGATGCGAGCTTACGTACACCCCTCGTTTTTCATGTCCGTCGACCGTGAGCACTTCGACCGAGAATACGAAATGCGAGCGACCGCTGCCGTTCCCGCATGGCTGAGGACGCCCCGCGCCGTCGAACGACACAAGCCGCCCGTGCACGCCCGTCTCCTCTTCCAGTTCGCGCAGCGCCACAGCCGCCAGATCGAACTCGCCGTCCGCATGCCCGCCGATCCAACTCCACGAGTCGTAAATGTTGTGGTATACGAGCAGCGTCTGCTCGAAAGACGGGTCGACGGTCCAGACCGAGCATGCCAAATGCGCCTGCGCCGACCGCTCGGCAACATACGAATCCGCTGCAAGCGCGGACAGGATGACCTCCTTGTCGGCCGCCTCCTGCTCGTTATACGGCTGAAATGCTTCCACGTCCTCGTATAATGCCCGCACTTCCGCACGGAGTTCCATAGCAGCCCCTCTCCCTATCGCGAACTCGCTGCTGCGACACGCCCGCCGCTCCATCGCTCGACGCCTTCGTCCGCTCGCTATCTTACAAATGGCACGACGCGCTCGTACAGCGCGCTGAAACCATCGTCGTAATCGCGGTCAAGATGGTAATGGCCGAAGAACCAGCGCTTGAATGACACCGTCTCGCGCACGTGCTCGAGATAGTCCGTCAGCCGGTCCGTCTCGAACGTCGGGTCGATACGGCCTTGTACGAGCGTGGGCGCACAATGCGTTACCACCACGTCGACCGAACGCCCGCATGCGTCGAGCGCTGCTTCCGACTGGCGCAGCTCGTCGTCGGACGGCATTTCTTGCGGCCACCACGACACGCCCTCTTTTCGCCAGGGCATATCATGCGAGTGCGCGCCGCCGAGCGTGAACAGGCGCACGCCTTCGAGGTCGTACGTTTGCCCGCGCATGAGATGGTAGACCTTCTCATGGACGGGATGGACCAGGCCACCGTTCCACTCCTCTGTCGGGTACGCGCCCAGCCGGTCGAAGTTCTCGTGGTTACCGTCCACGAACAGCGTCGTCCACGGCTTCTTTGCCAGCCAGCGTAGCCAGTAGCGCTCTTCGGAGTTCTGCCGTTTGTTCCACACAAGCCCGAAGTCGCCGCACACGACAAGGAAATCGCCTTCTTTCGGTGCGATATCCTGGTTTGCCAGACCGCGCGTTGCCAGTTTGTGGATGTCGTACTGCCCATGGATGTCGCCGGTCAGGTAAATCACGCGCTACTCCTCTATCGCAAGCTGCGCGAATTGGAACGTCGTGCAGTCCACGAGGCCACGGTCTGTCAAGCGCAGTTCGGGCAAGCAGGCAAGCGGAATGAACGCCATCGGCATGAAGGGCGCGGGAATGGCACATCCGAGCTCCTCCCATGCTTGCTCGAGCGCATGGACCTCACAGCTCGCCTCCTCTACCGTCTCCTCCGCCATAATGCCGGCGATAGGCAGCTTCATTAATGCAAGCACCTCTCCGTCTGCCACGACCGCCTGCCCGCCACCGCACGCGATGAGCGTGTTCGCTGCAAGCGCCATGTCCGCATCGTTCGCGCCAACCACGAACAAGTTATGCGCGTCGTGCGCCACCGTGGACGCCATGGCGCCGCGCTGGATGCCGAAGCCTTGCACGAACCCACAGCCGATTCGCCCCGTCGCCCGATGGCGCTCGAACACGAATGCCTTAAGAACGTCATGTGCGGGATCTGCCTGGATACTGCCGTGGCGCACGGCAAGCTCGACACGCACTTCCTTCGTGCCAATGCTGCCAGGGGCTACTTCAATTGCGCGCACGATCGCGCGGCCACCGCGCACCGAAGCGCCCTTCGGAAGCTCCACCGTAAACGATGCAGGCGTCACCTTATCCCGCACGTGCATAGAACGAACCGCCCATTCCGGATACGCGAACGGTGCGACCTGAAACGTCGGTGCGCCCTCTTCCGCCACCACTGTGCCGTCAATCATGACGCGCGAGACACGAAAATCGTGCAAATCGTCGAGAAACACGATGTCAGCGCACTTGCCCGGCGTAATCGAGCCAAGCTCGTGATCCATCTGGAAGCACTGCGCGGTATTGATAGTGGCCATCTGCACCGCAGCAACCGGGTCGATGCCGCAGCGCACCGCCTCGCGCAGGACGCGGTCCATATGCCCGTCTTCCACCAATTCATGCGGATGGACATCGTCAGTCACGAGGCAGGCAAAACGGGTGTCCACCGCACCTGATACCACCGCCGCGGCAAGCTGCGGCAAGTCGCGGCCAGCAGAGCCAAAACGCAACTGTGCGTACATGCCCAGGCGCATCTTCGCCAGCACTTCTTCAGCGTGCGCGGACTCGTGGCAGCAGCGCACGCCCGATGCCGCATAAGCGCCCAAACCGCGGTCCGTTTCGGACGAAGCATAATGCCCGGTCACGATTTTGCCAGCCTTCAGCGTCTCGGCAACTTCAGCGTGCGGCTGTTCGCTGCCGTTCACGATGCCCACGAAGTTCATCATTTCGCCCAAGCCCACGACAGAATCCCACGCCATGGTCTCGG
>DVGB01000065.1 GCA_018712955.1 Candidatus Aveggerthella stercoripullorum
CACCGAAAGGAGCCCTGCATGGACCCGAACAAGCGTCCCGACGATATGGAGCGCATCACCACGCCCGAACTGGCACAGGCGTTCATCGACGAAAAGATCGAGGAAATCCGCGCCCAGGTGGGCGACAAGAACGTCCTGCTGGCGCTCTCTGGCGGCGTCGACTCGAGCGTCGTTGCCGCGCTGCTCATCAAAGCCATCGGCAAGCAGCTCATCTGCGTCCACGTGAACCACGGCCTCATGCGCAAGGGCGAATCCGAGCAGGTGGTCGACGTCTTCAAAAACCAGATGGACGCGAACCTCGTCTACGTCGACGCAACCGACCGCTTCCTGGACAAGCTCGCTGGCGTGGCCGAGCCCGAGCAGAAGCGCAAGATCATCGGCGCCGAATTCATCCGCGTCTTCGAAGAAGAGGCCCGCAAGGTCGCCGGCGACGTGAGCTTCCTTGCCCAGGGCACCATCTACCCCGACATCCTGGAGTCCGACGGCGTGAAGGCGCACCACAACGTGGGCGGCCTGCCGGACGACCTGCAGTTCGAACTGTGCGAGCCCGTGAAGCTGCTCTTCAAGGACGAAGTGCGCGTCGTCGGCCGCGAGCTCGGCCTGCCCGAGACCATGGTGGAACGCCAGCCCTTCCCCGGCCCCGGCCTGGGCGTGCGCTGCCTGGGCGCCATCACGCGCGACCGTCTGGAGGCGCTGCGCGAGGCTGACGCCATCCTGCGCGAAGAGTTCGGCAACGCAGGCCTGGCGGGCAAGGTCTGGCAGTACTTCGTCGTGGTGCCGGACATGCGCGCCACCGGCGTGCGCGACGGCAAGCGTGCCTACGACTGGCCGGCCATCATCCGCGCCGTCAACACCGTCGATGCCATGACTGCCGAAGTCCCGGAGCTCGAATGGCCGCTGCTCAAGAAGATCACGTCCCGCATCCTCGACGAGGTCCCCGGCATCTGCCGCGTGACCTACGACCTCACCCCGAAACCCTGCGGCACGATCGAGTGGGAGTAATTCGCCCTTCAAAACGGTTCGCAACGCTTCTGAGCAAAAAGCAACAAAACAGCAGGTCATCGAAGGGTTTTGCCGCTAGTCGGCAGAACCCTTCATTACGTGAGAAAACGCTCCTTCTGGAAAGTTTTGTCCACGTTTTTGTCCATGGGTTTCGAACATGAAAAAGCGCCGTCACCCTGACCCAAAGGGACGGGGTAAATGGGTCGTGCCTGCACCTCAGGTCGACCCGCATGAGAAAGCCTCCCATCTCTCGGACTTTAATTTCCTTGCCCAAGAAACGGGAGGCAGTTCATTGTCGCACACGACCCGTTTACCCCGTCCCTTTGGGTCTAATGTCCTTGCCCAAGAAACGGGAGGCGGTTCATTGTCGTGCGCGACCCGTTTACCCCGTCCCTTTGGGTTCCGCGACAGCGAAAACGCTGATTCTGGACGGAAACGAAAACTGAGAAGCACCAAGGCCGGAGATGCTGGCAGCGAGAATTCCCGCGCAGCGAGAGTCCACACGGCATGGTGACTCTCACCTGGGAAAACGCCATAGTGTGCGGAATCTTCGCAAGTCTATCCCCTTCCGTTCGCCCCGCGTGCCCCATTTCATGCTTCTCGGTTTTCGTTTCCGTCCAGAAAGCCCCGAACCCGCGACACGCCGAGAAGCCCGCGCTCGCGATGGCCGGCAATTTCGGCCGAAAGGACCGCCAACAAAGCCAACCGTCACCCGATGCAGGCGACTTCGCCCGCAAAGCCAGCCTCAACGAGAAAAGGGGTCAGTCGCTTTTTCTCATCAAGAGAGGGCCGCAAGACACGCGCGACCCTCTCTTGCGCACAGGCAGCTTCGCTCGGAAAAGCCTTCTCTTGCAAGCTCGCGGACAATTCTCACAGCGCCCACTTGGCGCTTTCGGTCTGCAGGCGCACCATGCGGGCAAAGAGGCCGTTCTGCGCCATGAGTTCGGCGGGGCTTCCCTGCTCGGCCACGCGGCCGCCGTCGAGCACGACCACCTTGTCCGCAGCCATGACGGTGCGCATGCGGTGCGCGATCACGATCACCGTGCGCCCCGCCAGCAGGCGGCTGAGCGCCCCCTGCACCTCGGTTTCGTTCTCCACATCGAGCGAAGCCGTCGCCTCGTCGAGGAGCACGACCGGCGCGTCCTTGAGCAGCGCGCGAGCGATGGAGATGCGCTGGCGCTCGCCGCCGGAGAGGCGCGCGCCGTTCTCGCCAACCGTCGTCAGATACCCTTCTGGCATGCGGAGGACGAACCCGTCGCAGTTCGCCGCGCGCGCGGCGGCGAGCACCTCGCCGTCGGTCGCCCCACGCCGCCCTAGGCGAACGTTGCCCGCCACGGTGTCGTCGAAGAGCACCACGTCCTGGAACACCACCGAGAAGTCGCGCAGCAGCACCTCGGGGTCCACCCCCGCCACATCCACGCCGCCGACCGTCACGCGTCCCTCGGTCGCGTCCCAGAGCCTCGCCGCCAACCGCGCGCAGGTGGACTTGCCCGAGCCGCTTGGCCCCACGAGAGCGGTGACCTCGCCCTCCTTGGCCGTGAACGTCACGCCGTCGAGCACCTTCGGCCCGCCCTCGCCGTACGAGAAGCCCACGTCCTCGAAAGCCACATCATGGCCGCACGGCTCGAAGGCCTCCGCGCCCTCGGCCAGCGGCTCGTCGTAGAACGCCTTCATGCGCGCAGCCGAGGTCTTCGCCGAGAACAGCTCCGCGATGAGCATGAGGCACTGGTCGAACGGCGCGTAGATGCGCGATGCCACCAACAGGAAGCAGAACAGCGTCATGAAGCCGCACGACCCGTCGAGCACGAGCATCGAACCTGCGAGGATGGTGGTGGCGATGCCCAGCCGCAGCACGATCTGCGCACCGTTCACGCAGACGCCGCACGCAATCTCGGACTTCGCCGCCTGGCGCTCCGCCGCGTCGATGTCGGCGCGGATATGCTCGAGATAGCGCTCCTCCTGGTTGGTCGCGCGCACCTCACGCACGCATTCGAGCGCCTCTTGGATATCCTCGGAGATGGCGAGCCCCCTCATGCGGGTGGCGTGCATCATGGGCTGGAGCGCCCGACGCGCGCCGAACAGCAACCCGAGCGCCACTGGCGCGCTCCACAGCGCCGCGATGGCCAGCCGCCAGTCGAATGCGAAAAGCCCCACCGCCGCCACGCCCAGCATAAGGTAGGCGCCGTAGAGTTCGGGCAGTACGTGGCTGTAGGCGTGCTCGATGGTCTTCACATCGCCCATGATGGTCTCGGTGAGATCGGCCAGATCGCGCCTGCCGAAAAACGACAGCGGGAGCTTCCGCAGGCGCTCGGCAAGCCCGATGCGCAGCCGTCCGCTTTCCTTGTAGATGACGCCATACTGGTAGTAGTAGGCAAAGTACTCGGTGACGAACAGTACGACGGCGAACACGGCAAGTCCAATGGCGTACGGTATGATGTCGGGCAGTGCCGCCCCACCCGTCAGATGGTCCATGAACGCGCCCATCGCCAGGAAGACCGCGCCCACGCCCGCGAACACCGCGAGGTTCGACACCGCAGTCCAAACAGCTCCCAGCTTGACGTTGCGCACGCCCTCGTCGGTGAGCCCGTACTTCTCTTTGATAGACATCTAGGACACCTCCTCGGACGTGATCTTCCAGTTGATAGCCCGCTCATAGTCGGCCCACATACGGGCGTACAGACCTCCCGCTGCTACAAGTTCGTCGTGGGTGCCCTGCTCTGCCACACGCCCGCCATCAAGCACCACGATCAGGTCGGCGTTGCGCACGGTGGACAGGCGATGCGCCACCATGAGCACGGTACGCCCGCGCGCGAGCTCGGAGAACGCGCGCTGAATCCTGGCCTCGTTCTCGGGGTCGGCGAAGGCCGTCGCCTCGTCGAGCACCACCACGTCGGCCCGCTTCAGGATGGCGCGCGCCAACATGAGGCGCTGCACCTCGCCTCCAGAAAGATGGGTGCCTTCCGCACCGTACACGGTGTCGACACCCTGCGGCAGCTTCTCGATGATGTCGTCGCACTGCGCAGCACGAAGCGCCTCGAGCGCCTCCTCGCGCGTCGCGTCCGGCCGCGCCGCGCGCACGTTGTCGAGAATGCTCTGCTTGAACAGACGATTCGCCTGGAACACGAACGCTACGCGATCCATGAGGTCGTGCGGATCAATCTTCCGCACGTCGATGCCTCCGAAGAGCACACGGCCTTCATCCGCGTCCCAGAAGCGCGGCACGAGGCTCGCCGCCGTGGTCTTGCCGCCACCGGAAGGCCCCACGAGCGCCACTGTGGAGCCCGCGGGCACCTCGAAGCTCACATGGCTAAGCGCGGGAGACTCCGCTCCTTCGTAGGTGAAGCTCACGTCCTCGAACGCGATGGAGTTGCCCTGAGGCGCCTGCGGGTTCGACGGCGCCTTAATCACGGGCGCCGCAAGCACTTCCTCGACACGCGACACGGCGTCGGCGGCAGATTGGAACGCCTCGGACATGAACATCACGCGGGTCATGGCCGTGGGGATGACCGCCGAGAAGATGGCATAGAACGCGAAGTTCGCAAGGAACGTCCCGAAATCGCCCTCGCCCGGCGCCAGCAGGATGGCGACGGGCACCAGGAACACCGCCACGCCGTTGATGACGGTGAGCGAGAGCGACTGCGGCGTCTGGCACCACTTGACGGCGTAGTCCTGCGCAAGCCGCGTGAACTCTTCGATAGCGTCATGGAACGCCTTGAAGGAATAGACCGTCTGCTGGAACACCTTCACCACGGGGATGCCGCGCACGTACTCGGTGCCCGTCTTGTTCATCTTCACGAGCGACTCCATGTACTTCGTCATGAAGTCCATGCCGCGCCCGCCCATCATGTAGAACATGCAGGCAAGCGAAAGGACGACGGGCACCAGGCACGCAAGCCCGAGTCGCCAGTCGAACGCGAAGAACAGCGCAAGCATGCCGACGATCATGGCGATAGATCCCGCCGTGTCGGGCAGCTTGTGCGCAAGCAGGCCTTCCGTCTCCGCAGCGCAGCCGTCGACCACGCGGCGCAGCGCGCCCGAAGCGTGCGTGTCGAAGTAGCCGAGCGATGCGCGCATCAGGTGCTCGGTCGCCCGCTTGCGCATGTTCGCCGCGCAGCGGAACGCCGCCAGGTGCGTGCACATGAGCCCCGCGAAGTACAGCAGGATGGACGCCGCCGAAAAGCCAAGCGCCCACCATCCGTAGGCCGCGATGCCCGTCGCCGCACTCCAGTCGGGCGCGACAGCGATGAGGTCGCGCGCCACCAGCCAGACGCACACGTACGGGCCGAACCCCACGACCATCGAGAGCGCCGAAAGCACGCAGCCCAGGTACGTGAGCGCCTTGCGCGGCCCGGCGAAGTCGAGCAGCCGTGCGACGGCGCCGCGTTTGCGCGGGGATGCTTCCCCTTTCCGGTCCATAGAAGCCTCCTATCTCCAAGACCGCGCACGACCAGCCCAGAGGGACGGGGCAAACGGGTCGTGCGCGACAACTGTGCACGACCCGTTTGCCCCGTCCCTC
>DVGB01000006.1 GCA_018712955.1 Candidatus Aveggerthella stercoripullorum
GGCTGATCGACGAGAAGATGAAGCAGCTTCCCATAAAGCAGTATGGGGCATACTTCCGTAAAATGGCGATAGACGGGTATATTCTTGTCGTTGACCGAAGCGACACAAAAGCATATATCCGGGAACTGCAAACCTTCGGCCCACCCTCTTCCGGAGCTCAAAGCGAGCTGCAGGTCGAATGTACGGCACTATACCTCCGCTTCCAGCAGTCCCCATGCGAGTTCGACCAGGCCATCGAAGTAGCCGTGGGGTGCCGCTGTGCGGATGCGCGCGTGGAATGCGGGAATCCAGGCGAGCGGGTGCTTTTGCACGAATTCCCGCACGGCAGTCTCTTCTTCAAAGGAGGGCTCGCGTTGGGCAAACGCGCGGCAGCGCTCCGAGAGGTAGAGCAGCTCGATGCCCAGGTGGTCTTCGTATTGGTGGTTCTCATTCTGTACGCACAGCCCTGCTTCCCGTAGCAGCGTTCGCATAGCGAAGGTGGCTTCGCCGAACCCGCACGTTGCCTCAGGGTTGCGGTTGAGCGTTTCCCAAGGCGGAGCCGCCGGTTTCGGAGGACCGACGAACAGGCGTGCGAACTCCACGTTCACCTGCTGGACGGCTTGCTCAGGCGGTACGCAGGCAAGGCGGGCGGCGTGCTTTTTAAGCGTGGAGATTCCGTTGTGTACGTGCTCGTTTTCGCCGTCGCATGCCCACACATCCCAGAATGCGGGGTCAAGCCCGACGGCGGCATCCGGTCGGAGAGGTGCGAGCAGACTGTTTCCCAAAAACGCGTACAAGTCGGCATGGAGCGCCCAGTCGGTCTGGGCGCTCGTCACTTTGGGTGTCATGGCTATTTCGCCTGCTCGTTGTCGCCTTCGGGCATCCAGCGCAGGAACTTCTTCGCCAGCAGGATGAACGCCAGGATGCCGAACGCGAACACGCCGACGGCGATGACAATTTCAGGCAGCGTGGGAGCGTACGAGCTTACCACGGCCCATGCGTCCACGCCTTCGCTTGCGCGCGCGGCGCTCGAGCCGGAGATGAGGCCGGGCGCGCCTGCCACGTTCGGGTGAATAAAGCTCGTGAACAGGAGCCACAGGCGTTTGCAGAACACGCCGAGCACCACGCCGATGCACGCGACGACGACCAGCCCGGTGCGCTGGCGGTTCTTTGCGAACACGAGGATGCAGAACGGAATGATGACGCCGCAGATAATCTCGAACCAGAAGAACGGAGCCGTCGCGCCGAAGAACATCTCGCCCAAAAGCTCGTTGGCATGCTCAGTGCCAGGGTAGGCGGTCGTGAGCACTTCGCAGCCGACCATGTAACCGTCGACGGCGATGCAGGTGGCCAGCAGGCCCGCCAGGTTGGCAATGAGCTTCTTCGACGTGGCGAAGATCTTCCGGCGGTTCAACCAGGTGAGCGCGAGCAGCAGGATGGCGAGGCCGGAGTCCATGGCGGATGCCACGAACAGCGGTGCCATGATGGCGGTGTGCCATCCTTCACGGGCAATGTGCAAGCCGAAAATCCATGCGGTCACGCTGTGCACCAGGATGGCGACGGGCAGTGCAAAGCGGGAAACGATGGCGATCTTGCTCTGATCGGCCTTCTTCGAGGTCATGAAGTACAGGTAGACCAGGTTGATGACCAGGTAGCACGTGATGACGGTCATATCCCACAGCAGCGGGGACGCGAAATTCGGCGTGAGGAACATGTTCCATACGCGCACGATGCCGCCGAGGTCGATAAGGACGAACGCGCCTGCGAGGCAGATGCACACGGTGGACACGATAACCGCAGGCAGTGCGACCTTTTTGTACTCTGTCACATGGAAGATCGAAGCCGAAGAGGCGACGATAAGGCCGCCGGCGGACAGGCCGACCAGGAACATGAAGCAGGCAATGTAGAGGCCCCAGGACGTGCCGTTGCTCATACCGGTCACGCCCAGGCCGTTGACGAACTGGAAGCAGTACGCACCAAAGGCTGCCAGCGCCAGCACGGCCAAGACGCCGATGGCTATCTTGTAGTTGCGAGTGAGTTGCATGTGAAACCTTTCTCGAAATCAAGCGAACCTTGCAGGTTCATGCGACGTCAGCGAGAAGTGTCAGGCTACTCCAGGCCGACCCGTCGCGCGGTCGAGCGTGCTTTGGCACGTGAAGGCAAGCGTGAAAGGGCCGGAATGGGGCGCATTGACGCCTCGCGGCGTCGAGCGGTGCTTTGGCCGTAAGGCCAAGCACCAAAGGCCTCCTAGCCGAAGTAATACAGTTGCGGGCGGGTGCCCTTGTCTTCCAGCAGCTGTGTGGCGCCCTTCTCGCGAACGATGCGGGAAATTTCGCTTTCTGGGTCGTCCAGATTGCCGAAGGTGCGGGCGCGCGCCGGGCAGACGCGCACGCACATGGGCAGCTCGCCCGCGTCGGTGCGCTCCTTGCACAGCGTGCACTTCTCCGCCACGCCCTTCTTTCGCACGGGCACGCGTGCGTCGCCGTAGTTGAAGTCTGGCTCGCGGCGCGGTTCGTCCCAGTTGAACACACGTGCGTTGTACGGGCAGGCGGCCATGCACATGCGACAGCCGATGCATTTGTCGTAGTTGATCTCTACGCGACCTTTGTCGTCTTTGTACGTAGCGCCGGTCGGGCAGACTTTCATGCAGGCGGGGTTTTCGCAGTGTTGGCACTGGATGGGCAGGTACGTGCGCGACAGGTTGGGGTAGGTGCCCTGCGCTCCGTCCATGACGTCCACGCCTTCGGTGAGGATGCGGTTCCAGAGCATGCCCATGGGCACGTTGTTGGACATCTTGCATGCGTTCGAGCACGTATGGCACCCGACGCAGCGGTCAAGGTTGATGGCGATTCCAAGCTTCGTCATGGCGATTCCTTACGCTTTCTCGATCTGCACGAGCGTGTCGGAGAACGGGATGACCGGACCGCAGAGCAGCTCGGCGCCGCGTTCGTTCAGCACGTCGTTCGTGACGTTCTGCATGTTTCCTTCTTCGAGATAGTCGGCCGTGGCGCCTTCCCACATGCGGGCGGAGCCGGGGCGGATTGCCTCGTTGGCATGGACGCGGCACTTATAGCTGCCACGGTCGTTGAACACGCGGACCACGTCGCCGTTTTCTATGCCGCGCTCGGCTGCTTCCGTCGGGTTGACCTCGATGAACGGTTCGCCGAACTGCTGGATCCACAGCGCGTCGTTGAACTGGTTGTGGATATGGAAGCGCGTGCGAACGTTGGACAGCTGCAGCGGGTACTGCGCGCGCAACGGGTTGTCGGCGTAGATTTCGCTGCATTCCTCCCACACGGGCAGTGCCTGGCCGTACGAAGCCAAGTTGTCGTAGTAGACGTCCATGCGTCCCGACGTGGTGTCGAAGGCGAAGTCGGTGTACTCGCGACGCGGCTCTTCGTAGCCTTCGACAGGCCAGACGCCGTTGTGCTCGACCAGCTGGTCGATGGTGAGCTTGCTCACGTACTCCTCTTCGGACGTGGAAAGCATGGTCTCTACCAGCTCGACGGAACTTTCCGGCAGGGCGTTTTCCAAACCGAGGCGTTTGGCAATCTCCTTCTGGATCCAGAAGTCGGTTTTGGCTTCGAACAGGGGGTCGATGACCTTTTCCTGCAAAATAATCTGGCTGTAACCGCAGGCGACGTTGCCTACCTTTGCGTCGTTTTCGAAGCGCGTGGTAGCGGGCAGCACATAGTCGGCCCATTTGGCGCCTTCGGTGAAGTACGGGTCGATGGACACGACGAGGTCGAGCTTTTTCACCCACTCTTCGGTCACGGCCATGTTGGCAAAATGCTGCGCCACGAAGTCGCCGCAGCAAATCCACGCGCGAACCTTGTTCTCCTGCGTGCGCATATCGTACGCGGCCATCTCGTCCTCGCCAGCGGCGAGTTCTTCGGGAAGCTCCCATGAGCCGAAGGAGGCGGTATGGCCGTTGTAGGACCCGCCGACGAACACGCCTACGTGCGCGCCGACTTTGCCGATGTTGCCGGTGAGCGCCACGAGGACGGCGGCCGCATGGCCCGCAACGTCAGCGTTCGACATCTTGTCGTTGCCGCCCCAGCCGATGGCCAGGCAGGAAGGCCCTGACGCATACTCGCGGGCGAGCTGGACGATAGAGTCCTCGCCAATACCGGTCACGCCTGCCGCCCAGGCAGCAGTGTGCGGTTTCTGGGTTTCGAGCAGCAGGCTCCAGACGGTGGTGAGCGTACGGCCCTCATGTTCGAAGGTGCCTTCAAGCGCCGGATTGGCGACCGCGTCCGTGTAGGGTACGGGCGCATTCTTGTCCTGGTCCCAGACGAAGAACGGGTTCGTCTCGCCGGTTTCGGGCTCTTCGGCTTCAGGGCTTTCGGCATGGTCGCGCAGCAGCTGGCCGGTCGCTGTGTCCACCAGGAACGGGAAGGACGTGTGCTCACGGACGAACGTCTCGTCGTAGAGCTTTTCGTCCAGAATGACGGAGTTCATGGCCAAAAGCAGCGCAGCGTCCGTGCCAGGCTCGATGGGAATCCATTGGTTGGATTTGCCAGCGGTGGTGGAGAAATGCGGGTCGACTGTGACCATCTTTGTGCCCGCTTCTTTCGCCTCGAAGAACAGGCGGGCGTTCGGCAGGCTCGATTCGCAGAAATTGCTGCCCATCGTAAGGACCATGTTCGCATTCACCCAGTCGCGCGCTTCGCCGGTGGCGCTGGCGTAGCCCGCGCCCCAGCCGATTGCCGGATCAAGGCCGTTGCCGTAGCCAACGTCAATGCCCGTGTTGCCACCCGTCTGCGCACCCAGCAAAGCCGCCAAGAACGGGAAGTTCGCCTCGGCGCTCGCGGTGACCATGACGGCGTCCTTGCCGTTGGCAGCCTGGATTTCCTGGATGCGGGCGACGATGTCGTCGAGCGCCTCGTCCCACGAGACGACCTCGAATTCGTTCGCGCCGCGCTCGCCCGTGCGCTTGAGCGGAGACTGAACGCGGTGGTCGCCGTAAATGTGCTGCACTTCGGAAATACCCTTCAGGCAGATGGTCTCGTAACGGTCCTCAGCACAGTGGTTCGGTTCGACCATTACCAGGCGCCCATCGCGCACGGTGCAGCGCAACGGGCACATGCCACCGCAGTGACTTTGGTGGTAGGTGCAGGCAGTGTGCTCGTCAGCAGGCTCGTTGGCCTCGGCGGGCGCAAGCCAGCCAGAGGCTGAGAACATGCCGGAGGCTCCGCTGACGCCCAGAGCCGCTCCGGCTCCCAAAGCGCCCGCAAGAAACCTGCGTCGTGTCAATTCCATAGCTCCCTCTCCTTCTCGCGTGCGGCGGCAATGCCGCAGATTTGTTCGCCGATCGAGGAGATGTTTAGGCGCGGTGCACAATGCTAATCCATTCATTCGACGACACGCTTGGATGCCTGGCCGCTCGGTCGCATGCCTGCTTCCCAGACGGCCATGCCGTGTTGACGCAGTATATTTCTGTACGAATTGAACGAATTGCGCGAATGAGTCCCCTTGAATCGACGCGACCAGTCTAGTGACCGAGCATACGGAGGTCTTTAGCCGAAGGGGAGAAATGCAAGACGATTCATTGTGCGAAAATGACAAAGGATGGCTAATGCTGTACGGCGCGCATGGCGAAGGGGCACAGTATGAATTTCAATCTTTCCTTGGTTGCCGATTGCTTGGGTGACATCCATCGAGATGCGACGGTGCACCGGTGCTTCAAGAGGGCTCTTGAGCTGGACTTTGAGCGTGTGGTGGCGTACACAGGCCAAGAACGCTTGAAGGAGAGATGCCTCTACATCATGGACGCCGGAGCCTATGCGGATCTTCCGGTCGAATGGGCGGAGCCGGGCGCGGGGCTTTTGGTCGTGGGCAAAAGACGGGAGCAGCGGGCTTTTGTGCCGACCATCTTCTTTGACGGCGGGGCCTCGGTTGAGGATTTGCTGCAGAACGTACAGGAGATGCGCACGTGGTTGGCCGATTGGGAGCGCGATGTGCTGCTTGCCATGGTCGGCAGGATTTCGCTCAAGAAAGCGTTCGACGTGTTGGCGCGCGCGTTCAAGAATCCGCTCATGCTGTCGGATTCCGCCCTCTGCTTCGTGCTGACGGCGGGGCATCTTCCCGAGGACTTCTACGACCGCCTGTGGACGCCCGCCATCGAAACCGGCGTGTGCCCGGTCGAGCTGTACCGCGAGGCTTGGACGAGCGTCGACGCGAACGCTTTCTCGCGCGCTGATGTCTGCCGCGTTGAGGGCAGCTCGACGGGCCATACCTACCTCTTTCGCAACCTCATTGTGGACGGCCATGTGCACGGTTTGGTGGAGACGGTCGACGCGAACGTTCCGTTGTGCGATTCCGACGAAGTGCTGCTTGAGCATGCTGGCCGCCTCCTGGAGGCTGCGGTTGCCCGGCAGGCGTTCTCGGAAATCGCGGTGGATGCGAACGACCCGCTGTGCGAAGCGGTCAAAGGTGCGACGGTGCGCGATGCCGTCTTGCGCTACGGGCTGCGCATGCGCGGGTGGGCCATGGATGATGCGTACTATGTGACATATGTGGAGCATCTGACGAAGAGCGAGGCGCAAGAAGAGTGGCGGCGGCAAACGCAGCGCCGTTTTGAGCTCTCGTATCCGATGGCAAGCGTGTTCGCCGACGGGGATGGCTGCGTCATGATCGCGCGCGAGAAGGACTATCCGTTCGAGAACTTGCGCGCGCGGTTCGAGCTCGGAACTACGCAGGTGGACGATGCGCAGTTTCAGGCGGGCGTGAGCGCGGTGCAGGGAGATTTCCGCAATCTGGCAATTGCCGCCGAACAGGCGCGTTCGGCGTTCGCCCGTGTGAGGGGGCGGCATGGCGGCGTGATCGGGCGGACGCTCACGTGCTTTTTCGACGACAGCTACTGCGCCGACGTGGCCGATTGCCTGAGGTTCGAGGAAGGGCCTGCCTGGCTTGCGCCTCGGACGGTGGCAGAGTTGGCGCGTTCGGACGCAGAGGAGGGCACGGACTACGTGGCGACCGTAGCTGCGTACTTAGACCACGCGTGCAACGCGAACCCGACCGCTGCCGCTTTGTTCGTCCATCGCAATACGCTGACGTACCGTTTGAAGCGCATCAAGGCACTTTACGGCCTTGAGTTGGAGCATCCTGAAGAGAGCGGCGTCGACCTGCTGCGCGTGCACTTGGCATGTCGCCTCATCCTCGAAGGCCGCGAAGGGCGGGAGATAGCATAGCGCGCTCGTTCTGCTGTTCCGCCGTTCTGTCGAGTGGGCGAACAAGTTGCTGCTGGGGCAGGCTTTGGCACCCAATCTTGTCGCTCAAAACTTCCGGGGCGGACCGAAGCCAGTCCCAGGGGTCTTGAGCGACAGTCTTGGGTGCGAGGGCGCGCCTTGCTATCTTTGCCGGCGCGCACGCGGCATGCGGTTGCTTTCGGCTAGTTCGTACGGGTCGAGTTGTCCGGGTTGATGCTCATGCTCTGGAAGTGATCCTGCATGAATTGGTTGTCGTAATGCTCGGCGCAGAACTGCTCGAGCGCGTTCTGCGGCTGCTTGCCGTCTTCGCGCTGGTACCAGCAGTCAAGGGAGGCAAGCGTCATGAACCCGTTCACGAGCATGAGCACCGCGCATACAGTGGTCAGGCTGTAGCGCCAATTCCAGGGAATGAGGTTCACCAGCTTCAGCATGCGCGGCAGCAGCAGTTTTACCCACACGCAGCCAAGCACGCCCCACATTGCCATGAACATGCCGTTCGTGCGGCCGTCGATGGACAGAAACGTGCCGGTGTAGTCCCATGCGACGATACCGAAGGCGAACTGGAGGAACCAGCTGACCAGGTATTCGAACGCGCCGCCGATGACGGCGCTGACGAGGAATACCACGATAAGCGGCGCCTTATGGAAACGGTTGAGCGCGATGGTCATGAGCACAGCGCCGAATCCGTAAATGGGCGAGAACGGGCCGTAGAGCATGCCGGTGCGGTTCTGATAGTGGCCGGGGTCGACCACGACGAAATGGTAGACGGTTTCGATGACAAGGCCGAGCACGCAGCAGACCACGAAAATCCAAAAGAGATTGAAGAGGTCCAGCTGGATGTAGCCCTTGCCGGTCTCGTCGAGGCCGAGTGTGCCGTCTTCGGCGCGTTCGCGCGTTTCCATGTCGCGCAGTTTACGCTGCAGGGCGCGCTCTTCGGACAGCGAGGGGTCCAAATAGACCATGGCGGCGATAAGGATGCCAAAACGGACCAGGTAGCCAAGGGCACTGGCAATATCGGTGCCGCTTAGCATGAGCTCGCACAGGAAGATGCCGACATTGATGGCGATGAGGACTTCGCAAACTTGCCGGGCGAAACGTCGTTTGTTGCGCAGCAGATTGATGCCGAATACAAGCTCTGTCACGGCGCTTACGGCGTTCGCGACCAGGTAAATGCCGAAGATAACATAGGTGTTCACATCGAGCTGGGCGGTGAGCTCCTGCATGCCGAGCACCATGCCCGCGATAACGAGCGCGAAGACGGGAAGAGAGATGAGGGCGCCGACAATCAGCAAGATGCCGTAGATTTTAAGCGCAAGGGGGAGTTTCTTGCGGTCGGGCGAGCCATCGGGCGTCTGCGCGGACGGAACGTGTGAGGGCATGTGCGCGCTGGCTTCGGCGGCGTTGGTCATGGCGTCTCCTTGAACGGTATCGGTCCGTCACATTGTATCGGAAATGAAACTGCAGGATTGCGCTCCTCTGCGACGTTGCCAGGCTGTCATAGAGCAAAGATCAGTACGTTTTTCCTGTTCGCAGTGGTGTTTTTATATCTAGGCCGACAGCGTGCGATAAAAGAGCCCTCGAATGCGCACAATCCGAACGGTAGCGGAACCACCGTGGAAAGGCATTTTGGCAGGGACGTCAACGCGTAGCAAACGCTTCGATGTTCGGGCGTGCCGAAGGCGGCAATCCGGTATTATGCAAGAAGGCGTCGCGAGACGTTGTTCGCAGCAGAAGGGGAACGCCGCAGCGCGAGAGCGCGCACTGCCTGGCGCGAAAGAACAGGATTGAAACGCAGCACTCGCACGGCAGGGGGCATCATGGAGGACCAGCTGATACTTGGTCGATACCGGCTTATAGCAGAAGCGGGCTCGGGCGGTTTCGCGACCGTGCAGTTGGCGTGGGACACGCTCATCAAACGGCGTGTTGCCATCAAGTGCATTCGGCTTGACGAGCAGCGTACGGCGCCGGTTGAGCCGGGGGTTCCCGCGAAGATGCCCGGCTTGGAAGAAGCTCAGACTGCGGCGCTGCTTTCCGACTCGTCCATCGTGGGCGTCTACGATTTCGAGGTGAGCGACGGTGTCGCCTACCTCATCATGGAATACGTCGACGGCATGAGCCTTACGAACGTGCTGCGCGAATGCGGCGACGATATTGATGCGGACGTGGTTGCGTACGTGTTCTCGACGGTAGCGCATGCGCTCGAGATTGCGCACGGAAACCAGGTGCTCCATCTGGACATCAAGCCCGACAACATTCTCATTAACCGCCAAGGCCAGGTCAAAGTGACCGATTTTGGTCTGGCAAAGCTTTCCGATGCGGCAGGTTTCGGCCAAGCAGGCGGTGGCACTATCGGCTACATGCCGCTTGAGCAGATGCGTTTGGAAGCGCTTGACGAGCGGTGCGACGAATGGGCGCTCGCGAGCATCGCGTACGAGATGATAGCGGGGGAGAACCCGTTTTGGGCGCGCGATTTGGCGGCAGCGGAGCGTGCGATCGAGGACGCGGAGTTGGTGTTGCCCTCCCTGTGCATGGACGGGATAGAGCCTGAAGCGGACGACGTGCTTTTCTGCGCGCTGGATCCCGAGCGCGAGGAGCGCTATCCGACGGTGGTGGAATTTGCCGAAGAGCTGGAGCCGTGCCTTGGCAGCGCGCGGCGCGGCCAGAAGAAGCTGGCGCAGCTGGTCGGGTGGGCAAGCCGCGATGACGGAGAGGACGAACAAGATGCTCCGGGCGAACCGACCGAGCCTTGGCGCCTTGTGGACCGTATCCCGGTTGTTCCGTGGGATGGTGTTATGCGCGCTTTGGCCGCAATCGGCGGCGCGGTGCTTGCGGGCCTTGCGCTCACGAACATTCCGCAGGCGGGCGGGTGGACTTCGCCGGTGTTTTGGGCGACGCTCGTAGCGGTTGCGGTCATATGCGGCATCGTGCCGCATGTAGGCGCTTTGGTGGCGCTTGTGCTGCTGGCTCTTGCGCTCATTATGGGCAATGCACTGTTGCCGGGCATTATCGTGCTGGTGGGTGCAGGAGCGTGGTGGTGGACGTTCGGGCGGTTCGGAAAAGAGCAGGCGGTCGCCATGGTGACGCCTGCCTCCACGGGCGCGATATCGTTTGGCCTTGTCACGCCGTTCGTGATAGGCGGCATGATGCGTCCGCGCTATGCGATCGTTGCCGCGGCGTGGGCGCTCGGGCTGAACTTGGTGCTTGCCGGCATGGGGTCGGGCACGCTTGCTGGATGGGATGCCCTGACGTTTGCGGGGCTTTCAGGCGAGAACGTCGGCGCGAACATCCTGGGACTTTTGGCGCGCCCTGTCACCTGGGGCATTGCCGTGGGCTGGATGGCGGCGGCGGGAATTGCCAGTTGGGCTGCGGAGCGTGACACCGCTGTCAGCGTGTTCATTGGCGCGGTCGGCGGCATGGCGGCGATTGTGGCCGGGACTGTCGTGGGCGTGCTGCTTGACCCGCTTGCGGGTGGGTTCGCGGCAGGGTTGCCGCTGTATCTGGCAGCCTGTGGTGCGGGCGTGGGCGGCTTCGTGCTCGGCATGATCGGCCGCCGTTTCGTGGACGAAGGGGAAGAACCGGATTTCGACGAATGAGGAAGGGCGCGCCGCTTTCTTCCGAGGTCGCGATGCTGACGTACGCACATAGGGGCTTGGAAGGTTCTTTCGCTCGCTTTGCGCTCAAGAAAAGGGTCGTCGCTTTTTGCTTTTTAGCGTGTTCGCTGGCTCTGTTCTCCCCACCGCGACAGGCGAAGGCCTGTTTGTGGACGGAAATGGAAACTGAGAAGCATCTCGGCGAGGACGGGCGGGGCCAGGAGGTTGTCTCCGGCACACCTTGCCGCAAATAGAATCCGTCTTACCTGGGGAAACTCCGGAAGTCCGTTCGGGATGGGCGCCCGGAGGCATGCGGTGGCGTTCGACGACGCTTCTAGGTTTTCGTTTCCGTCCAGAAAACGCCTTTCGGATGACGCGCTGTCGGGATAGGGTGCCGCCTCAGACGAACGAAAAGACTTTGCAGTCGGCTTAGACGCCGCCCTACTGCGGCAAATCCCTCAGGATGCGGCATGCGAGCCAGATGCGCAGAAGGCCGTCGCCGGGGCTGAGGTTTTCCAGGTCGATGCCGGAAATGGCGCGGATGCGCTTTATGCGGTACGCAAGCGTGTTTCGGTGGATGAACAGCGCGTCGGCCGTTCGGTTCATGTTGCAACCGTGCTCCAGATAGGCAATAAGCGTTTCCTGGTAGCCAGCATTTTCGGCTTTGTCGTATGCGGCAAGCCGCGCGACCGGTTCCGGCACGAGCCATTTGACGTTCTCTTGCACGTCGAGCCGATCGGCCAGGTCCAGGCAGAACGCATCGTCGTAAAAGCATGCCCGTGCAGAGCCGAGCATGCCGCCTTGCGCGGTCTTTGCCCAGCGCAGCGCGCGTTTTGCCTGGTCTCGAGCAATTGCCAGCTCTCGGAAGCCAGTGTGCAGAGAGCTGATGCCGATTAAAAGCTCAATAGGGTCGTTTTCGTCAAAACGCTTCTGCTCCATGCGGTCTCGCAGGTCGCTCAAAGCGTGGTCTTCCTCTCGGACGACCAGGATGCAACCGTCCTCGGTCGAGAAGAGGCACGAATAGGGAAGCCTGTTCGCAATCTGCCGCTCCACATGGCGTCCGAGCTCGTAGCTTGGGTCCGTTACCGCCGTGTCAGGCGACTCTTCTTCTAGCGGATAAAGCAATGCTGTATTCGCGGTCATGCTTAACTGCGCGGACAATTCCAGGTCAGGCATGTCGACGGAGTTGACGACGTAGCACGTGTAGAACGGGTCTGCCGCGCTCCACCCGCGCCGTTCCAAAAGCGCGTGGAGGGCATAGTCGTCGACGGGATGGCCTTCGAGCAGTCGGTACAGCGGGTCATTTGCCTGTTCGGAGTATTTGCGGAACGCGCTTTGGCGAACTGCAAGCTCCAGCAGGCTGGCGACGTGCTCCACGAGCGCGATGTCAGCGTTCGAGAATGGCACGTTCACGTCGGCAAGCTCGAACATGCCGTACAAGGATTCGTCGGACGCAAGGTAGCGGTATATATAGTGGCGCCCGGTCTCGCGGTCTTCCACCAAGCACGCTTGTCGCCTGAGATGGATGTCGGCTCCCACGCGACGCCAGGTGTCCGAATACCGCTCTACCGGGCAAACTCCCGTTTCCATGGCGGGCGTCCAGAACCGGTCGTGAAAATCCTCCGGCACATGACCGGCGGTCAGGACGAACAGGAACGCCTCGTCGGACAGCATGAGCGGATTGCGGAACTCTTGCGCCACGATGTCGAACACGTCCTGCAACGGTGCGCCGCTCGCGATAGCGTCCATGATGTGGTCGGTCCAGGCGTTCAGGCGTGCGTGCAGGGACAAAAGCTTACCTTGGGCGGAGGCAAGCGACGACGGTCTCTCAAGTGCGAGGGCGGGCATGCCCGCACGCTGCTTCTCAAGTGCGCCGATGACCACAAACCCGCAGCCTGCGTTTTCCCACAAGTTCGGAAGTTCACGGTATGTGCGCTCGTCAACGAGAAAGAGACTGCCGTTGCGAGGGCGGGAAGCCGCATCGAACATTTCGATGCGGTCGTAGGGAAGGGCGACGGAATGCGGGAAAAAGCACCGTGGGCGCCAGGCGGAAAGCTCTGCTGCCACCAGGTCGAGGTTCAGCCTCATCGCGTCTGTCCTTTCGCCTTCGCGTTTCGAATCGTGGGCAGGCGGCAGGCGGGCGTGGCCGGTTGATCTTCCCGTCGGCCGTTACGCAGCATTCTACCCGTTGTGGGCGACGCGGACAGTGCGGCCTGCGTGCAGGGCGGTAACGATAGCGAGCGTTGCGACTGTGGAGACGAGCGTCAGCACGACGAACACTTGGGGGAACGAAAGCGTGCCGACGAGCATTCCGGATCCGCAGCTAATGATCGTGCAGCCGAAGTACCCGACCAGGTTGATGGAGGAGACGAGGGCGCTGGTGTCCTCGGCGGACGATTCGGCGAGCAGGATGCGCAGGCTGGAGGAAAGGCACACGCCCATGGTCAGGCTAAAGAACGCGCATGACGCAAGGAACGGCACGGTCGCGGCGACGGCAAGGCTTGCCGTCATCATGAGGCATGAGGCAAGAAATGCCAGGATACCCGCCTTGAGCGCGCGAGGTGCTGCAATGTGCGCGCAAAGCGGGCCGCTCAAAGCGCTCGTTGCCATGGCACAGGCAAGGATGGCCGATGCCAAAAGAGTGCCGTTGGCATGGAGGGCCTCCGTGGCTATCGGGGCGCTGTACGACTGGAAGAACCCGCCGACTCCCCATGTCGAGACGTAGGCGGCGGCTGCCATGAAGAACAAGCGGCCTGCTCCCTTCGGGACGAACAGGCTCGGCCTGATCGTGGAAGCGGGCGACCTGCGCTGCGATACCGTTTCGGGAACGGTGACCACGGCAAGCGCGAGGACAAGCAAGATTCCTGCCGTAATCCAGTACACTGCCTGGATAGGGGAGATCACGCTGGTCAGCATGCCGCATCCGAGCGATCCGATCATGATGCCCACGAGGCATCCGCAGCCCGTGATGGTTGACCCCCAGGTTCCATGGCGGGCAATGACGGCGTACTCGATAGCAAGGGACGACAGCGCGCTCATGGCAAGCCCGCACGAAATCCCCTGGACAAGGCGTGCCGCAAGAACCCAGGACGGGTTCGCTGCGACAGCGAAGAGAAGGCATCCTGCCAGGGCCAACGCCAAGGAGGCGAGGGCAACCGGCTTACGGCCCAGCGCATCCGAAAGGCGTCCCGCAAACAGCAGTACGGCCATGATGCCGAGCAGGTAGAGGAACATCGTTGCGTTAATTTGCAGGTCGGTCAGGCCGATGGTCTGCTGGTAGACGGAGTACAGGGGGATAGGCGCAGCGCCTGCCGCGAACACGGCGAGCATGGAAGCGGACGCGATGACGAAACCGCGCTTTGCCTGTTGGGGGTCGATGCCGCCAATTCCCATGGATACTCCTGCCTTTTGCCTGGTTTGCGCTGATTGCGCGCAGACGGCCGCCGGTGTCGAACCTGTGCGCAAGGCTTGTTTCGAAAAAGACCCTTCAAAGTTGTCGTGCATGCCAGGACGTCCTTCTGCCTCCTTGAAGGACGTCCTGGCGTCTGGCTTTGCGTTCCGGACAAGGGGATGCCGAACAGCGCATCCTGCCCATGCCTGTTCAGCGATAAGGTTCTTCTCGTCCTTACGCGGCGCCTATGGTAGCGGCAGCTGTGAGGAAGCGGCAAGCTTCATCATGCACACCGTCGTTTTTTCTGCGAGAGCCAATACGAACTGTGTCTTTTATAGTGCATTTTGCACAAGTTTGTGTTGATGATTCGAAGCAACCTGAGGGGACGTTTTACGGACGTTGGATGTCTTTTAAGAGGCGGCACGCAAGCCAGATTCGCAAAAGGTCGTCTCCTGCGCCGTCGAATCGTTCAAGGTCAATGCCTGCAATCGCTTTAATGCGCTTGATGCGGTATGCCAGCGTGTTGCGATGGACGAACAGCGCGTCGGCGGCACGGTTCACGTTGCAGCCATGCTCCAAGTAGGCGCGCAAGGTGGCAACGTACTCGGTGCTCTCCTCGGCGTCCTTGGCAGCAAGCTGGGCGACGGATTCGGGCACCAGCCAGTTCGCGTCCTTTTCGATGCCAAGGCGGTCGGCCAAATCAAGGCAGAAGACGTCATCGTAAAAGCAAGCGCGCGAATGTCCCAGCATGCCACCGTGCTCGGTTTCTGCCCATGCGACGGCGCGCTCTGCTTGCGAGCGGGCTGCAGAGAGCTTACGGAAGTCCGTTCGCACCGAGCTTATGCCTACCAGCAGTTCGATGGGGTCGTCTGCCTCGAGCGCTTTGCGTACGAACGAGTCGCGCATCTCTGCGAACGGGTGGTCTTTCTCTCGCACGACCATGACGCAGCCAATGTTGGTCGAAAAGACGCACGAGCGCGGGAAATTGCGCTCCAGCTGCTGCTGGACATGGCGTCCCATCTCGTAGCGCTCGGTTTCGGTCGCGAAGTCTGCATTCCCTGGTTTCGAGGGGTAGATTAACGCCACGTCGGCCGTCAGGCTGAGGCGCGCTCTCTTCGACACGCCTCGGCCGAGCGTGTCGACCGAGTTCATGGCGAAGCAGACATAGTACGCGTCCTGCACGTCCCACTCGCGCTTTTCCAGACCCTTGCGCAGTGCGAGCTCGCTGACGGGCCTACCGGCGAGCAGACTGTAGAGCGGATCGCTCGCCATGTTCGACAGTTCCTGGTAGGTCCTCCGATGGACTGCCAGCATAAGCAGGTCCGCGACGTACTCTACCAGTGCGATATCGGCGTCAGTGAACGGTGCGTTGATGTCGACAAGTTCGAACATGCCGTGCATGCCATCGTTGTCGACAAGATTCCGGTAGATGTAGTGGCGCCCGGTTTCGCGGTCTTTGACAAGGCATGCACGTTTGCGCAGGTAACCATCGGAGCTCACATGGCGCCATGTTTCGGAATAGCGTTCGACCGGGCAGACGCCCGTCTCCATGGTGGGCGTCCAGAACCGGTCTTGGAATCCTGCGGGCAACGACCCGGCGGTCAGAACGAACAAGAGAGCGGAGTCGGAGAGCATGAGCGGGTTCGCAAACGCGCGCGCGATGATGTCGAAAACTTCCTGCAGCGGCGCTCCTGCG
Source organism: Candidatus Aveggerthella stercoripullorum (assembly GCA_018712955.1). Classification (GTDB taxonomy): domain Bacteria; phylum Actinomycetota; class Coriobacteriia; order Coriobacteriales; family Eggerthellaceae; genus Aveggerthella; species Aveggerthella stercoripullorum. The sequence continues at coordinate 15,868 of DVGB01000006.1, forward strand.
GCTATTGCCCGAAGCACTTCTTCTGCCCAGGCATCAAGGCGTGCCCAGGTGTCGAGCAGGACGGAAACGAGCTCTTGAGGTTCGCAGGGCGCTTCTAGGGACAAAGCGGGCATGCCGGGGCGAGCGCTTTCGATCGCGTCCGCCACGATAAAACTGCAGCCAGCATTCGCCCAGCTCGGTGGAAGGGAGTTGTACTCGTCGGAAGTCAGCAGGTACAGGCAGCCATGCCGCGGGCTTGAAAACGGGCTGAACGCTTCGAATCGGCTGAGGGTCAGTGCGGGCGAATGAGCGTACAGACTGCGTGGCTGCCAAGGAGCAAGCGCTGCTGCCGCAAGGTCGAGGTTGAGTTTCATGCGTCTCCGTTTCCAAAGGCGTATTTCTGGCGGTGAGCGGGCAAACCGCAAGGCCGCGCGGTGTTTCAAGGAGGGTGCTCGCGATGCAGAATGCTGCGTGCGATGAGCAAGTCCCCTGTTCAAAAGCACTGTCTGTGCATAATACACAAAGGGGGCTGGCACCTTTCTCTCTTTATGCCAATGACCCTGTTTGGTCGGTTGGATACACTGGGATTCGCAGATGACGGACTAGAGAACGGTGCGGGCGAAGCGGCATGCGCGGTCCGGGCCTTCCGTGAGCCTCCTTTAAGCGGAAGGCGATGCCTCCTGGTCGTTACGAGCTGTTCAGCCATGCGCCTTCTCAGTCCCTTCTGCCGTGGGCTATTCTGCCCGATTCTTGCCTTGCTCCTCTTTGCAATAACGCACTTCGGCGCTTGCGTTGCCCGTGTGCTGCCCAAGTTCGCTACAATAGGCAGGCTACCTGCATGCACGGTCGTCTCGCTTCAGCGCGTTGACGGCATTGGGAGAAGAGAGAGCGATACATGGCAATTCAAGCACCTGAAGGAACCTTCGACCTCCTGCCCGACGAAGCTCGCCATTGGGATTTCTTCCGTCGCACGGCGTTCGAAATCTTCGGACGGTATGGCTACCGCCCGATCGAAACGCCGTTGTTCGAGCAGACGGAGCTCTTCGTGCGCGGCATCGGCGAAGCGACGGACGTGGTGTCCAAAGAGATGTTCACGGCCATTTCCGGCGGCAACCTGCAAAAGCTTCTGAACGGCGAAAAGCTCAAGGGCAAAAGCCGTCTGTCCTTGCGTCCCGAGGGCACGGCGGGCGTCGTGCGCGCAGTGGTGCAGCACGATTTGGTGCCCCAGGGCGGTGCGCCGGTGAAATTGATGTACGCAGGCCCCATGTTCCGTGCCGAGCGTCCTCAGAAGGGCCGTCTTCGCCAGTTCCGCCAGGTGGGCATCGAGTGCCTGGGCGCGGAAGAGCCGACGGTGGATGCTGAGGCCATCATCATGCTTATGCGCTTTTTCGAGCGCATTGGCATTCCGGCGGGCGACATGCGTCTGCTGGTGAACTCCATGGGCTGCGAGCGGTGCCGTCCTGCCTACCGTGAGCTCGTGCGAGACTTCATCCGTGCTCATGTGGACGAACTGTGCGAAGAGTGCAACCACCGCGCTGAGGTCAATCCCCTGCGTGCGTTCGATTGCAAAAACCCTGACTGCGCCCGCATCATGGCGGATGCGCCGAAGATTACCGACCATTTGTGCCCGGAATGCCGCGAACATTACGAGGCTGTCAAAGGCCACCTGGAGCACGCGGGGCTTTCCTATATCGAAGACCCCAAGCTCGTGCGCGGTCTGGACTACTACACGCGTACGGTCTTTGAGGTGCAGGTCGACAACGGCATGGGTTCGCAAAACGCTATCGGCGGCGGCGGACGCTATGACAAGCTGGCGAAAGAGGTCGGCGGCCGCGACACGCCCGGCCTGGGCTTTGCCCTCGGCTACGAGCGCTGTGTGCTGGCATTGGAGGCGGCGGGTGCGAACATGATGTCGCCCCAAAGCGTTGACGTGTTCTTTGCGTGCGCGACCGACGACGTTCGTCCTGCAGCGTTCGAGATGGCGCAGATCGTGCGCGACGCGGGCACGACGGCCGAGCTCGACCATCAGCACCGCAGCCTGAAGAGCCAGTTCAAGCTCGCCGACAAGCTCGGCGCACGCCGTGTTGCCATCCTGGGCCCCGACGAGCTGGCTCAGGGCAAGGTCAAAGTTCGCGATATGGGGACGCACGAAGAGCATCTGCTGGATATCGACGCTATGGAGCGCTTCTTCGGCCAGTTCGGCGGTAAGAAGTTCGGGGAGTAGGGAAGGCCAACCCTGAACATCCCGCTTCCTGTCTCCTGGAAGAAACAACGAGGCCGCAGCGATTGCAGTCGCTGCGGCCTCGTGCGTTTTGCAAGGAACGATGTGCAGGCGTGCGCGTCTTAGTCCCGCCGTGGCGATCGACGCTGCTACCGCGTTCGTTCTACCTGCCGTTCCATGACGAATCCCATGGTGTGGGCGGGATAGGTGGTGCTCAGGTCGTTCGGAGCGTCGTACCATCCCCAGGTGCCGTTCACGTTGTAGAGCGCCAGGTAGTTTTCAGAACCGCCGTCGTTGTTGGGCTCGCCGGGTGCCCAGCTGCTGTACGAGAACGGTTCGCCGGAAACCCAACTGAAGGATGAACCGCTGCGCTGGCCTCCCAGCCACAGGACGTGCAGCCCGCTCGCCTCGGCGGCGGCAAGCACCTTGTCGTATTCTGTCGGGCTGGTGATGCACGCAAGCGTTCCGCCATGGTTTGCGCAGTATGCGTTGGCGTCCCGCCAGGTCATTGCCTGGGAGATCACGGTGTATTCCGTTTCGGTGTACGTTTCCTGCGGCCCTGACGATACGATCAGGGAAACGCGCACCGTGTTCGGGTCGCCCATCTGTCCGCCGGACGGGGTCTGCGAGATGACGAAGCCTTCCGGCGTGCTGACGCTGTGCTCTTCGGTGATGCCGGAGGTGGCGAAGCCCTTTTGCGATAGCGCGGCCAGAGCGTCAGACTGGCTCATGCCTACCACGTTGGGGATGGCGATCTCCTGGACCGTGCTTGCGGGAGTCGTGGAGCTCGACGAACTGGTCGATGCCGTCGAAGAGGGCTGTTCGGTGCTTGCGGGCTCGGTGGCGTCCCCGCCGCCGAATGCCCCGGCGTTCAGCCCGAAGAGAACGCCGCAGACGGCGATGAGCACGACGGCAATGACGCCCGCTACGATCGCGATGACCTTATACGGGTTTTTGCCGGACGGGCTTGCAGGGGAAGGAGTCGGCGGAGGGGCGTAAGCAGAGACCGTCGCCTGCTCGGCGGGCTGAACGGGAGGCATGACGACCGTTTCGTCACGAAGCGGTATGCGCGGGTCGGGCGTTTGCGGCAAGAGCGCTGAATCGGGAAGCCCGGTGTGGACGGACTCCTTGCTGTCGAAGGAGGAAGCGTCTTCTGGCTGCTCGGGAAGGATGGTCGCCTGCTGCTGGCTTTCATCAAGAGACGGCGCGTTCGTCGCGTCATTTTCCTCGTGGCTGGCCTGGCTTTCCTCGTTGAGGGAGGTGTCTTCGGGCTGTTCGGGCAGTGGCGTGACGGGGGCGCCGCAATAAGTGCAGAAAGCAGCGTCGTCGTCGATTTTCTTTCCGCATTCGGTGCAGAACATCTTGTTCCTCCTTGCGTAAGGCGGTTGCAGACTCCGGGCGTGCTGCTAGGCCAGCTCGGTTTTTGCTTGCACAATGCGTGCGACGGACTCGTCGATGCGCTCCTCGCTGATGCGCCCACTGCTCACCGCGTCAAGAACGCTTTGGTATGCAGCAGGGAAGTCCGCCGGCGTGAGCACGATGTCGACGCCGGCTTCAATGGCGAGCACAGCAGCCTCGCTTGCGGTGTAGCGCTCGTTTACGGCGCCCATGCTCATCGAGTCGGTAATCACGATGCCGTCGTAGCCCAGTTGCTCGCGCAGCACATCGGTGATGATGGCAGGATTGATCGAAGCAGGCGTGTCGTCGCCGGTCGCTTCGGGGGTGGACAGGTGTCCCACCATGATGAAAGGCACGTCTGCCTCAATGGCCGCCTGGAAGGGCAACAGTTCGTCCTGCGCCATCTCATCGAGCGTTTTATGGGAGTAAATGGACACTTCGTGGCTGTCGCCTTCCGCGCCGCCGATGCCGGGGAAGTGTTTGGCGCACGAGAGGATGCCCGCGTCCGTGAAGCCTTCGACCTGCGCCTTCACGAAGGGTGCGACCTCGGATCCTGCCGTGCCGAACGAGCGCAGCGCCATAGTGTCGCTGTCGGGGTTGTTGGCAACATCGGCGTCGGGAGCGAAGTCGACGTTGAATCCAAGCTCGGTGAGGTATGCGCCGATGTTCGTGGCGACCTCTTTCGCGTAGGCGGTGTCTCCCGTCGCGCCGACTGCGCTCATATCGCCGACGTTCTCGATGCCGAAGCCTTCAGTACCGCCAATGCGCGAGACGGTGCCGCCTTCTTCGTCCACGCACAAAAACGCAGGCAGGCCGGTGATCTCGTGAGCGAACTCCTGCGTTGCGGTGAGCATGGCGCGTGTTTGGTCGGCGTTCTCCAGGTTGGTGCCGAAATAGATCAGCCCGCCGACGGGATACTGCTCAAGGGCAGCGCGCGTTTGCTCGCCTGCTTGCACGACCGTATCAACGCCCGTGATGTCTTCGGGCTTGACGATGAACATTTGGGCAACCTTTTCCTCCAGCGTCATATTTGCCACGAGGGAGGCGGTTTCGCTCGTTGCGGTGGAGGTGCTTTCTTCGCCGGACGTTGCAGACGGCATCGAGACGTCGGAAACCGGCAAGGACGTCGATTCGCTCGAAGGCTCGACGGGCGTGTGCGAACTGCATGCGGCCAGAGCAAAAGCCGCCGTGAGCGCAAGCACTACGCAAGCAAGCGCGAAAGCACGACGTGCGATTCGATGCTCGGAGACGATAGACCTCATAGGACTCCTTTGGTCGGGTCTGGTCGGGCTCTGCCGTGTATTATAGTGAGTGTATGGAGAAAAAGTGTATTTGAACATAAATGCGTCGGTATGGAGAAGAGAAGGGAAAAGAAGGAGGCTGGAAACGATGGGTTATGGAAGTTATTACGGATCGAGCATGAATTCAAGCGTTATGGCGGTTGCGGCAAGCGGCGTGCTGGCGATTCTGGCGGTGATCGCGGTCATCGTGCTGACCATCTTGGCATGCATTAAGTTCCTCGGAAAAAACGGCGACCGTACGTCTCGTTTGGGCAGGCTGTTCAATTTCGACCACTTGTTCATCGAGACGATCATAAAAGTGTTCTACATCATGAGCTTTATCGGCATCACGGTGTTTCTGGTCTGGCTGGTCATCACGAGCACGCTCGCTGGCGGCATAGTCGGTTTCTTCGGGTCGCTTCTGGGGAGCATCGTTGCTTTCTTCGTGCTGCAGTTTTTGTGCCGTCTTTCGTTCGAGATGACGATGGCGTTCATCCGCATGTCTTCCGACGCGCATGCCATCCGCAAGGCTGTGGTGGGCGAAGAGCCTGCGGCGCAACGACCTTCGGGCCCGTCGCTTTTCGATTCGATTGCCGCGCGCATTCCGAAACAGCCGACGCCTCCGACGCCGCCGACCGCTGTGCCGACTTCGCCCGCTGCCTCGCCGTCTCCTTCGCCATCCTACGGCGCAGCCCCGGTATCGCCAACGGCGGCCCCTACTCATCAACCGCCTCTGGCGCAGGAGCAGGCAGCGCAGGCACAGCCTGCTCCCGCTCCTAGCCCGGAGAACGTTTCCGCTTCGAGCGATGCCGGGGCTTCGCCTGCGGCGAGCGCGCAGCCGAATGCGGAGACGGGCGTGTGGACCTGTCCTCTGTGCGGTAAGACGGACAACACCGCGAAGTTCTGCCCGAAGTGCGGTTGCGCGCGTCCGGAAGGTCAGTAAGGGTACGGCCTCGGCGAAGGCACCGTCATAATCTCCCGTTCTGCTCTTGCGAAAGGGCATTCGGCGACATCCATGCGGCGGTAGAGCGTGCTACAATAACCAAGTTTGAGCGGCGCCCATTCGCGGTTTTGCGACCGGGCGTTTTGAGCGAAAGTACCGTGCAAGGCAAGGACGAAGACACCATGACCGATTACATCAACGAATACTGCATGCACACCGCCACGTGCGGCGAGCTGCGTATGGAGGACGTCGACCGCGAGGTCGTGCTCACCGGCTGGGTGTGGCACAACCGCGACCATGGCGGCCTTATCTTTATCGACCTGCGCGACCGTGCTGGCTATACGCAGGTAGTTGTCGACCCCGACTGTGTGAGCACCGACGAATTTGCCGTGGCTGAACACCTGGGTCGCGAATATGTCATCAAGGTGGCGGGTCGCGTGCGCGCCCGTATGGCAGAGGCCGTGAACCCGAACATGGCTACGGGCGAAATCGAGGTTCTGGCGACGGGCCTTGAGGTGCTGAACACCTCCGTCACGCCGCCGTTCTCCATCGAAGACGGCATCGAGACCGACGAGACCACCCGTATGAAATGGCGTTACCTGGACCTTCGCCGTCCGGAGATGCTCGCTTCGCTGCGTTTGCGCCATCAGGTTGTCACTGCTATGCGCACAGCACTCAACAAGCGCGGCTTCCTGGAGGTGGAGACTCCCATCCTTGCGAATTCCACGCCTGAAGGCGCGCGCGACTACATCGTTCCGTCCCGTCCGAACCCGGGCAAATTCTACGCGCTGCCGCAGAGCCCGCAGCAGTTCAAGCAGATGCTCATGTGCGGTGGCATTGAGCGCTACTACCAGATTGCCCGTTGCTTCCGCGACGAGGACCTGCGCGCCGACCGCCAGCCCGAGTTCACGCAGGTGGACATCGAAATGAGCTTCGTGCACGGCGACGACGTCATCGACATGATGGAAGGCGTCATGCAGGAGACGCTCGAAGCGGTGGGCGTGGAGCATCCCTTCCCGCTGCAGCGCATGCAGTATTCCGAAGCCATGCGTCGCTTCGGCTGCGATCGTCCCGACATCCGTTTCGGCATGGAGCTTGTCGACTTGACGGATATCGTGAAGGATTGCGGCTTCAAGGTCTTCTCCGGCGCGGTGGCCAACGGCGGTATCGTCAACGCCATCAATGCGAAGGGTGCGGGCGACTGGAGCCGTGGCGAGGTTGAGAAGCTGGCGGACATTGCTGCCGCCAACGGCGCAAAAGGCATGGCGTGGATTGCCTTCACGTCGGATGGTCAGGAGAAGAGCCCCATCATCAAGTTCTTCACGGACGAAGAGTTCGCTGCTATGAAGGAGGCGCTCGACGCGCAGCCGGGCGACCTGATTCTGTTCGCGGCTGACGTGCCGGACACGGTGCACGCCGTCCTTTCCGCTCTGCGCCTGCACATGGCGGATGCTCTGAACATTCCGCGCGAAGGCCATGCGCTCCTGTGGGTCGTGAACTTCCCCATGTTTCGCTACGACGAGGAAGAGAAGAAGTACGCAGCCGAGCACCATCCTTTCACGCATGTGCGCGACGAAGACATGGACAAGATTGAGACCGCCCCGCTGGAGTGCGGCAGCTATTCCTACGACCTGGTCATGGACGGCTTCGAGGCAGGCGGCGGCACCATCCGTATCCACAACGCCGAAGAGCAGCGCCGTATCCTGCGCGTCTGCGGCCTGACCGACGAACAGATTGACGAGAAGTTCGGCCACCTGATTCATGCGCTCGAGCTGGGCGCTCCGCCGCATGGCGGCATCGCGCTTGGCCTTGATCGTCTGGTCATGCTGCTGGCGGGCAAGGATTCCATCCGTGACGTTATCGCCTTCCCGAAGACGAGCTCCGCGTCCGACCCGATGACGGGTGCTCCGTCCGAGGTTACCGGTCGCCAGCTCAAGGAAGTGAGCTTGCGCACCCTCTAGGAAAACCGCCGTCGCACAAGCTGCATGACGAGCGCGGTAGCAGCCCTTCCCGGGCGAAGCGCGCGGTTTGAGCGGCTTGATTTGCGATGCGGGCTATGCAAGGGAATCAGTGCACAAGAAAGCCTCTCGGTCTTTCGAGGATCGAGAGGCTTTCTTTGCGTGGTCAGCTTTCGCAAAGCTCGGCTCGCGCGAGGTTGAGAAGGCCACGGCCGAAAAGACCCTTCCAGCCGCTTTTCCTTGGATGACCGTTCGAATTCTCGGGGTCAGAGCAGTTTCGCGGCGAGCTTTTTCCCTTTGCCGCAACGCGGTTTCGAAAGCGGGCAGTGTTTGCTGCAGCACGTGCAATGCGGCTTTGCCGCCTTTTTCGAAGTCTTCTTCTTGTCCTTCTTCGGGTCTTTTTTATCTTTTGTTGCCTGTGCCATGGGGTGCCTCCTCTTGCTTTTTAAATGGTAGTATACAGGTAACATATGAGAAAAAGAAACAGCGGGCAGGCGAAAGGAAGGTGGGCGGTGCCGTGAACGGCGGCAGGAAAGAGGACAGCGGCACAGGCCGGTTTTCCTGGCGGGTCTCTTACAAATAACATGAAATCAAAACAATACTTGTATTCATTTTGAATCGTGGTAAAATACCGCCCGTTACACTGTATTCGCCCAGCGAGAACGGAAAACAGAGCATGGATCTTGCGAAACAAGCGAAAATCGTCGACTCCATTCACGACACGCTGAACGATTTCGTCGGCCAGCGTCTGAAGGTGCGCGCCAACATGGGCCGCTCGAAGATTGTCGAGTGCGAAGGCGTGCTGACGCAGGTTCACCCGCAGCTGTTCATCATGGAAGTCGATCGCAAGCGCGGCCGCAAGGCGCGCCAGTCGTACCAGTATGTCGACGTGCTGACCGGCATGGTCGAACTGAGCCAGGACGGAGAGCCGCTGTTCGCGCCCTTCGTCGTCGACAGCACGGAGGACGATATCATCCCCGCTCCTACGGCGCTTCTGTAGGCAGGAAGTTTTTTCTTGACAAACGCCGCGAGGTAGGGCAATATACTGCTTCGCGCTGAGCGCAATCAATTGCGTTTAGTCTACATGGGGCATTAGCTCAGCTGGGAGAGCGCAGCGTTCGCAATGCTGAGGTCAGGGGTTCGATCCCCCTATGCTCCACCATCAATGACACGGCCGTCAACGAAGGTTGGCGGCCGTTTTCGTGTACCTTGCAGGGATCGAACCCCGCGAGGGGACGACAGCCTTGGGCTGTCGTCTGAGGAGGGCGGAGCCCGACGTGCCGAAACGCGACCGAGGGTGGATTGCTGCCTGCAGCTGGGTCTAGTCGCCGATATCCGTGTGGCCTTGCTCAAATTCCCATTGGGTCCCGTACTTGTCTATGAAGTAGAAGTATCTCGTATTGCTCAGAATTTCGG
>DVGB01000066.1 GCA_018712955.1 Candidatus Aveggerthella stercoripullorum
TCCGAAGCGACAATCGAACTGCTCGCGCCTTCCGAAATAGCCGCCTGCGCCACCAAGCCTTCAGGCTTTGCGTCAGCATCCTGGCCTGCCCGGAATGCATCCGGCAGTGCCCGTGCTTCCTCCGGCTGCACTTGCGCTTCATCTGCCCGCACCTCCGCACCACGCTGCTCAGCGTGGCGTTTGGCAGACGACTTGCGACGGCGGCGTTTGGGCGCGCATTCCCGTGCCGTCGCCTCCACGGCCTGCGGCTCTCCTTCTTCCTCGACGGAAGGAACGCCGACCAGCGGCACTTCTGGCGCCGTCTCCAGCGCATAGCTCAAACCGGCCGGAGCGCCTGCGTGCTTGCCGCGCGAAGGCTTCGCACCCTTGCGCGTCCGCTGCTTTGGAAGCGGCATGTCCTTTTCTACCGGCCCGGTCGGCGCTGTCGCGCCGTACCCGTGCACTTTCGCATGGTCTTCGCGCGAAAGCACCACCAGATTCGCCACGCTGTCGTCCATGCGATAGCCGTTAATGTGATGGATTTCGCGCTCATCGCCGCGCTGGTAGTTCAGAAACGCCATGGCAACCAGGTGCGAACGGTAGATTTCTCGGTTGCGCAGGCGACCGAATTTCACAATCTGGTATTTAATCTGGCAACGGCCGTTCAGGATGAACGTCTCCGCAGGCGTGCCATCGTGCTTCTTCACGTTGCCACGGTCCGAGACCAAGAAGAGGTTGATGCCACAGTACACCTGGCGCCATTCCTCCGCCGGAGCCTGCTCAAGATAGGTGACCGCATCCTTTGCGCGCTCCAGATGGCCAGAGCCGTTCACGCGCCAACCGCTGGCGTGCTGGGTGATGCGATCATCGCCGCGCACGAACTCCACCGGCGTAAAGCCGCGAAAATACAGCGAGAGAAGCTCCACGAGCCCCTTGAGTCCTCTGGTCATGTTTGCCTTTCGGGTATGCAAAGCGCGCCACAGGGGCACGCGAACGTATCTCATACGGCATTGTACCCTAGGCCAGCGCCTCTGCGGGAAACGGCGCGACATCTCCAAGGCAAACTCGAGACCTGGGAAGATAGCCTTCTGCGCTCGCGCAAGCGCAGAAGGCAGCAAAAAGCGAGGTCCGAAAAAACCGGACCTCGCCTTAGACCGTCTATTCCGCTCGCTGCAGAAAACAGTTTCGCCGACGTGGAATGCGCGCTGTCGGCAGGGTGCCTACTTCATCAGCGATGCTATCGCCTGGGAGTATGCCACCGGATCGTCGATCGGCAGACCTTCCACCAGCAACGCCTGGTTGTACAGGATGTCGGCATACAGCTTCACCTTGTCGGCATCCCCCGCATTCTGGGCGGCCTTCAAGACGTCGAAGACCGGGTGCTTCGCGTTCAACTCCAGGACACGCTGGGTCTTGAGCTCTTCGCCTCCCGGCTGGCCTGCAAGAATCTTCTCCATTTCGAGCGACAGCGGGCCTTCGGCAGTCACGCACGCCGGAGCGGCGGATTCGGCAGTCAGGCGCGTGGAGACAGCAACCTTGGTCACCTTTTCGCCCAAAGCGTCCTTCAAGGCGTCGAACAGGCCTTCGTTTTCTTTCGCGGCTGCCTCTGCTTCGGCCTTTTCGGCTTCGGTCTCCAGGCCCAGATCACCACCGGCCACGTTCTTGAACTGCTTCTCTTTGTACTCGCCCATGGCGGTCATGCAGAACTCGTCCACGTCCTGCGTGCAGAACAGCACGTCATAGCCGCGGTCGAGAACCGACTGGACGATGGGCATCTTCGCCAAGCGCTCGGTCGTCTCGCCCGCCGCGTAGTAGATGGCCTCCTGGTCAGGCTGCGCGGCGTCCAGGTACTCGTCGAGCGTGACCATCTTCTCCTGCTTGGCGGAATAGAAGAGCAGCAGGTCCGCCAGCTCGTCCTTCTTCATGCCGTAGCTCGAATAGATGCCGTACTTGATGCCGCGGCCGAAGTTCTCGAAGAACTTCTCATATGCTTCGCGGTCCGTATTGCGCATGTCCGCAAGGTCGGATTTGACCTTCTTCTCCACCTTGTTGGCGATAGCGCGCAGCTGGCTGTTGTGCTGTAGCGTCTCGCGCGAGATGTTGAGCGTGAGGTCCTGGCTGTCCACGACGCCACGCACGAAGTTGAAGTAGTCGGGCAGCAAATCCTCGCACTTCTCCATGATGAGCACGTTGGAGCTGTAGAGCGCGAGGCCTTTCTTGAAGTCCTTGCTGTACAGGTCGTACGGCGCGCGGCTCGGGACGAAGAGCAGGGCGTCGTAGGTCAATGCGCCCTCCGCGTGGATGGAGATGGTGCGCGCCGGGTCGGCGAAGTCGTGGAAGTCCTGCTTATAGAACTCGTTGTACTCCTCCTGCGTGACCTCGGACTTACGGCGCTTCCAGATAGGAATCATGGAATTGACCGTTTCGGTCTCGGTGTACTGCTCATACTCCGGCTTCCAGTCGTCGCCCGCGTCTTCAGGCTTCGGCTTCTGGCGCGTGCGCGTAACCTCCATGCGAACGGGATAGCGCACATAGTTGCTGTACTGCTTGATGAGGTGTTGCAGGCCGTATTCGGACAGGAAGCGATCGTAGTCTTCGTCCTCGGTGTTCTCTTTGAGGGTCACGACGACGTCGGTGCCATGGCCGTCGCGTTCTGCCTCGGAGATGGTGTAGCCTTCGATGCCGTCCGATTCCCACGCCCACGCTTCGTCCTCGCCGAATGCGCGCGAAACGACGCGTACCGTGCTGCCGACCATGAAGGCAGAGTAGAAGCCCACGCCGAACTGGCCGATGATGTCCACGGCGTCGCCTTGCTTCTCGGCGTTCTCCGTCTTGAAGTCAAGGCTGTCCGAATGGGCGATCGTGCCCAGGTTGCGGTCCAGCTCCTCCTTCGTCATGCCGATGCCGTTGTCAGAGACCGTGATGGTGCGGGCATCCTTGTCGAAGGAGACGTGGATTTCCAAATCGTCCTTTCCGATAGGAATGTTCTGGTCCGTCAGGCTCTTGAAGTAAAGCTTGTCCACCGCGTCAGAGGCGTTGGAAATCAACTCCCTCAGGAAAATCTCCTGATTGGTATAGATGGAGTTAATCATCAGGTCGAGCAGGCGCTTGCTTTCGGTCTTGAACTTTTTCATGCCATCCTTCCTTCGCGTGCGCATGCCGTGCGCATGCAGGGATGCCTGCGATGTTCCACCCTGGACGCATCTGAACGATTGCCATCCCGACGCAAACGCTCCTTGCGTCCGCGTTTGCGCCAAACTTCGCACGCTGCACGCGCATCGACGTTTCGTGCCAACATGAAACCGCCCGCTGAGGCGGGCGGTTCGCATTAGCAGTCTTACCGTTTGAGTGCTAAAACTGATTGTAGGCAAGCTTCCTGAGGTGTCAAGCAACGTGCGCGCAGAGCGCTCAGGCGTTACGCGGCTGTAAGAGTTCCCCCTACCACCATTCCTTCTTGCGCGGACGTTTCTTTTTCTGCGGCTCGCGGAAGTCTAGCTCCATCTGGCCGTCAGGACGCGTGTCCTTCTCCTTTTTCAGCTCCACGGAGTCGATGACCCACGACACGGCCTCTTTGCCGTACGTTTCCAGCATCTTCACGCGTGCGTCGTGCAGGTTCTTTTTCGTGTTCGCGCGGGAGGCAGACTGGTATTCGAAAACGCCGGTCGCGGACTCACTGTGCTTTGGCGACGTGTAGTGCGCGAGGTACGTTTGCATGCGGCGTTTTCCTTTCTACCAGCGGTCAAATGCAGCGCGGAGCGCTTCCTGAGGACGTTAGGATAGCACGGACAGGACGGGCGGGCGGAAATGTGCAGGATAAACGCGCAGACGCTCATCCTTCCACAATCACGCCCAAGCGACGGGCAATCCCGGCTGCCTGCAGCAGGTTGAGCGTGCAACCTCGCAGCTCCCCCATCGCATCGGAGAGGACGACCCCCTCCAGATCGCACGTGCGCAGGTCGATCCCGGCAAGCGATGTGCAGAACGAGCTCGTGCCGCAATCCTACCAAGCAAGCTTGCCAAGCGCACGGCCAAGCGCCGCTGCCACCAAGCATGCTGCAAGCGTGCCGACTGCGTACGCCCCGCCTGCGAGGGGGTTCTCCCCCCACAGCGTGATGCTTTCGAGGCTGAAGGTCGAAAACGTCGTAAACCCGCCAAGCACGCCCGTAATGGCGAACAAACGCCAGGTGTCGCGCCCACCGAAGTCAACGCTCGAAAAGAAGCACGAGAGCACGCCTATCGCAAAACACCCAAGCACGTTCGCGCAAAGCGTCCCGACCGGCACGCCTGCAAGCACGGACTCCGCCGGAACGACCGCGTTCGCCGCCAGGCCTACCAGATAGCGCGTGCCGGCGCCAAGCCCACCGCCCGCCATAACGGCAAGCATGTTCAGAAGCATCATTTCCCCTTTCGGTCGCCCACCGCCTCTTCAAGGAAGATGCGCGCGCGGCGGTACTTCTCAATGCGCGCATAGTCCTGCTCGGTCGGCTGTGGAATGCGCGACAGGTCGCTGTTGTGTGCGAGGTCCGCCAGCTTCACGCGCGCCGCCAGCGGGTGGCGCGCCACCCGCTCGAGATAGTCTTGATACGACTCCCCTTCAGCATGCGTAAGCACCTCCACTGTGTGCACCACTTCCTCGGGAATGCCCGCACGACGCAAATCGTCTGCCGTCAGGTTGGTGTCTTCCAGCACATCATGCAGCCAGGCTGCCGCTTTCGCGTCATCCCCCTCAACGCGAGCCGCAACCCATGCCGGATGATGAGCGTAAGGCACCCCTGCTTTGTCAACCTGCCCCGCATGGGCACGGCGCGCGATTCGCTCCGCCGTTTTGACCATCTTCTGCATGCATGCCCCTTCCAAGGCCTAGCCGAACGCACGCACGTAAAACAGAAAAGGCCACCGAGCAAATAGCTCAATGACCTGGTAAAACTCTGGAGCCACTGACAGGATTCGAACCTGCAACCCGCGGTTTACAAAACCGATGCGCTACCGTTGCGCCACAGTGGCATTGCCAGGAACGTATTGTGCCATAATCCCCTGACCACGTCCAACACGCTGCCACAACGCCAGCAAAGCTCCTTCAAATGCGCACGAGGACACATCATCCCTTGCGAGCGCGCTCTTTGCCCGGAACCCTACGCATCCCCGATCTCGCGCGCCCAATCGACGTCGGTCGGCCTGCCCGGAAGCCCGTCGCCATCATGCGGCGGCCCGTCTTCTTGCGGTTTCCACAGACAGGCGTCCATGTCCACATGGTCCTCGTCGAGGAACACCACGCCTTCGCTTTGAAGCAACTCGCGCTGGACGCCCTCTCCGCCGAACGCATAGC
>DVGB01000067.1 GCA_018712955.1 Candidatus Aveggerthella stercoripullorum
TGATTATTCGCGCGCAATGTGAACACCGTTTTCATTCAAGTGATCGCCCGTTTGCAGCAATGTGCGCGCAGCGGCCATATAGCCGTTAGCGCCAAAGTGTTCATTTCCTACACTCGATTCGACTTGCCGTCGAGTCAAGGAAAGGAAGTGATCGCATGGCAAGGAAGATCAACGCCAAGCTGGTGCTCGAGCTGCTTGGCAAAGGAATGTCCGCTCGAGAGATCAGGCGCACACGCCATATAGCCCCGCAGAGCGTGGCCAAGGTGCGGGCCGCAGCGGAGGCTGCGGGCGTCGGTTGGGAAGACGTCGCGACGATGGACGAAGGCGACGTGCACAGGCTATTGTTCCCGGAATCGGCCAAGGCGGAAGAAGCGTTCATCGAGCCCGACTACGACTACGTGCACACCGAGCTCCAGCGCACGGGCGTGACCATGCAGCTGCTCCACGAGGAACTGCGCGACAGGGCCGCCGAGGAAGGGCTTCTGTGCAAGAGCTACACGACCTTCTGCCGCGGCTACGCCGACCACGTCGCCGCCCGCAGGGTCACCAACCACCTGGAGCACAAGCCCGGGCAGGTGATGGAGGTCGACTGGTCCGGGGCCGCGATGCGGTTGGCCGACCCGTTCACAGGCGAGGTCTCCAAGGCGCATCTTTTCGTCGCGTGCCTGCCCTACTCGCAGATGACCTACGTGGAGGCCACCGCCGACATGAGGCAGAACACCTGGCTGTCGTGCCACGTCAACGCCTGGGATTTCTTCGGCGGCGTGGCGGTGCGCACGGTCTGCGACAACCTGAAGACGGGCGTCGTGAGCCATCCTCGCGAGGGAGAGATCGTGCTCAACGAGGCGTACGAGGCGCTCGGCCGTCACTACATGACGGCGATCATGCCGACCCAGGTTCGCAAACCGAAGCAGAAGGCCAGCGTCGAAGGCGCCGTGGGCAAGATCGCCACGGCGGTCGTCGCGCGCCTGCGCGACCGGGAGTTCTCGACGCTCGCCGAGCTGAACGGCGCCGTCCGCGAGCAGCTCGACGCCTACAACGCGCGGCCCTTCCAGAAAAGGGAGGGATCGCGCAAGGAGGTGTTCGAAGAGGTGGAGTCGGCGTTCCTCTCGCCGCTGCCCGAGGTCCCGTTCGAGGTCAGCGAATGGTTCTACGGGCGCTGCGTCAACCTCAACTTCCATGTGTCCTTCAAGAAGAACAGCTACTCGGTGCCGTATGCGCTCGTCGGCAAGAAGGTGGACGTGAAGGCCACCGACTCCACGGTGGAAATCTACCACGCGGGCTCCCGCGTCGCCACCCACCCGCGCTTCCCCTCCTTCGTGAGCTACCGCTACGCGACCGACCCCTCCCACATGCCGCCCGAGTTCGTCAAGCCGGAGTGGGACGCGGAGCGCATCATGCGATGGGCGGCGAGCATCGGGCCGTCCGCGCGCGACGTCGTGGCGCGGATCTTCGACGACGTCCAGGTGAAGGAGCAGGCGTACAACCCCGCGCTCGCGGTTTTGAACCTCTCGAGGCGCTATTCGGAGGGCGAGTTGGAGAAAGCGTGCGCCTACGCGCTGGGCAGGACCGCGAGGCCCCGGTGCCGCTTCATAAGGTCGGTGCTCGCGAGCAAGGCGGCCTCCGGCCCCGGAGAGGACGAGGGGAGCGGCGGCTACATCAGGGGCGAGCGCTACTACAACGAAGGGGGCGAGGGATCATGCTAGACCCGGAGACCAGGAGGAAGGCCCGCGAGCTCGGCGTCCCGGGGCTGGCCGACGCCATCGAGATGGTGGAGGCGGACGCGTCCTACGCGGGCCTGCCGTTCGCCGACAAGGCCAAGGTGGTCGTGGACTACGCCTACCAGGAATCGCGGAACAGGCTCGTCGAGCGGCTGATAAAGGGGGCCCGCCTGCGCTTCCCCCACGCCGACATATCCAACATCGTCTACGAGGGCAGGCCCCTGAGCCGCGACCTGGTGTGCGAGCTGGGGACGGCGCAGTTCGTCGCGAACGCCACGGATGTGATAATCGAGGGGTTCACGGGCACGGGCAAAAGCCACCTCGCCTGCGCGATCGCGAAGCAGGCGTGCAAGCGCGGGCTGAGGTCGCTCTACGTCCGAATGCCGGACATGCTCGCCTACCGCGAGGAGAAGATGGCCGCGGGCTGGCCGGAGAAGAAGGTTCTCAACAAGTACGTCGGGTACAAGGTGCTCGTCATAGACGAGCACCTCATCGACAAGCCGACGACCGACCAAATGCACTTCCTCCTCGAGCTCACCGAGCGGCGCTACGACAACTCGTCGACCATCTACTGCTCCCAGTACCCGGTTGACGAGTGGCACCGCCGCATGGGAGGAGGGGCACATGCCGAGTCGGTCATGGACAGGATCGTCCACAACGCCGTTCGGATCCAGATGGGGGACGTCAACATGAGGGAGATGATGGCCAAAAGAAAGGTTGAATGAGCTGCACACCTAGGCGATAACGGGCGCACAATCTAATGAAATGGGCGGTGTTCACATTCGTGCGAGCATCGCCCATTTTTCATGCGAATAATCA
>DVGB01000068.1 GCA_018712955.1 Candidatus Aveggerthella stercoripullorum
CCGGGGACGCCCTGCCCTTTCGGGCGGGCGGCCTTCCTTCGAGTCTCTCTCTCGCGGTATGTCGCTCTCAAGGTGCGGGCCCCGGGGTCTAACCCCGGGCCTTGCTGCTTCCCTGCGGAAGCGGCGAGGAAATACAATACTCCCCCTTCCTCCCCCTTGCAAGGCCTTCCGGCCTTCTCCACGGAGCCTCCACAACTTAGGGTTGAGGAAGGTTTGCGCTAGCACGGAGTGCGGCTTTCGCGCACCTTCTATTCTGGTTCAAGAGGCGGTGCCCGGAAATGAAATAGCCCCCGGAACATTATCCAGGGGCGCGCGATTCCATAGGTGTCTTTAACTTATCTGCAAGCGGTCTTGCCGTTCGTCTCGCTCAGCAGGTATGTCTTACTGCGCATGAGTGCTTCGTATTCGTTGTTCTCTTCCTTGGCTTTCTTGCCGTCTTTCGGGAGAAGCGGAAACGTGATGGATGCAGTCGGGCATACATCCTTGCAAGCACCGCAGCGTGTGCAGTCGGCAAGTTGAGCCTCTGCATCTTCTGCATGAAGGTTGATAGCCGCAGGGCAGGCTGCAAAGCAGCTTGCGCAAGCCCTCCCGTCGTGCTCCAGGCATGTCGTCTGCTCTATGCGCGGACGCAGTGGCTTTGCAAGACGCCCAACAAGCGACAGAAGACCGGCGATGGGGCACATTTTGATGCACCACGCTTTGCACACGACAATCTCCACGACAAGGGCTGCAGGGAACACGAGCAAGCCCCAATTCACGTCATTGAACTGAATGAGACGCCAAATCGACATGATAGTGCCGAAGGTCAGGCCGATGGGGCATACGAGGCAAAAGAGCGGCAAACCAACCACAAGCGTTGCAATGAGAACACCTGCCAGCACCCACAAGCGCGAATCGGTCTTGAACGTCTCCCAGAGGCTGCGTTTGCGGGCAGCATGGTCGGCGTGAACTTCTTTGCGACCGAACACTTTTCGGACTACGCCCGCAGGGCAACCCCATGCGCACCAGGCGCGGCCGACCACCAAACACGCTACCAGCACGACAACAAGCGAAATGATGGCATGCGGTATGGCCGTCTTGCTCGCAAGAAGCGCCTCGATGCCTCCAAGCGGACATATGAGCTGAAACGTCCCGATGCCAAATGACGAAGGCGTGCCGATACCGCTGTGAAACGCAAGGCTAAAGCACATGAGCGC
This sequence comes from Candidatus Aveggerthella stercoripullorum, assembly GCA_018712955.1. Taxonomy (GTDB): domain Bacteria; phylum Actinomycetota; class Coriobacteriia; order Coriobacteriales; family Eggerthellaceae; genus Aveggerthella; species Aveggerthella stercoripullorum. The sequence continues at coordinate 1,197 of DVGB01000068.1, forward strand.
TATGACAAACAGTGCAACCGCTGTACGGCGCGCACGTATCTTTCCTTTCGCGCCACGGGGCTCGCCGCGGTGATCGACCTGCGATCCCCGCGATGCAGCGGGCTCTCGCTCACACGCGCTCGCAGAAGGAGACGTCTTGTCCAAGGAATTGTCAGGGGTGCAAGCCGTAGGCTTGGTTTCATTGGCGTCCATAAGAACCCTACCCTTCAATGCTTGCACGCTGCTTCTCTTCCTGCGCTTCGTTCTTGACCACTACGATGCCGCGGCGTGTGCCACCTGAAAATGAGCGGTACACCAGAGCCGGGCAAACGTATTCGCACGTGCCGCAACCGTTGCATGCATCGACGTTGACCACAGGGCGGTTGTCAGCGTCCAGAGAGATTGCATCGTACGGGCATGCTTCTTCGCATTCGAGGCATCCGGTCGAGTAGGCAAGACAGCGGTCGGGCTGCACGACGGCATAGCCTATACGCCCTTCGGAAGGCTGCAGCGGATCGCATGCTTCGATAGCACGCGTGGGACAAACGTCCACGCATTTGTTGCAGAAATCGCAATAGCCGCGGTGGAAATCGACCTTGGGCGTTCTCATGGCCAACAGTCCGTCGTCGAGCGTGGCTGGCGCCAGCACTCCTGTCGGGCATACGCTGATGCAGCGATAGCACCTGATACAGCGCGAAGCGAATTCGGCCTCATCCCGCACCACGGGAGGTCTGAGCAGTTCGTCTGGACCACCGAGCGCAAGAGCGATGCCCCCGAACGCGCCAGAACACACCGCTGCCGCGCCCACTCCAAGAAACGCTTTTCTTGTCATGCCCATGGCTTCCTCTTTCGAACGCAATGCTGAAGGCCCCTTGCCCTGCATGCGTGATACCGCCGTTTCGCAAGGCAGCACTTCCCTGCGCTACCGCGTGTCGTTGTTCTTGCGGGCAGCTTTTTCTGCTGCATGTTCCCTACGCTGCCTGGGAGAAGGCTTCCTTCAGCTCTTTCAACGCCTGCACTTCGTCGGCAATGACGTCCGTTTCCATATGAACGAACCCGCGGGTGACTTTGGACACGCCGCGATAGAATCGTGTCTCTGCCACGTCGATAATCGCGTCGCAAAGCGCATCAACCCAGTTCAGCTGATGGTCTCGATGGAATGAAGCGATTTTTTTCCGCGTAGGCAAGCGCGGCATCCCCGTCGCAGCGACGCAAAGCCTCGTTCGTCCGGTCGAGAAGGCAGGCAATGAATTCGAACTCGAACGACAGATGATCCTCGGGCGTGCGAAGGGACTCGTCAGGCTGGATGCCCTCTTCGCAATAGCACTTGTAGACTTCGTCGCGCGCTTCCTGCATGAGCAGCCCGAGCTCGGAGGTGAACACGCTTTCATACGGTGTGGCAGCGAAGCTCTCGTAGTTCCCTGCAGCCAAAAAGGTATGGGCATAGTCGACCGCAAGCGCCTGCCGCGTGCCTGTGTTTCGCTTTTCCAGATAGCGCTTCATATCTGCGAAGCCTTCAGCGATAAGCGCCTCTCCGCCGTCCATCCCTGCGAAATCCTGGGACGCAACCTTCTCTATCTCTTCGGCAGTCAGCTCTTTGAAATAATAGTGGGCAAGCACCCGATAGAGCGCCGCACGCCCCTCGTTCACTGCAACGATCTCGCGGATGAACGCCGCATCTTCGGTGGAAAGACTTTCTGTCACGGTCATGCATATCACCTCGTAGAAGGCCGGTCGACAGGAAGGGAGGGAGAGTGCATAGCCGACCGGCCTTAGACATGCGCGCACCGTCTACAGCGGGCGCGCCTCGAAATGTCGGGAAAAGAAGAGGGCATGGCACGTCAAAGAACGCACCCACACGCCTTCGATCGTCCTCCCCGGGATGCCGGATGCGTCAGGCATCCCGGGATTGGAGAGGCCAGGCGTTTGCCCCGTAGCCTACAGAACGATGCCGAACAGGTCGGAGACCGGCACCGTGATAAGCCACATGATGCAGCGGTAGGCCACGGCACCTACCAGCGCGCACACCAGCGATGCCGCAGCAAGCGCGAGAAGCGAGTTTGCCTTCGTACGCAGAACAGCACCGCACGCAGCAGGCACCACGCCTGCGCCCACGACGCACAGTGCAAGCAGCATGCCCGTCGTAGCGTCGAGTGCGCCTGCGGAGAGGCCGTACGCAAGAGCCGTGACCGCAGCGACTACGCCTCCGACAAGCAGCGTGACGGCATAAGGCTTCGCATCGTCAATCTCCTTGCGCGCTGCAACGACGGTCAGGTATGCAGCAACGCCTGCGGGGATGGCCGTGCCCAGATAGCCCAGGGGCAGAAGCGGCGTATTCCAGTTCGGACGCGCCTCCATCATGTAGGACTCGCCTGCCATGAAGGGCAGCGCGATGCCGAATGCTGCACCGATGACCACAACAACCTTGCGCACCGATTCGGATACGCCACGCTTCACCATGATGGCGTAGATGGCCACGCACACGCAGAAGCAGCCAATGAGCGCCGCCTCGACAAAGATGCCGGAGGTGGGATGCTGCAATGCGTTCAGCATGCGGTCAGGATGGGACAGGTGGGTCACCGAAGCCAGGCCGCCGACCACTGCGACCACGAAAGCCACGATGGAAGCGACGAAGGCGGACTTCGGCGCCTTCTTAAGGAATTCGTCGGCAGCGACGCAAGCGTACATCCAGCCGGCGGTTCCGGTCAGGGCCGTGAACAGAACCAAGGACCATTGGATCTCCATGGCGTTACGCCTCCTTCCTGAACCAGGCGGGGTCTGCCGAATCGGAGGCCGCCTCGATTTCGTCGACATCAAGCCATGCCGCCGTCTTCTCAGAGAGGATGTAGCGGGCTGTAGGCGCATTGCCGACATCCTTCAGCGTGTGCACCGCGCTTGCGTCAGCGTTGGCAATGGCAACGGACACGTCGGAAGACGGGTCGTCAAGATCGCCGTAGAAGCGGCACGCAGAACAACAGGCTGCCACGCATGCGGGCTGTTCGCCCACGCTCGTCAGCTGGCCGCACAGCGTGCACTTTTCGACAGCGCGCTCGGCGGCGTTCCACGAGCGGACACCGTACGGGCAGGCCATCATGCAATACTTGCAGCCGATGCACTTCTCTTTGGCCACAAGGACCATGTTGGTCTCGGGATCGCGGTAGGAAGCGCCAGTCGGGCATACGTGCACGCAAGGCGCATCCTCGCACTGCTGGCACTGCACCGGCAGCCAATACTGCTCCAGGTCGGGGAACGTGCCGTGCGGACCCACCTGGATAACGCGATTCCAGTACTCGCCGAGTGCAATGCCGTTCTCGTTCTTGCAGGCCACCTCGCACGCATGGCAGCCGATGCAACGGTCCAAATCAACAACTAGGCAGTAACGACTCATGATTCGTAAAACGCTCCTCCCGTAAACTCAGACGGCTGCGGCATCCACGGCTCGAAGTCGGTCGGCTCGTACCAGATGCCTTCCGGACGCTCGGCCTTGGCAACCTTCACGCGAATACCGCGCAGGGTGTACGTGCCGAACTCGGGGTTGTAGAAGCCGGTGTTCTTCGTCAGGACGTTCATGTTCTCCGTCGTCCACGACTTGCGGCCGTCGGAGCCGTCCTCCAGGAACTCGGGGTTCCAGAAGCGCTCCAGGTAGACCGAATCGCGCGCAATGCCTTCGGTCACGCGGGCCACGGCGTAGATGCCATTGGACACGACGCTCTGGCCGTTGGCGGTCAGCTCGTCGCCCGGCGCGAACTCGGAGGGGCCGGAGGTCTTGTCCGCCGCCATGACGGTAGCGGCGTCGACGCCGGTCGTAATGTCACGGAAGACGTCCTTGCCGTCGGTACGCGGGCTCTTGACGTTCACCCAGTCGCCATCGGCGATACCGTACTGTTCGGCGTAATCCGGCGAAATCCAAATTTCCGGCGCCGGGTACAACTCGCGCAGGTACGGGTTGTTGCGCAGCGTACCGTGATGGAAGTAAGGAATGCGTCCTTCAGTGAGCGTCAGCGGGTATTCGTCACCGTACTGGGTCTCGTCTTCGGGCGTGAAGTAGTACGGCATGGGGTTGTAGTCAACGAGCGCCGGAGGCATCTCGAACTTCTCTTTGCCATGGCGGCCGATATAGAGCATCGTGTCGGCGTACGGACCGCACTTCTTCGGGTCGTCCTTGATGTCCGCAGCGCAGGTGGAAAAGCCGGTGTACGTGTTGTCGTCGGACGATCCGCCCGCGTTGATCGCGCCCTTGGCACCGCCAGCGCCGCCGCCTGCGTTCACCATCTTGTAGCCGTCGTACGTGGTACCGCCCCAGTATTCGTCGTCGGTCGCCCACTCCTGCGGCATAATCTGGCGCGCCTGCTCCATGGTCGTAATCTCCGGGTTGCCGCACTGTTTGGCGACCCAATCCCAATACTCGTTGATAGTGTGCCAGTACGGCGGAACCATGGGGTTGCCGATCTTTTCTTCGTCGAAGCAGGCTTCCATGTTCGGATCGTACAGGTCGCTCGACGGATCGGACATGGCTTCGGCAATCTTGCCCCACATCATGATTTCGTCAGCAGCCTCGAACAGGTTCGTGACCGGTTGACGCAGCAAGTTCACGTTCAAGCGGTTCTGCGCAAAGGAGCTCTCGAGCCATTCGCATACCGGGAAGACGATGCCCACCGCTTCGGTCGTGAACGATGTCGGGTACATGTAGCCCTGTACGATGAGGTCGAACTTCGGGAACGCGTCGACCCAGGATGCCGCGTTGCCGAGCGCAGCCATCTTGTTGCCAGAGCGCTCAATCCACACTTTCGGCTGATACGGTTCGCCCGTGAGGACGGCCGACAGGATGGTCGGGATATGGCTGTGCATCCAGCCGCCCAAGCCCTTGTGCTCGCAGTAGCCCAGGCGCTCGAGGACGGCGTCGTTGGTCTGGAACTCGTAGACAGTGTCGCCCATGAACCCAGACGGGAAGATGGTGGATTCGCACGAGCTCAGGCCGCTCGAGCCTTTCCCGCCGACCTTGTTCGCCGGGCAGCCGGTGTGCCACAGGTGCGCAGTCATGCAGTCAAGCGCCGCCGCGCCGATGGCCGCCTGCGCGGAACCCGGGTACATGTCGGTCGCCACGCCCAGGGAAATGCCGCCGTGCGCGCTTGAGCAGTACAGCTCAATAGCCTCTTTGATCTTGTCCGCCTGGCAGCCGGTGATTTCGGCCACCGTGTCGAGGTCGAAGTCCGCGCAACGGTCTTTGTAGGCCTGGAACGCCGTCTTGCACGTGATGGTCGTGCCGTCCTTGAGCGTGACGTCCACCGTGCCGAACAGCTGCGGGTGATACGTGCCGTCATTGTCCGGGCCGAGTGCAAAGGCCTTCGTGACCTTGCCGGTCTCCGTGTCGAAGTAGACGTAGCCTTCGTTCTCTTCCGTCACGTCGTCGAAGACCGCGGATGCGCGCAGCAGCTGGCCATCCTTCGTAATGTCCTCGGCGACCGGCGGCAGCGAGACCTCGTCGCGCGGGTCGACCAAGAACGGCAGGTTCGTCCACTGTTCGCAGAAATTCTCATACCCAGGAATCTTCGCGTACAGTTCGTTGTCGATGATGTACTTCATCCAACCGAGCATCATGGCCATGTCGGTACCAGGTTTGATGGGCAGCCACACGTCCGCCTTCGCCGCATCGGCATTGAAGCGCGGGTCGACGACGATGGTCTTGCAACCGTTCGCACGGAGTTCCGCCACGCAGCGGCCGGACGTCGACGGCGAATGCCACGCCGGGCCGGTGCCCCACAGGACGTAAACCTCGGCGATGCCGCCGTACTTGGCCGGCTTGTACAGCTCAGGGCAGCCGGAGTCGGCGATGGACGTGTCGCTCAGGCCGTTGATGAGCGGCATCGTGTAGTTGCGCGGCAGGTAGCACTGCGCGCAGCCGGGCTCGAACACGTTGCCGGCACCCCAGAAGTTGCGGAAACGCGGCGGGCTGAAGAACTGCGGGTTGCCGCCACCGCCCGTGGAGCAGAGCAGGCCGTGCTTGCCGGTCTTGTCGCGCATGTCGATCAAGTGCTGGGCGACGGTCTTGGCCGCCTCTTCCCAGCTAATGCGCTCCCACTAGTTGCCGGGCTTTTCGCCCACACGCTTCATGGGGTACTTGTTGCGGTTCGGATGGTAGAGTGCCTGCACGCCCGAAAGGCCCTTCGGGCAGACACGGCCCTTCGACATCGGGTCGATCGGGTCGCCTTTAATCTTGATGACGCGGCCATTGCTCACCACGGCGATGACACCGCAGTTCGCGATGCAGGCGCGGCAGGACGTGCGAACCTCCGTCACCTCGCCTTCGGCCCAAGCCTTATCGCTGGGCGAAAAGCAGTTCGCAGCCTCAACGCCCAGAGCGGTCGCAGCGCCCGCTACGGCAGCGGACTTCACGAACGAACGGCGCGTCATGTTCGTTGACATCATGCGTAAACCTCCTTCTAGCATTCTCGTGCTTTCTTTCGACATTGAGTTCCCTCCACGCGGACTACCTCTCTTGCCGCGCGGCGATACGTGCCTTGGCTCACTCCTCTCGTGTCGTAACTCCCCTCTATTTGGAACAGGGCGCATCGCAACGCGTTGCAAGCGCTTGCTTGCCTGCATCCGTCGTGACCCACGCCCCACGCCAAACCAACCCGCCTGCCTTCTCCAGGCGGTCGACATAGAAATCGGGCGACAGCTTCTGGTTCGCCTGAACCGTGTCCAGCACCAGGTCGTCCTCTTGTTTGAAGTAGTCTTGAATTTCGGGAAACTTCCGCGGCGTCGTGCAGAAATCGAGCACTTGATAGAACGTGTGAGCACGATGCGGCTTCTGCATGATCTGGGAGCGAATCCGACGTGCAGGGGAAAGCAGGTCGACTGCCTGTTTGCCCGCATCCGTCATGGAAAGCTCGTAGGTCGCCACCAGGTCGTCGGCCTCGTCTTCGCTCAACCCTTCGAAACGCTCTGGCGCAAGGGGCTGGCCCGCCTCATCGAGCGGTATTTGTTCCAAGCCGTAAGCGCACAGAAGCATCTGCACCAACGTAAAAGGCGTCTGAATGATGTGGCTGTAGACGAACTCGTCCTGCGCCGCGATGAAGTCTTCGACTTCGCTGAAATCACGCGGCTCGATGCAGTGCACGAGCGTTTTGTACAGCACCTCGCGCAGCGGTGCCTGCGAGCACACGCACGTTACGACCGCATCGGTGCGCGCTTCAAGCGACAGCTCCCCAGCGCTTTCTGCCACGGCGCGGTCGCTAGCAGACGAAGCTCTACTCTGCGGGCGGGCATACACGCCGCCCGCTTCCCCTTCTGCATATCTCTCGAAGCTCGACGGAGCTTCGAACGCCGGAAACGGCGGCATTTTGCGTGTGCGGGATGTCGAAGGACACGCGGTGCTTTCGGCATCGACAAGCGCGGGCGCTTGCGCCATGGTGCTTCCCCTCCCTTTTTCTTTTGCTCGTCTTGGCGCCCGTGCGGTCGCGAGAGGCGCCGTTTCGCTCGCCTTGCTCGAAAGCCGAGCCCGGAGTTCGCGTTCCGCTCGGGATGTCTCGAAAGTAGGCCGCGACGGGCGCCGACGCATAGAAACAGGCGGACTAATCGAGACTTGAGAGGTAGTCAACATGCGCTGAGCTGCATCTAGTCAACTATTGACTAGGCAAAGCGAGCAGCCTTTTTGCTAGGATGCTGACGTCGGAAGTGCAGAAGGAGGGGAGCATGACCGAAAAGGAAGCCGCGCAGACAAGCGGGCGCTTTGCCCGTGCGCTCACTTCCATCGACAAGCAAGCACCCAGCTTGAAATACCTTGGCTTTGCGTTCTGGATGGCATGGAACACCATCGCATTCTCAGGGTCTTTCTGGCTGCGCGATCCGAACAACAGCCTGGTCGCGGAAAACCTGATTCTGGGACACCTGGTCGCTTCGGTCGCAACGCTCGTCATCATAGGAGCGCTCTGGAAACGCAGCGTGCAATTCGTGCTGAACCGCCGCTTTCTTGTCGCCTCTGGCATCGTTGCCGCACTTGGCGCCGTGCTCATCGTCATCACGCGCGAGGACCTCTATTCCTCTCGCACGCTTTTCTTCCTTGGCTCTGTGCTCACAGGAAGCGGTACTACCGTGCTTTTCATGCGAAGCACTGCCCTGCTTGGCGGCTTGCCGCCACGACGCGCCATCAGCATGATTTCGTGCTCGGCGCTTTTGGGCGCAGCCTTGTTCTTTTCCCTCAACAGCTGCGAACCTGACGTAGCCTGCATTGGGTTCATCCTGTTACCGTTCGGGGCAGTACTGCTCCTCATGCTGCACCGCAAGCAAACACGCGTGGAGGAAAAAGTAACTCGCAGTGGCGCCCAGTTCTCACGACGGTTTTCGTGTTCCTGGCGTCGGTCGCTTTATGCTCGTATGCATTCGAGCTGGCGAAAGCACTCATTCTCGCCGGCATGCCGCCGGTATACAGCAGCGAGAGCATGATTGCTGCACAGTTCATCATTGGCTTTGTGGTGACGGCGGTCCTCGTGACCACGTTGCTCGTGCAGGACCGCTATACCTACGGTAAATGGTATTCGCTCGCCGTGTTCGCGCTCGGCGTGCTGCTCATTGCCATTGCTGCCCTCGCACTGCGCTCCACCCCGACGGCATCCATCGCCGTCGCTGCCTGCAACTGCTTTAACCTGGTGGTCTGGCCATGCTCGCCTATCTCGTGTTCCAGGCGGAAGCGGGCGCTTTGCAGGTGTTCGGCTTTGGCAATGCGGCGCTGTCCGGCGGTACGGCGCTTGCAAGCTTCACCATCATGGCACTTGATATCACGAGCGGAACATACGACGACATTATGCGCGCCGCGCTTATCGTGCTCGGCGTCATCGTGCTTGTCGACTTGATGTTCGTATTTTCAGAAAAGCAGATCAACGAGCTTTTGGTGCCGCTCGACCAGCCGCGCAAAGCGCAGGATACGCTGGGCATACCCGAACGCCAGCCAAAGCAATGGGTGCTCACGTGCAAGGCCATTGCCGAAGCGCAAGGGCTGTCTGAACGAGAGCGCGAGGTGTTCGTGGCGCTCGCCCGCGGCAAGACGGCGCAGGAAATTGCCGACCGCGACGTGCTGTCCGTCTACACCGTGCGCGCTCATATTCGTTCGATTTATGCAAAGCTCGACGTCCATTCGAAGAAAGAGCTTGTCGAGTTCGTGGAAGCGCGGCTGAACGACTGACCAAGGCGGTAGCGCGCAGCCGAACCCCATGAAAAAGCGCGCTTGAGCGAGAGGCGCCCTGCCTACGGCAGGAGCCTCTGCGCCCAGCGCGCTCTCGCTTCATCGGGCCAAGCGGCAGAATCGAACTACTCCATCCCTTCGAGGAACGCTTTGTAGCCTTTGTACGCCTCGTAGATGTCCGCTTTGGACGTGACTTCCCACGGCGCGTGCATGGAGAGCACCGGCACGCCGCTGTCTATCACGTCCATGCCGTATTCTGCCGGAATGTACGCGATGGTTCCGCCGCCGCCCGCGTCGACTGCGCCCAGCTCGCACGTCTGGAAGTTAACGTGCGCACCGTCCATGACCGCGCGCACTTTCGCCAAATACTCGGCGCGCGCATCGTTGCTACCGCTTTTACCGCGTGCGCCTGTGTATTTGTTGAACACGAGACCACGGCCCAGATAGGCGGCGTTTTTTGCCTCGTAAGCAAACGCGTACGCAGGATCGAAGCCCGCGCTCACGTCCGAAGAGAGCATGCTCGACGCCGCTAGCGCACGGCGCAGTTTGAGTTCGCCCCCTTCGCTTGCAAGCTCCATGATTTCCGCCATGGTGTTCTCGAAGAAGCGCGAAGTCATGCCCGACGCGCCGACGCTGCCGATTTCTTCTTTGTCCACCAGGATGCACACGGACGTCCGCTTCGGCGCGTCGGCCTCCAACTGCGCAAGCAACGAAGGATAAGCGCACACACGGTCGTCCTGTCCGTATCCTATGATCATGCTGCGATCGAACCCGCATTCGCGCGCACGTCCTGCAGGCACGACTTCGAGCTCCGCAGAAAGGAAGTCTTCTTCTTCCATGCCGTACTTTTCCGCAAGGAGCTGCAGCAGGTAAGCTTTGACCGGTTCTTTCTCGGCAAGCTTCTCTACATCCGTCTTCGAGTCCTCGGAATTCTCCGAGACAGGACCCGCGTCCTCTTCGCTGGAATCCTCGCCTTTCAGTTCGGCCATCTCTTCTGCCGTCAGCATCGGGCGATTGCCGACAAGCACGTCGAGCGCCTCGCCCTCCACGACCGCGCTTGCGTTCTTTTCCATCTGTTTGTTCGCCAGGTGAATCAACAGGTCGGTCACGCAGAACACCGGGTCTTCGGCATCCTCGCCCACGTTCACCTGCGCAACGCTGCCGTCCTTCTTTGCCACGACGCCATGAATGGCCAGCGGCAGCGTGACCCATTGGTACTTCTTAATACCTCCGTAGTAATGCGTGTCCAGGAAAGCAAACCCGCCCGCTTCGTACGCCGGGTTTTGCTTAAGGTCCAACCGGGGAGAGTCGATATGAGCCCCGAGGATATTTACGCCGTGTTCGAGAGGCTCGGTCCCCAAGCGAACGAACATGACGGCCTTGCCCATCATGTCCGCCCATACTTTGTCGCCTGGACGAAGCTGCTTGCCCGAGACAATGGCGTCTTTCAGGCAGCAATAGCCAGCTTCTTCTGCCTGGCGAATAGCAGCGGCGGCGCATTCGCGCTCCGTTTTGTTCTCCGAAATAAAGTCGATATAGCCAGCAGCCACGCGCTCCAGCGCAGCAAGGTCTTCATCGCCGTACGTTTTCCATGCGTTCTTGCGCTCCATGGCAATCCTTTCTCCGTGATTCGCGCCCATTATCCCCCTCCCTCTGCTTCAGCGCTACGGCCAGGCGGACGTCTTTGCTGCGAAAACATGCCGCCGAAGCGGTGCTATCTCATCTTCGGCCGCACCGTTTTGCGGCACGAAAGGCCGCGTTTGCCCGCGCCCCTAAAAGTTAGCCTAGGTTTTAAATGTGTGGGATTCGCGAAGGGACGCAACTGTCAGCCGAAGTCGCTTGCGAACGACGGTGCAGCGCTCTATAGTCTCCTTATTGAGATTTTGTCTCAATAAGGAATATGCACGACAACGAGACCGAGAAATCTCTACGAAGGAGTGTCCATCATGACCATGCGCGTTCGTTCCGAAATGCCGACTGCCGAGAACTCCCACAATTTCAACGCGGTCGCCGACAGCACCACCACCGTGGGCTCCACGCTCGAAAACCTGAAGGCCGCCGTCTGCGGCGAAACGGGCGCTTCCGCCAAATATGCTGCTTTTGCCGCGGCCGCTGAAGAACAGGGCTATACCCAGATCGCGCGCCTCTTCCGCGCTACCTCTGAAGCTGAGCAGATCCATATCGGACTGGAAGCGAACCTTGTAAAGAAGGCCGAGCCGGACTACGAGCGCCCGGCCGCTCCGGAAGCCACCCCGGAAGCTGTCGACCTTAACTTGATCGCCGCTGCCCAAGGCGAAATCTACGAGACTTCCGACATGTACCCGTCTTTCATCAAGAAAGCCCAGAAAGAAGGCGACGCGGCCGCCGTCATGGTCTTTACCCGCGCCAAGCTGGCCGAATCCGTCCATGCTGAACGTTATATGGAGGCTTACAACAACGTGGATGCCGAAGACGACGGCGAGGCGTACTACCTCTGCCCGTTCTGCGGCTACATCCACAAAGGCTCTGACTTCGAGAAATGCCCGATTTGCTTCGCGCCGAAGGATAAGTTCAAGGAGTTCTAAGGAGCTTCGTGAGCCTACGGCCTGTTGAGCAGAGCATTGTGGCAGCGGCCCAAAACCTTAATTGACTGTAAAGCGCCCAGCGGTTGGACCTTCGTCCGACGCTGGGCGCTTTTATGCTCCTCCACGCGCGCTTTCTCGTGCTTAGCCAACAGCATCCTTACGGCGTCGGTCGCAGCGATTCTTTCTTTGCGCGAAAAAGCATCCGGTCTTTGGTCATTTTTTTCGATAAAGACGGAGCAGGAAGCGTTTTTCGCGCCAACGCGCCTAACGCTCGCAAATCCTTTCCTGCCAGCTTCCGGGCTCACGGGTCTGAACAGGCATTTCTTTGAGCATCTCTCACCCCTGAAAAAAAGCGCTGTATGCTCGACGCGTGCGCAGCGTCTTTATCGTAAAAAATGACCAAAAAAGGACTCGCTGCTCGCGCATTGCTGCGTTTTCGTCGCCTGCCATCGTCATGCCAACACTCTGGATATATCTCATCCGTTCGACAGGCCGAAGTCCGCACGCATCCCGAGACGCTCTTTTGACTACAGGATGGAATCCTCAACTGCAATCGCCCTTTGCACAAGCAAGGTTTTCCAATCTGCCTCCTGGCCGTTCGCCCCTACAATCCTGCCGTCGTCTCTAGATTTCCTCAATCCGCACGCTCAGGATACGGCCGTTCTCGACTTCCATTTTCGCGATACTCGGCTTGCTGCCGCCACGCGGACGCGAGACGCTGCCG
>DVGB01000069.1 GCA_018712955.1 Candidatus Aveggerthella stercoripullorum
GCGCCTACGCCTTCGGCGGCGGCCTGCACTGCTCCACGGCTGACGTCTACCGCGAGGGCGAGTGCCTGGACTACTTCCCGAACCGCATCAAGGACTGCACCCTCATCCATCCGGAGATGTGGAACGACTAAGTTCTATTCGCTGTGCAGCATGGCCTCTAGGGGCAACTGGATGTCTCAAGCTGCATAAGGGAAGACAATGATAAAGGGGTTTGGTAAGCGTATCGCTCGCCAAACCCCTTTGTTCTCAATTCGATAGCAATTTGCATACCACGAGTGGGAATCAAGAAGCAATGCTGATTCCTTTGCGGGGGGCGTAAGGGGCAACAAGCTCTCTCGCTTATCTCACCGTGTGCAAAGGGCAAGGCTAGTTGGTTTAAGGAGGACCAATGGCTAACGAGAAACAGGTTCAGGTCGCGGGCGTCGACGAGGGCGCCTTTGAGATGAACCGCAAATGGGGAACCATTGCAATGTTGATTTCGGCAACGGGCATGGGCCTGGTGCCGCTTTTCAGCCGCTGGGCCACGCGTACTGACATGTTCGATGGCCTGCAGGGCCTGAACGCAGGCGACTCCGTCGGCGCACTTATGGCTACGGGCCGTATGACGATGGGCCTGATCTTCTTCACGATTCTGCTGTTCGCCACCCACAAGGTCGGCGTCTTCAAGCGCATGAAGGTCACCCCCGCCATTATCCTGGGCGGCGTCATGATCGGTCTGTCGCTGGCGTGCTACGTTACGGCAACGCTGTTGACCACGGTTGCGAACTCGGTTCTGTTCATTTACACAGGCCCGGTCATCTGCATCCTTTTGGCGCGTATTTTCCGCAAGGAGCCAATGAGCGTCCTGCAGTGGATCTGCCTGGTCGCAGTAATCATCGGTACGCTGTTCGGTAACAACATTATGGGCTTTACCGAGAACGGCTTCGAAATCAGCTTCTCGCTCGAGATGTCCACGCCTGAGTACCCGCAGAAGGGCATCGGCGACATCTTCGGCCTGCTGTCCGGCGTGTTCTATGGTTCCTCCATGTTCTTCAACGGCTACCGCAAGGATGCCGACACCACGGCTCGTGGCGTGTGGAACTTCCTCGCTGCTGCGCTTGCCGCACTGTCCGTGACCTTGATCATGAACTTCCTGGGCACCTCTGGCGTCGTGCCGTCGAACTGGGCGCTCAACGTTCACCTGACCCCCTTCAACTGGGTCGGCGCGTTCTTGCTGTTCATCTTCTCCGGTGCTGTCGCTCTTGGCATGCTGCTGGTTGCAGGCCGCAACCTGCCGGCTGCTGACTACGGCTGCATCGCTTACTGGGAGGTCCCGGTGGCGCTGTTCGTCGGCCTGGTCGTGTTCGGCGAGGCTCTGACCGTTAACACCATCATCGGTGGCGTTCTGATTATTGCGGGCGGCGCTATCCCCGCTGTCAAGGGCATTATCGAAGGCTCGCGCCACGAGAAAGAAGTGGAAATCCGCGAGCATCTGTCCGAGAAGCTTGCCGAAGCTGAGGCTATGGAGCAGGACCAGTAGACCACGTTCGACTCAGCACGCAAGGGGCCTTCGGCGTATAGCCGTCAGGCCCCCACAAAGAGGAAGAGGTGCCTCACATGAAGATTACGAACAGCCTTACCCACATCGTTACCGACGTCAGGATTGCACCCGCGCTCAATGAAGAAGAGCTCAAGGCGGTTTTGGACCAGCATGGTGTTCAGGGCTTCCCGGCTGAGCTCGACATCGCCGAGCGCACGGAAGAGCATGTTCAGATGCTCGAGCTGGCAGACCTGCTGGAGTTCGCAAAGGCGAACGGCGTGACGGCAGCTACGTACGACGTTACGTACTTCCCGCATGCCGACCAGCGCGAGGTCGACTATCAGCTCAGGCAGCTGGGCGAAGACCTCGAGCTTGCTCCTGAGGTTATCAGGGACGTTTGCGCGGACACCATCCAGGAGTACCTGGACCTTGACGCAAAGCGCGACCCGAACATCCCGGTGCACTCCATTGTGGAGGTGTACGTGGGCGGCACTGCGTTCGCGTGGTACGGTATCAACGAGTATCCGCGCCTGAAGCGCGTTGTCCTGCGTAAACTTGCCCAGGGCGGCCAGAAGGCGAAGCAGTCCTTCATTCTCCGTGCAAGCCGTGCGCAGGCCGAGCTGGAGGACGACTTCTCGTAAGACCTGTCTGAGGTCGAAGGCTTCGTACGCACGACTGGTGAACGGGCGTAGCGAGCGAAGCCTGGTATTGCAGGTGCTTTGATGAGCAAAGCCCGCCCGCCTCAAACGGGCGGGCGGGCAGTTTGCTACCAGACGTGGCACGCAGGGGACGTGCGACGTCTGGCATGAAAGGAAGCATGGGCTGGCTGCGCTTCATTGTCGACTCTGCCAACAGTGAGGGTTCGAGAAGTGGAATGTGCATAGTTAGGCTAAAATATGCTCATTAAGAGCATAGGAAGCCGCATAAGGCCAGCAAGGAGGTATTTCATGACAAAAGCACGAGGGAAGCGGCTGCCTCTGTTCAATGCTGCCGCTCAATTCTTAGGGGACTACCATGACTGCTGAATCTAGTCACGTAAGATCGTATGAATTCTCAGAAGAGGAGAAGCATAAAACACTGAAGAAGGTTACCTTCTCCTCGTTCTTGGGAAACTTTATCGAATGGTTTGACTATGCAAGCTATTCGTACCTGGCAACGGTTATCGCCACCGTCTTTTTCCCGGGCGACGATCCGTTCGTTTCGACCATGAACACCTTCGCGGTGTTCGCGCTCTCCTTCCTGGTTCGCCCGATCGGCGCTCTGTTCTGGGGCAACATGGGCGACAAGAAGGGTCGTAAATGGGCGTTGGCCATTTCCATTCTCTGCATGTCCGGCGCTACCTTCCTGATTGGCTGCCTGCCGAGCTTCGCCATGGTCGGCATTCTTGCTCCCGGCTTGCTCCTGGTTCTCCGCATGGTCCAGAGCTTCTCTGCGTCCGGCGAGTATGCGGGCGCCGCTACCTTTATTGCGGAGTATGCGCCGAAGAACAAGCGCGGTTTCTACTGCTCCATGGTTCCTGCCTCTACGGCAACCGGCCTTCTGGTCGGCTCCCTGTTCGCTTCGTTCATGTTCAACACGTGGGGCGCTGACTCGTCCTTCGTCGTTGAATGGGGCTGGCGTATCCCGTTCTGGCTGGCAGGTCCGCTTGGCCTGATTACGCACTACATCCGTGAGCATTTGGAAGACTCTCCTGTTTACGAGAAAATGCAGGACGATCTGGCCAAGAAGGGCCAGGTTGGCGAGCAGAAGCCCATTCGTGCGCTGCTTTCCAAGCACCTGAAGAGGACGCTCATCTCCTTCGGCGCTTGCATGCTGAACGCGGTTGGCTTCTACGCGGTTCTGACCTACATGCCGAACTACCTGGAAACCGTGCTTCTCTACGATCCTGGCCAGGCGACGCTCATCACGAACATCGTGCTTGTCGTCTACATCGGCTTCATCTTCCTCTCGGGACATATTTCCGACACGTTCGGACGAAAGAAGATGCTCATCATTGCCTGCGTGGGCTTTATCGTGCTGACCGTGCCTGCGTTCATGGCAATGGGCTCGATGAACTTCGTCGTTATCTTGCTGGTCGAGCTGCTCATGGCATTGCTGCTTACCATTAACGACGGCACGCTTTCCAGCTATCTGAACGAAACGTTCCCGACGGAAGTCCGCTTCTCCGGCTTCGCCTTCAGCTTCAACCTGGCGAACGCCATTTTCGGCGGATCTGCTTCGTACATCTCGTTCTTCCTGATCGACCTGACGGGCAGCAACCTGGCACCGGCGTACTACATGGTCGCTATCTCGGTCATCGCGCTTATCGCCATGGTTCTTTCGCACGAGCATTCCGATCTCGACCTGAACGACGTTAAGTAGGCTAGAATGCAATAAGGCTCATTGACGATTCGGTCGGAGTAAGGGCGCCCCATCGTGAACAACTACAGCGATGGGGCGCTTTTTCGTAGGGCAGGGGAGGAAAGCTCCTGCCGAAAGGTTTGCGGGCACGGAAGGTCGTGCGCGCGAAGCCGCGGATTACGGCAAGGGGGTGGACGGCAGAATGGTTGAAAAGGCGTCGAAAACGCCAAAGTCGGTGAAAGCGCAGATTACGCGTGCTTCGCTCGTGGTCGCCGCTGCGGCCATCCTGCGAAGCCAAGGGCCGGGAGCGGTGACGTACCGTCGCGTTGCCGAATGGGCGGGCGCATCTTCGTCCTCGGTCGGGTATTACTTCGACTCCATTTCGGAGCTTTTGTACGAAGCGGCGCAGCATAACATGACCTTGTGGGGACAGCGCGCAGAAAAAGCTGCCGCTGACGCCGAAAGCATGACGCGGGAAGAATGCCGCAAGCGCTGTGTCGAACTGTTCCTGAAGGCAAGCTTGCCCGAAGGCCTGATTGTTCCTGCGGCCCATTATGCGCAGTTGATTGCAGCGGCTGAATCGGACCTGGTCACGAATGCCTACCAGGAAGGTCGCAAGCGGCTTGATGCGGCACTGCGCCGCATTATCCAGCATGCGGATTTGGGGATCGAACCGCCGTTGGTGACGGCGGTCGTGGATGGCGCTGCTGTAAAGGCCATCTCAGAAGGCTACGACGTCACGGACGTGGCAGAGCGATTGTTGCGCAGCCTGATGAAGGTGGTTCAGGAACAGGCCGAGGATAAAGAGGGCGCGCAGCAAGCTTTGCGCGGAGAGCGCAAAGCGGCGTCCGAAAACTAATCTGGCGTCGTTGTAGAGCGTATTCGTGTGCGGGTGCATGCGAGCCCGTGCGGAGAATACGCGGTATGCGAATTCGCGCGCTAGGCAGACCGCGGCGCGCGTTGGGCGAGAGGGTCGTGCCTCTTGCGGAGCGCTGGGGTAAGCTAGCGTCGTACGCAAGGAAAGGACTCTTCATGGTAAACGAGAAGATGCATGCACTGGGCGTTGAACCCTCGGCCATCCGCGAACTGTTCGCATACGGACTTGCGCGCAAAGCGGAGATAGGTGCAGAAAAAGTTTTCGACTTTAGCTTGGGCAACCCGAGTGTTCCTGCACCCGACGCAGTCCGTCAGGCGGCGCAAGAGCTGCTCGCGCTTCCTCCTGCCGCATTGCACGGCTATTCGCCTGCTCAGGGCGTGCCAAGTGCCCGCGCGGCGGTGGCAGACTCTCTCAATCGTCGGTTTGGCACGGCCTACAGTGCGGACGACCTGTACATGACGTGCGGTGCCGCCGCGTCACTCGACATCACGTTCCATGCGCTGGTGCTGGCCGAAGGAGACGAGGTCATCGTCATTTCCCCGTATTTCCCAGAGTACAAAATCTGGATTGAGGCAGCGGGCGCGCGATGCGTAGAGGTTCCGGCGCGCGAAGCCGACTTCCAGCCGGACATCGATGCGCTGCGTGCGGCTATCACGGAACGCACGCGGGCAGTCGTGATCAACTCGCCGAACAATCCGGTGGGCACGGTGTACTCGCGCGAAAGCCTGGAAGCGCTGGCGGAGCTTTTGCGCGCGAGCAGCGAGCAGTACGGTACGCCGCTTTATCTGGTCAGCGACGAGCCGTATCGAGAGATTGCCTACGCAGGCGTTGACGTGCCGTGGGTTCCGAGCATCTACGAGAACACCATCGTGTGCTATTCGTACTCCAAGTCCCTGTCCTTGCCGGGCGAGCGCATCGGGTGGATTCTTGTGCCTCCCGCAGCCGCCGATGCACGGGCGGTGTATGCGGCAGTGTGCGGCGCGGGGCGTGCGCTCGGGTTTGTGTGCGCGCCGGTGCTTTTCCAGCGCGTGATCGAAGCCTGCGTGGACGAACCGAGCGACGTGGCGGCGTATGCCGAGAACCGCGAGCTGCTTTGCAAGGGCCTGTCGGATCTCGGCTATGAATATATCGAGCCGCAGGGCGCGTTCTACCTGTGGGTGCGCGCGCTGGAGCCTGACGCGGAAGCGTTCGCAGAGCGCGCGAAAGCGCACGAGCT
>DVGB01000007.1 GCA_018712955.1 Candidatus Aveggerthella stercoripullorum
CTTTCGAATGCTGCGTGCGAATGGCCGTCGATGCGTCGACTATCCTTTGATCGGGTGGATTTTGGTCGAATCGTGGCGACGACGGACGAGCTCTTCTTGTGCTTTCTTTTTGTCCTCGCGCATGAGCTGCAAACGAATTTTGCCATACTCCCAAATCAGCAGCATGAACAGGATGCACATAACGATCAGGTAGCCGATGACCGCGCCCGGAAGCCCCGTGAAGTTCACGAGCAGAACGGGCACGAACAGCGAGAAACCGAACGTGATGAGGTACAGCTTCATGACGGCCATCTGGCGGCGCAGGATGGTGATGGTCTGATAGATGAAGTCGATGGCGGCGGTCAGGCCTCCCGCTGCGAGCATGATATAGACCAGGCCGCGGAATTGCTCGAAGTCGACGCCGTAGAGCATGCCGAGGACCGGGATGCCGACCGTGCCCATGATGGCGGCCATGGCTAGCGTCAACCCCACGACGACGAGCAGGATCACGACGATGATGATGTCGAAGCGAAGGCGCTTTTCCGGGTCTGCCCAGACCGCCGCCATGCGCACAAGCAGCGGGCGGTAGATGAGCTGCGACATGAGGAGTAAACCATGCGCTGGGAAATAGATGGCGTTGAAGTAGAGCTGGTTGTCGTAGGAAAGCACGCCCTCCATAACGAACTTCGGCATGTTGTCGATCAGGTTATAGAGGAACAGGGCCAAAAAGAGCGGGAAGCACTCCTTGAACAGTGCGGCAAGGCTGTTGAGCTGCCATCCCTTTGATTTGGGCGTTTCGAACAGCGCAAGCGGGTACGTGAGGAAGACGAAGGAAACGGCTGCCGCGATGGCCATCGCTATGCAGGAGACGGCCAAATCGTGCGTGACGAACAGAACGGCCGAGAACACGATGACGGCAAGCGCCGAACGAGCAGCCTGGGATATGCCTGCAAGGTAGAGCTTGTCCATCTGCTGAAGGCGCCCTTCGTAGACGTCCGCCAGGCCGTCTATCATTTTGTAAAAGTACACGCCCATGCAAATGGTGAACATTTGCTCGTCGTAACCGCGGAAATGACAGTACCCGACACCTGCTAAAAGCATGACAAGGCAGGTGATAAGACGGTTGATCTGGTATTCCGTAAACGTGTGCTCCTGGTTCAAGTCGGAGCACTGGTAGGTGCGCACGCCGTAGTTCGCGACGATCATGAGCACGAGCGCCGTGACGAATGCCATGGAGAACATGCCTGCTTGCTCGACGCCGACAAGTTGCGTGGCGACGATGGACAGCAGGGGGAAGGAAAGCCCCCACAGTCCGGTGCCCAGCGCGTTGAAGATGAAGTCGCGGGTTGTGCGATGGGAGGCGTATTCGGCCTCCTGGTCAGCAAGCGAGCGGTCGGAAACGGCACCGAGCAAGCGGTTGCACCAGTGCTCGACCGAGCGCGTGATGAAGTTTTTCTTGCGAGGCTTGCGCGCGGATGCGCCAGCGGTCTCGCTGTGGACCGTTCCGGCCCCTCCTGCGCTCCCAAAGCGCCCCGATGAGCCAGGGCCATAGGAAGCCTGTGCGACGCGCTCCGAAATACGCTGAGAAAACGTGGTGCCTGCATTCGATTCGTCCGCTTTCTTTTTGCCTGCGAGAGGAAGGCGCAAAGAACGGGAGGATTCGGCTTGCGGTTGCGCGGCGTGCCGCGGGTCGCGGGTGCGTCCGCGAGAAGGGGACGTCGGCGCGGTCTGTCCTGCAGGACGCACACGATACGACGCGGTAGAAAAACGGTCCGTCTGGCGCGTACTGCTGGGAAGCTTCGGCGGCTCCACCGTGCGCGGCGGCTGGTCCTGCATGTTGCGAGTAGGGCGCACCTCCGGCCGTTGGGGGCCGTTGTTGCGGCGGTTCCGTTCGTCCGCCGTATCGCGGTGCGTCATAAGGGTACTCCTTGTTCGTCTATTCAGTGCGCTCTGCCTGCGGGCGCTTGGCATCGTTTAGCATGAAAGATTGTAGTCCAAGCAAGCAGCGTGCCTTTGCATCTCCAAAAGGGTTGCAAAAGCGTTGAGCGCGAGGATGTCGGGAAATCTGGATTTGCGCTGGCCTAGGGGCGGCAGGCACCGCACGGTTCGTAACCATCCGCGATGAGCTCATCGCGCGTGCCGTGGAAGCTTTCTCTGTTCGAACCGCTGATGTCCTGGACGGACGAGCATGACGGATCGTGGAATTTGCGCGATCCAGTGTTGAGCACGTAGTCGCGTTCGACAGATTCCGATTCGCTTGCGGTACCGTTCTCGGCTGCCTCGTCGGCACGCTCCGCTGCTTCGGATGATGCTGCAATGCCTGCGGCATCAGGGTTGTTGGCGGCAGAGCTTTCTTGGTCTTTTGTGCCGTTCGCGGGAAGGAGGGTTTCTGCGGGCACATCACCGTTCACGGCGCTTGCGTCGAGCACGTCCGTCTGCGTCGACTGGCCGTTCTTCCAGTTCGCGCCAGTCTCGTAGTTTATCTCCACGCCGGGTTGCACGTTGTAGGCGTACACGCAGAACCGGATGCCCGCGCCGCCGTCTTCGACCGATTCGGCTTCCATGAGCACGCCGCGCGCGACCAGTTCGTCGTCTTTGAACACGGGAGTGACGCGGTAGCGCACGTGGTTGCCCGTGCGGCGCACGTAGCTGCCGACTTCGCTTTCAAGCGGTTCCATGATGTCGGCGTTCATATGGCGCGTGCCGGTGATGAGGTTCGCTTCGTTGGCGTTTTCTGCCGTAAGCTGCCAGCCGATAAGGTGGCTGCGGTTGTAGAGCGCCTCGTTTTCCACAAAGTCGTAGAACTCTTGGTCCCAGCCGGACGGGTGAATCTCGCTGATGTCGCCGCGTTCGCCCGTGGGCATCGTGTCGCGCCCGACGCACGCCTCTGCCGTGCCGCAGCGACCGAGCAGGTCGAGCGAGGTATAGGACTCATAGCCTTCGGGCAGGTCGGTCTCGCCTTCAAAGTAGGGCACGTTGCCGTTGAGCTCGAGGTAGGAAAGGCCCGAATAGTCGGGGAGGTTGTCGATTACTTCCGCTGGAGGGCGCGCAGGGCCTGCGGGGCTGTCGTTCTGCGCAGTCGACGTGCACCCCGACATCACCGTCATCAGGGCGAATGCGAGCACGATTGTCGCAAGCGCGGCAAAGGTGCGCGTACGGAGCGTCTGTACAGCGCAGGGGGTACCCGTGCGGCGCGCAGGCGTTTCATGCGCGAAAAGCTGACAGCTCATGGGCAATCCTTTCAGGGGCGACCGCGCGCTAGCGCGGGGTAATGCTGTGGTATGCGGTATGTTTGCAGTGCCTGCGATTGTACACGTCTCCTTCCGCACGGCGAAACGGACGTGCGAGGAGAGTTGAAGCAGAATTGCCGGGGATGCGAGTCTCGACATTGCGTAGGGAGCGTTGCGTCTGGCGACAGCGTGCTTGAAAACAAGGGCTTTTTGGACAAATCCGTATTCTGAGCATCGTCAGAGCAGCCGAAGGGCGTCTCTTTGCGTGCGCAAGGCGTTTGTAAGTTTGCGTTTTCCCTGCTCGAAGCATTTAGCAAGAGCATTTTGGATTCGACAGGCGTATTTCATGATGCTCGGAATGCGAATGTGGCCAAAAGGACGGCACAATCATGCGCGAAGTTCGAACGAGGGTCCGCTCTGTGCAGGTTGTCCAAAACGTGGCAGGGAAGCATGCGCGAGGCTTTGGAGAAAGAGCTTTGGAGCGACTGCGGACAGGTTTTGCAGAAAACGCGATGAAACGGCAACGGGGAAGCGTCCGGTCGGGCGCAATGCAGGTTACATGGTGTATTATCGCCCGGACAGTTCGAAAACCTCCTGTCGTTAAACAAAACTAGGCAAGATATAACCACGCTGAGCAGCTTGCTGCAGCAGTGCTCACCGCGAATGCGCTCGATTGGCGTGGAGGCGTGCATTTCGCTGCACGTTGACGCGGACTTCAAAGTGCCGCTGTCTTCTCGCCTGGTTTTTCCGCGACGGACGCCAAGGCGAGAAAGGGGCCTCAATGTACGGCCTGAAAACTGAAAGCAGCTTCGACGCTGCGCACTTTTTGACTGACTACCACGGCAAATGCGAAAACCTGCACGGTCACCGTTGGCGTGTGGTCGCCTACCTGGGGCAGGAAGAGCTTCAGAAGGAAGGCACCATGAAGGATATGGTGGTCGATTTCGGCGTGTTCAAAAATGCGCTGCGCGACCTGACCGAAGAGCTCGATCACTCGTTCGTGGTGGAAGAGGGCTCGCTGAAGGAGCAGACGCTTGCTTGCCTGCGCGAAGAAGGCTTCGAGCTTTCCATCCTGCCATTCCGCACGACAGCGGAGAACCTGGCGCGCTATTTCTTCCGTCGCCTGGAAGAGCAGGGGCTGCCGGTCGCGCAGGTAGACGTGTACGAGACGCCGAACAACTGCGCGTTCTACCGCCGTGGATAACGCCGTGAAGCAGGAGCACGAAACGGTGTCGGAGAGCGAGCGCACAAAGCTGACGGCAGCCTCAAGAGATTACGTCTGCACGCCCGACGGGGCGCGGGCTGACTCGTGCGCGCAAAGGCCGCCGGACGCGAAGACGCAAATGTCCGCGGGCGTTTGCGGGGAGACGGCATTTCGTCCTGAGCAGGGAGAGCTGTCTGACAGGCGGATGCCGGTCGTGGAGCGGTTCGTGAGCGTAAACGGCGAAGGCCCGCGGGCGGGTCGCCTTGCAGCGTTCGTGCGCTTTGCGGGGTGCAACCTGCGTTGCTCGTACTGCGACACGATGTGGGCGAACGAACCGGACTGTCCCGTGCAGTTGCAGACGGTAGACGAGATTGCTGCCTGGGTTTCCTCCACAGGGGCAGCCTGCACGACGCTTACGGGCGGTGAGCCGGCGCTTCAGCCGCTTTTGCCGCAGCTTGTGCGCACGCTGCTAGCGCTTCCTCTTGCGACGGACGGCGCGGGCGGTTTGGCGGCGCGCGCAGTGGAGATAGAGACGAACGGAGCAGTGGACCTGACGGAGCTTGCGCGGTTGCGCAGTGAGCTGGGCGCCTCTGCGGACAAGGACGCTGCAGCCTCTTTCGCGTGTCCGAACAGAACGCGCGCTGCCGAATTGCAAGGCGAGAGCGCACAGGACGCTTTTGCGCGCGGGAGCGGCGTTTCCTCCGAGCGTGGTGCCGGGCAAACGAACAGCCTGTCTGCGGCCGTGCGAAATACCTTGCATTTCACGATGGACTGGAAGCTGCCGGGCAGTGGCATGGAGGAGCGTATGCTCCCCCGCAACTTGGAGCTTCTCGGGCCTGCCGACACGGTGAAGCTCGTGGCCGGCTCCGACGACGACCTGCGCGAAATGGCGCATATCGTGCGAAAACATGCCTTGTGCGACCGGTGTGCAGTGTATGTAAGTCCCGTGTTCGGGAGGATTGCCCCTGCGCGTCTTGCGGCTTTTCTGCAAGAGGAGCGCTTGGCGCGTGTGACGCTGCAATTGCAGCTCCATAAGATCATCTGGCCGAACGTAGAAAAAGGCGTGTAAGAACATCACGGACGCAGGGCGCGACTACCCTGCGCGTCCGAAGGAGGGATAGAACATGAACGCACACGAAGAAGCGGGCGAGGGACAGCAGCGTATGACGAACGGTCGTGCGGGCGAAAAAGCCCTGGTGCTGTGCAGCGGGGGCGTGGATTCTACGACACTGCTTGCCAGGGCGGTCGAACGCTACGGTGCGGAGAACGTCTTCGCGCTCAGCATCTCGTACGGGCAAAAGCACGTGCGCGAGATCGATTCAGCCCGCCAGGTGGCGGCGTACTACGGTGTACGGCAGCGCTTTCTGGACCTCGGCGTCATTTTCGCTGAAAGCAATTGCTCGCTTTTGGCACATTCCACCGAGGACGTGCCCGAAAGCAGCTATGCCGACCAGCTGGCGGCATCCGAAGGCGCAACGGTCAGCACGTACGTCCCGTTCCGCAACGGGCTGTTCCTGTCCGCTGCGGCGTCCGAGGCGCTTTCGCTTGGATGCAGCGTACTCTACTATGGCGCGCATCATGACGATTGGGCGGGCAACGCTTACCCGGATTGTTCGCAGGAGTTCGTGGACGCAATGGCCGCCGCTATTTCGCAGGGGACGGGCGGCGAACTTCGCCTGGAGGCGCCGTTCGTCCAGTGGTCGAAGGCGGACATCGTGCGCGAAGGGCTGCGCCTGGACGTGCCGTACGAACTGACCTGGTCATGCTACGAAGGCGGCGAGCGTCCGTGCGGGGTGTGCGCCACGTGCATCGATCGGGCCCGTGCGTTCGAGGCGAACGGTGCCGCCGACCCGCTGCTAAGCTAATTGTACGGTGTGCAGTTTTGGCGGCCCGGCGAATGGCGGCCGCCCACAAACCTGCAGATTCCCTGCGCGCCACGAAAAGGGCGAGGCTGCTCTTTTCGACGCCATTATGCGCAGAACGGAAAGACGCGCGTCGGTCGAGCGAATGCATGACGACCCTCTCATCCGCGCGGAGCGGCCTGTGACTAAAGCGGCTTCCTCCGCATGCATGTTCAAACGTAAGGAGCAAACAATGACCTCAGAGAATTCCGCCCGCGAAAACGAAGGGCTCACGCTGCTGGGCAACCAGCATACCGGCTACCCGGAAGACTACGACCCGTCCGTCCTCGAGACGTTTGAGAACAAGCATCAGGACAACGACTATTTCGTGAAATTCAACTGCCCCGAGTTCACGTCCTTGTGCCCTATTACCGGACAGCCTGATTTTGCGACCGTCTATATTTCGTACGTGCCGGACGTGCGCATGGTGGAAAGCAAAAGCCTGAAGCTCTACCTGTTCTCGTTCCGCAACCACGGTGATTTCCACGAGGACTGCATGAACGTCATCATGAAGGACCTTATCAAGCTCATGGACCCGAAATACATCGAGGTGTGGGGCAAATTCCTGCCGCGGGGTGGTATCTCTATCGACCCGTACTGCAATTACGGTCGCCCGGGCACGGTCTGGGAAGAGGTGGCATGGGACCGTCTTTCGCGCCATGACCTGTATCCGGAGCCGGTGGACAACCGCTAGCGTCGGTGCGACCGCGCAGGCGCTGTCGTGCGCAAAGAAGGCGCATGCTCTGTGCGGTTTTGTAGAATGGAAGGAACGGACGTCGGGCGGGCGATGCTGCGCGATGTCGGGGCTGCAGAGAAAGGGTGTGCGCATGCAAGGCGAAACGAACGTGGACTTCACACCGTTGCTGACCACGGTCGACTGGAACGACGAATGGAAGAAGCTCCAGCAATTTCGCCATCACCGCGACGACGCGTCATTTTGGGATAAACGTTCTGCAACGTTCACGACGAAGGACGCCCCGAACCCGTATGTAGAACGGTTTTTGGAGCTTGCATGCCTGATGCCGGGCGAGACCGTCTTCGACATGGGGTGCGGAACGGGCGCCTTGGCCATTCCGCTCGCAGAGCGAGGTCATAAGGTGGTTGCTGCCGATTTCTCCCAAGGCATGCTCGACCGTTTGCGCGAAGAGATGGAATCCCATCAGGTGAGCTCGGTGTTTCCGAAGCTTATGAGCTGGGATGAGCCGTGGGAGCCCCATGGCGTGCGCGAAGGCATGGTGGACGTGTGCTTTGCGAGTCGTTCTATCGCGGTTGACGACATGCGCGATGCGCTCCTGCGTCTTGACCGCGTGGCGCGCCGTCGGGTGTGCGTGACGCTTTCGACGGGCGATTCACCACGCTCTGACGCGAAGATCCTGCGCGATGTGGGCATTACGGAAAGTGGTTGCAGCGATTGCTGGTATGCCGTAAACATCCTGGTGCAAGCAGGCATCATGCCGGAGGTTTCTTACATCAAGAGCATTCGCAAGGATACTTTCGACTCACACCAGGAAGCATACGAGACGTTCGTGCGCATGGTCGACGCGCCCCGTCCGGGCGTGACGGAAGATATGCGCGAAGAGGCGCGCGGGCGGTTGCACGATTGGCTGCGCTTGCATACGGTACCAAATCCTGAAGCGGGCAAGCCGGACAAAAAAGGCGTGCCGCAAGGTGCCTTCTGCCTTGACGAACCGCGCGTTTTGACCTGGGCGTTCATTGCGTGGAACAAATAACGTCGGTGGTAGGCGCACGGCCTGCAGGGCGTTGACGGCGCAACGCAAGTGCAGCCGTCGGTACTTTGCGGGCATTTTTGTACAATGAGCCCAAGCACGCTAGATGGCGGGATGAGGCAATGCAGGGAGGCAGCGGAAATATGCCAGAGTTTCTTATCGGCTCGGAAGACGACTGGAAGAACATGCTGGAAGAGCATCCCGAGTTTGCGGTTCGCGAAGAGGATTCGCTCTTGGAGGAAGGGGCGCTTTCGCGCGCGCTCGCGAAAGCAGCTAACGGTGGCGAGCGCCCGACGAAAGCGCCTGCACCCTCGGCTCGTGCGGACGAACCAACGCTCGAGGAGCTGCTTGCGGGCGCGGTCGACCTTTCGCCAGGTGTAGCGTTCGTGCGTGAGCGCGGCAACGGTCAAGCAGCACAAGGGCAGGTCGTTGAACAGGCGGAGACGTCGGACGACATTGCTATTGCACCGTCCAAGCAACGCGTCTTCGACCTTCATTGCGATACGCTCGATCGTCTGTGCTTGGGCCAGGTTGCCGCGCAGACCATGTGGACGGACCACGATGCGGACATTCCGCTGGAATACCGCACGTCGCTTGCCCACAATGCCTGCCACCTTGCGCTTGACCGCATGGCGGACTATGCCTGGTGCCAGTGCTTTTCCATTTTCATCCCAGATGAGTTTCGGGGAAAGGCCGCATGGGATGTGCTCTGCCATGTGCGGCAGTTCTTCGAGTCGCAGATGGAAGCCCATGCCGATCTCGTCGAACAGGTGCATGACGCGCGCGAAATCGAGAAAGTGCTTGCTGCGGGCAAGTCGGCTGCCATCCTGACGGTCGAGGGCGCTGCGTTCCTGGAAGACCCGGCATTTCGAAGAGAGGGGGCCTCGTCGGCGGAAAGCGAAGGCTCGACCGTGCAGGACGAGGTCGTTTCGGTTCAGAGCGTGCCGGGTGCAAGGGCGAAGGGCGGACGGTTTGCGTCCAGCATGCCGGGCGAATCCCGCGAAGAATTCGCGGCGCGCGTGGGAAAGCAGCTGGGCCTGCGCGATGCCGACCAGGCACCCTACGATGGCGGCCTGCGGCGGATTGCGCAGTTGGCAGAGGTCGGCGTCAAGATGATGACGCTTACCTGGAATGGCTCGAACGCGGTAGGAAGCGGGCACGATACGCGCGAAGGGCTGTCGCGGTTCGGGCGCGAAGTCGTACGGGAGATGGAAGAGCACCGTATTGTCGTGGACGTTTCCCATTTGAACGACCGCGGTTTCTCCGATGTGGTCGAAATCGCTACACGGCCTATCGCGGCATCGCATTCTAATGCGCGGTCGGTCTGTGGGCACCGGCGCAACCTGACGGATGCGCAAGCGCGGATCATCTTCGAAGGCGGCGGGCTGGTGGGGCTGAACTATTGCCGCGACTTCCTGACCGAGCGCGGGGGAGACCCGACACCCGATGACGTGCTGCGACAGGTGGACCGGCTCCTGGAGCTCGGCGGAGAGCGCGGTCTTGCGCTGGGCAGCGACTACGACGGCACGGACGTTCCCACGTGGCTTGAAGGATGCGGTCGCGTCGGGACATTGCATGCGCTCATTGAGCGCCATTTCGGACGCGATCTGGCAGAACGTATCTTCTTTGAGAACGCACGGGATTTCTTCGCGCGCAACGAAGGGTAGAAAGCACGGCCCGTGCATGTCTGCTTGGGGGGCATGCACGGGCGTGAGCGGGGTGTGTGCAAAAGGGGCGTTGAAAGACTGTCTCCAAATTCGACCATGAGGCGGCGATTTTTCGACGCGGCTCTGCCGAAACCCTCCTATGAAGCATGCTGGTCTACAGCCAGGCTCTTGCCAGCTTTCTACTTGTTGTAAGAACGGGAGCAATGTTGCGAGAGAGACCTTGCGCGAGGACAATTCATGCGAGAGTAAAAGGCGTTCTGGAACAAGAGGCGTTCAGAATGCAGGTTTTCGGCGAAAGAAAAAAAGGGAGGCGTCATGGGCGAATATCTGCTGAGTGGTTTGTGCCGTCGCGCCGTTTGCGCAGTGGTGTGCATCGTGACCGTTGTGGCTCTTTCCGGATGCGCTGGCATGTTCGCCGGAGGCGGGCAAGATGCGGTTTTGTACACAAGCAGAGGGATCGTTGAGGCCATAGATGCCGATGAGGTACAGGTGGCACTTCAGGACAATCCGAAAAAAGAGTTTTTCGACGATGAGGTTGTAACGTTCGATGTTTCCCGTATCGTGAGCGGCCCTGCGGTTTCTTCGCTCGCCGTGGGGGACTTCGTCGAGCTTACGTACCTCTTTCCAGCGAACGAAGGCGAACCTGTGACGGCGAACTCGATAGAACTGATCGAGCAACAATAGCGTGCCGCTCGGTCGTCAGGCGTGCATGTAGACCGGTCATTCTGCAAACGACGGGCAGAGGTCCTGGATGAAGCAATCGGCGCACTTGGGGCGCTGGGCGCGACAGAAGTCGCGGCCGAAATGCACCCACTGGTGGTTGATGTAGAGCCAGTCGCTTTGCGGGTAGACGCGCAACAGGGCCTGCTCCGTCTTCGCGGGGGTGTCGGCCGAAGGGCCTGCAAGCTTAAGGCGGTGTGCGATGCGGAAGACGTGCGTGTCTACCGCAATGCCCTGGGGATTACGGAATGCTTCGCACATAATGACGTTCGCGGTCTTGCGGCCGACCCCGGGGAGTTTCTGCAGGAGCTCCAGGTCGTTGGGCACTTCGCCACCGAACTCTGTCAGCAAGGTTTGCGCCAGCGCTACGAGGTTTTTCGCCTTCGCACGAAAGAACCCGAGCGAATGAATGATCTCCTCTACATCTTCCACGCGTGCGCTTGCCATGGCCGCAGGGGTAGGGTAGGCGGCGAAAAGGGCGGGCGTCACTTTGTTCACGGCGGCGTCGGTGCACTGCGCGGACAGAACCACGGCGACCGTCAGTTGGAACGGCGTCAGGTAGTCAAGCGAGCAGGCGCCTTCGCCGTAGTGTTCGAACATGCGCGCTTCGATTTTCGCTGCACGGGCAATCTTGTCGGCTTTCAGCTCGCGGGGCATCGCGGTCCTTTCGTTCATGGGAAAAGGGGTCAGTTTCCTTTTCCCATTATGGCACGGTACGTGCGCAAGGTCGTGGCAGTGTGCTGTTGCAGGCAGACACGCATTCCGGTTCGACGCAGGATGAGAAAAAGTGACTGACTCCCTCATTCTTTCGTTCCGGCGGTGCTGAGCCAGTCGCTGTCGGGGCGGCAGATCAGGCGTGCGTTCGTGTAAGCCTGTTGCATGGTGAGGATGGTCTGTCCCTGGTAGTTTCCCGACGGCATGAGCTGTACCACCAACGCAGCATCGGCATGCTCGTCGTCCAGAAGGCACAGCGGCAAAAGCAGGCTCATGGCATTCGCGCGCGGATAGTACGAGGGAATGGCCGTCTTGTAGTTCCAGCGCACGCGCTTGCGGGCAAGCTCGACGGCGTCCGAAAGCCGCCAGCGCAAGCGGCGGAACATGCGGTCGTTTTCTAGCAGGAAATCCGCCAGGTCTGCAAGCGCGTCCGCACGCTCGTCTTCACCATCGCTTTCGCGGACTGCGCGTGCAAGCTGCAGTCCTTCAGGGCTGCTGTGCAGCTCTTCTTCCAGGAAGGCGACCGGCAGGCGCTCCAGGTTGTCGATAAGAATGTGGTCGAAATCGATGATGAGCTCTCGCTCCAGGTCAAACAGCAGGTCGTCTTTGCTGCCGAAATACGACGCCGGCTCCGGCAGCGGGTTGAACAGGCTCACGAGCTGCTTGCCAAGGCCGCGCGCTCCTCCCGTGCAAAAGCCTGAGAATTTCCAGGGTATGGTCCCAACACCTGGCTCAAAGCACGCGTAGATGTCATCATAGCGGCGGTTTACGAGACCGGTGTTGAAGGCCGCGAACCGCGCTGCATCGTCCACGCAGACTTTGTCCTCGAGTTTGAGCCGGTAGAACGTGGTGCAGATATAGCTTTTCAGAATGACGTTGCGGTGCGCAGACGGCTCGTCGGGACATTCGAAATCCCAGGCTTCCGGCAGCGCGAGAGATGCCAGCTCGTCTAAGAAGGCCTCCCACGGGCCCAGCCAGGCAAACCGTTCAAGCTCTTTGCTAGGGATGAGCTGAGAGGCAGGCTGCGCAGGGCGGACGTAGCTGTCGATGTAGCACAGATACCAGGGCTTTTCCTCCGGGTTTTCGTAGCTGACGTGGCGAATGCACGCTTCGATGGGCGTGGTGCCGTCGGAGCGCAGGACGCTGAGCGGAAAAATGAGAGTGTGTATAGTCAAGACATCATCGACAAATTCTGCATCCTGATTTCGACACTTTCTGCAAGACCTGCGGCCTTCCGTTTTTCCGCTGCCTAGCCCATGCTCCTTCCCAGCATGAGGGCGTGCTCCATT
>DVGB01000070.1 GCA_018712955.1 Candidatus Aveggerthella stercoripullorum
CGACGGCATCTACCTGAAGCGCAGCTGGGGCGGCAGCTACGAGAACGTCGCCGTGATGGTCGCCATAGACGTCAACGACGACGGCTACCGCGAGGTCATAGGCGCCGCCGAGGGGTTCACCGAGTCGTCGGAGTGCTGGCGGGAGTTCCTCTCGTGGCTGAGGTCGCGGGGGCTGCGCGGCGTGCGCATGTTCACCGGCGGCAGGGCCGCCGGGATGGTCGGCTCGATCGCCGAGGTGTTCCCGGAGGCCGCCTACCAGCGCTGCACCGTCCACTTCTACAGGAACGTTCTGGCGAAGGTGCCGAAGACGAGGCGCGCGAAGGTCGCCGCGATGCTCAAGGCGATCCACGCCATGGAGACGCGCGAGGCGTCGGAGAGGAAGGCCGCCGAGGTCGCCGACGAGCTGGAATCCATGAAGCTCGAGGAGGCCGCGAAGACCGTCCGCGGGGGCTGCGCCGAGACCCTGACGTACACGAGATTCCCCGCCGCCCACTGGAGGAGGATCAGGACCAACAACGCCATCGAGCGGCTCAACCGCGAGATCCGCAGGCGCACCCGGGTGGTGGGCACCTTCCCGGACGGAAGAAGCGCCCTCATGCTCGTGACCGCGAGGCTTAAGTACGTCGCGGAGAGCGAGTGGGGCTCCCGCCGCTACCTGGACGTGACGCTGCTGGACGAGTAGCCGCACGGGGCGGGCCTAGGGGCTGTCGGAAAATGCGCAAGAATCTTGACGGTACCCACAAACGGGTAGACATTCTGAAGGGCGCGCATCAATGAAGGCGGCATGGTCGCGTAAGGCTTGCGGAAAATCGCCGGGCGTAACGTCAAGGGCGCGTCAAAAAGACGGCAGCCAAGCAAAGAATGCGCAAGGAAGGTCAAGGAAGCGTCAAAACGCCGCCGACGGAGCGACGGCGGCGTCCTTTCAGTGCAGGCCAGGAAGGTCGGCGTACAGATTCACCATGGCAGGGCATTCGAAGACGCGGTTGCGGTGGCCTTCGGAAATGGCTGGCGACGGGCCGAGCGGACGCTCAGCTCAGCTCAGCTGGAATGAGCGTCGTTCGAAGGCTGGCCCTTCCCGCTTTTGAAGCCTTCGGAATAGGCGCTCGGGATGACGAGGGTGCCGTTGGACTCTTTGACGCCTTCGCTCAAAAGGTGCATGGAGCGCAGCTCGAAGGCCATCTCGTCCTTGCGGTAGATTTCCGTGGCTTCGAGCAGCATGGCGGCCACGTCCTTCTCGACTTCCGCCAAGACGATGCGCGCATCCTTCTCGCGTTCTGCCTTTGCGGCGGCGGCCATGTCGCGCTGCAACTCCTTCGGAATCACTATGTCGCGGATTTCCACGGAGAGCACGGAGATGCCCCAGGGATTCGTCTTTTCCTCGATTTTGTCGCGCAGTTCTTGATCGAGTTTGTCTCGATGGACGGTGACGTCGGAGAGGTCCTTGCGGCCGATCGCGTCACGCAAGGCCGTTTGCGCCGCCATGGAGACGGCATCGTAGTAATCTTCTACCTCCAAGCAGGCTTTCTCGGCGTCCCAGATCATCCAGAAGACAGCGGCATCCACGTTGACGGGAACCAGGTCGGCAGTGAGCGTTTCCTCGGCGTCGAAGCCGGTCAGCATGATACGCTGGTCGGCATGGAGCGCGACGTGCTCGACGAAGGGGATCATGAGGTACAGGCCCGGTCCCGCCACGCGGTCGAAAGCGCCGAAGCGCAGGATGACGGCGCGTTCCCATTGCGCGGCGATGCGCACGGTGGACGCGGCGAACACGGCGAGCGCGAAGGCGGCGACAATGGTCCAGATGTTGACTTCGCCGGTCGCGGCATATCCCAGAACGCCGGCAGCCAGCGCCACGCCGACGAAGATGAATGCGGAGAACACCGACCCGGCATTGCTGTCGGTGCGTCTGACCCGCGGTGAGTTGTACGTTTCGATAACGCGGTCTGTGCCTGTTTCGGCGCCTCGGTCGACATGGGTTTTCTTCGCAATGCGTTTGCGCTCGGTCATAGCAGTCCCCCTTGGTTCTTCCTGCATTCGCGCGCCTGCTGCTCCATAGCATCGACCATGCGCGCGATGTGCTCCGCGATCTCTCGATACGTGAGTCCCTTTTCCCGATACTGACGAATGCAGTCTTCAAGCAGCGCATCGACGGAGTCGGTCTCCCCTTCGCTGGCCGCCGCATCGGTTCTGACGAACATGCCGCGGCCGCGTACTGAGACGATGAGCCCGGAAAGCTCGAGGTCGCGGTAGGCTTTGGCGACGGTGTTGTAGTTGATTTTCGCATCGGCTGCCAAGCTGCGCACACTTGGCAGCTGCTCGCCTCCTACCATCTTGCCGGTCTTGATGAGGTGGGCGACGCGGTTGCGCAGCTGCACCCAAATAGGCAGGTCGGACGCTTCGTCCACGCGGAATATCAGATTGCAGGGAGCAGTCATGAAATCACCTTGTCCATGTCAGTACACCCCGCATGTGATGACGCAGTAGCGCAAGGTCAAGCACCCGGTCAGGCACAGCATGTCGGCAACGGGGATGGTGCGGCATTCGGTGCGCGCGAGCGCATACCCCTCCATTGATGCAGGCAGTGCGATTCCCATGCCGCACGCGCCGATGATGGCGGTGGCCAGCATGTCAGGTGCGGCAAGCAGGGCGATGGCGTTTTGGGCATTGGGGTTGGCGCAGGCGGCCCATACGAATAATGCAAGGAACGCCGTCTCGCAGGCAAGGCAGAGAAGGTGCAGGCGTTGAAGCGGTTTGACGGAACGCAGAAGCAAGCGGTTGCCCTGCGTGAACCAGTCGATGAGCATCACGATGGACACGCCGGCAGACAGCGACGAGAACGTGAACAGTCCGACAATCGACCAATGCTGCCACAGGGGAATCGCTCCCTGGAGCAAGAACACGCCCGTGTACGACATGACGGCAAGAGAGGCTGCGCAGCAAAGGAGCTCTAGGGCCAAACGTGCCCTTCCGCGCAAAGCCGGCTTCCCAAAGAATCTTTCGGCAAAGAGCGTTGCCGCCAAGAAGGCGCAGGCAGCAAGCGAATAGGCGCCGAAGGTGATGGCGGTCGGGTGGGGGTGAAGGAACACGAGCAGCGCTCGTTCGGGATTGCCCAGGTCCCAAAGCAAGCACATCATCGCGAAGGCAAGCAGTACGACGCCCGTGCCAAGAATGCGCCTGCGCAACGTGGCGAAGGCGTCTGCAAGCCGTTCAGGCTGGGGTGTGCGTCGGAAGAATATGCTCCATGCGCACACGACGAACAGCGCTCCGGCGGCAGCGCCTCCGAAGAAGAGATACGCGATGATGAGCGGTCCGTACATGCAGCCTCGTAAACGTCGTGCGGCACGGTGCAGGGCGTGCCTTGGATAGGGTCATCGTCATTATTCCATGAACGCAGCGTAGCAAAGGAGTGATTTTACTGAAATAGTGAACTATGTCATAAGTTCACCTTCGATCTGCCTTGACTGTCATAGTGAATCACAGTACTATGACACCAATGAACGAGGCATGACGCTGAGACCGGTAGGGCGTCACGGCCGTCGTTCAGCGGACGCGCCGTCATGAGCGGGCGGGGAGCCCGTGGGCGTGGGTCCGTCAGACGAGGGGTCCGTCCGGGGGAGGGCGACGCTGCGCGCGAGTGCTTGCCAATCTTTCGGCGCCAGAGCTGAAAGTGAGGTGTTGGAATGATTTCTGAATTTCCTTTGTTCTGTTTCACGACATTGGCCGGCTTGGGCATCGGCGCTTATGCGGTGAACGCCGTGCTTCCCAGCGAAAAGGAGCCACGGCGAACCTGGCTGCTTCCGTTGGTGTGCTTGGCGCTGCTGGCTGTGGGTCTGCTGTGCCTGCCGCTGCACCTGGGGCGCCCGGAGCGCATGCTGATCGCGCTCACGCAACCGGGTGCGATGATTGCCCAGGAAGCGTACTGGGCCGCGGCGTTCGGCGTGGTGGCGCTGATCGACCTGATCTTGTCGAAGACGAAAGGCACGGCGCCACGTGCGCTGCGCATCGTTGGCGCAATCGCGGCGCTCGGCCTCATGTGCGTGATGGCGAATGCATATTACGTGTCGCTCGGCATTGCGGCATGGGCGTCCTGGCAGACGTTTCCGGTGTACGTGCTTGGTGATCTGGCCATGGGCGCTGCGCTCGTGATGGCGCTGCGTGCGGATGCTGCCGAGAACGCGGGTTTCATGTGGGCGGCGCTGGTATTGGCCGTCGCGGCTGCGGCGTCCTTCGCGCTGGAGGCTGCGCACTTTGCAAGCGTGGGTGCTGACGCGACGTTGCTTATCGTGGGCGCCGTTGTCGCCGTTGCGGGTGGTGCGGTCCTGCTGACGGTCAAGTACGGCAAGCTGTCTGCGAAAACGGGGAGCTGGATGGCGTTCGCCTGCCTGTTCGTAGGCGTTGCGCTGGCTCGCTACGGATTCTACGCAGCATGCGTGCTCTAAGGCGAGAGGGGGAGAGATTCATGACGAAAGAAACGGGAAGCAAGCGCGGAACGTTCACGCGCCGGTCGTTCATCCAAGGAGCCGCGACGCTGACGGCGGCCGGCATGCTGGCAGGCTGCTCGGCAACGACGACCGAGCTTGTGGAAGGTGCGCCCGACCCGGTCAAAGCGGGGCAGGAGGAGATCTATCGCGGCGGATGCCGTGGTTTCTGCACCGGCGGCTGCTCGCTTAACCTGCACGTGCGCGATGGCGTGTTGGTGCGCACCTCCGCAGCCAAGCTTCCGGACTCAACGTACGATCGAATTTGCGTCAAGGGCTTGACCGAGCCGTACCGCGTGTACGCAGCCGATAGGCTCCAATATCCGATGCGCCGCACGGGCGAGAGAGGAGCAGGCGAATTTGAGCGCATAAGCTGGGATGACGCCATCGCAGAGATTGCCGAGACGTGGCGGCTGATCATCGACGAGGACGGCCCGCAGGCAATTGCCACGTTCACGGACACGGGAAACAACGCATTCCTGGGATCGGGCATCATGGCGATGGCGACTGGCTCCATGGTCGCTCGCTTCAAGAAGGCGTTTGGCTTCTCGGCGCTCGACAGCGCCAACGACCGTGCTGCAACGTTTGCCATCAGCCGCATGCTGGGCGCCGATGGCATTTGCCAGAGCAACGAGCCGGTCGACTACAAAAACGCAAAGACGATCCTTATTTGGAGCGCGCTGCCGGCCGTCGCTCAGGTCCAGACTGCGCATTTCTTCTCGGAAGCGCGCGATGCGGGAACCCGCATCATCTATATCGATCCGGTGTTCAACCAAACCTCGATCCTGGTGAATGAATGGGTTCCGCTTCGTCCGGGTTCTGACGGTGCGCTGGCCATGGGCATGTTGAGCGCGATTATGGAAAACGGATGGCAGAACACCGAATTCTTGAAAGCGCATACGAACGCGCCGTTCTTCGTGAAAGAGGATTCGTCCATTCTCCGCTTGTCCGATCTGGGGCAAGCGGAAGCCGGATCCGACGCCGACGATTATGTTGTCATGGCCGCTGACGGAACGTTCGGGGCGGCAAGTGAGATCGCCGATCCGGTCCTTGAAGCGGTTGACGTGGATGCGAACGGCTTGCGGGTCACGACGGCGTACAGCCTGCTTCTCGAGCGTATCGCGGAGTACCCGGTGAGCCGTGCTTCCGAGCTCTCAGGCGTTCCCGAGGAGAAGATTGTCGAAATCGCGCAAGCGTATGCATGCGACACGCCGGCGGCCATCTATTCGGTGTTCGGTACCGATCATTACTACAACGGGCACTGGAGCTTCAGCTGCATGTTGACGCTTCCCATCGTCACGGGCAACCTCGGACGTTCGGGGTCGTTCATCGAATGCTACCGCGAGGCGCCCACGGGCTATCTCAACATCAGGGAGTCGACCAACGTGGCATCGCCGGGGGCCGGTCCGACCGTGGCATGCTCCAACCTACCTCGCGTGCTTGAAGAGGGTACGTACAACGGGAAGCCATTCAAGCTCCGTTCGATGTACGCCCATTCAGCAAACTTCCTCGTCAATTTGACTGAACGCCAGAAAGTGATCGAATGGCTGAACACTCTTGAACTGATTGTCGTGGCGGACATCAGGATGACCGATACATGCAAGTGGGCGGATATCCTGCTTCCGGTGTGCCACTGGTTCGAGTACGAGGACGTGTACGGTCGAGGTGCGCACCATCCCTACGTTCTCATGAACGATAAAGCGATCGAGCCTTTGTATGAAAGCAAGCCGGACTTTGAAATCTTCCAGCTCTTGGCAACGGCGCTCGGCCGCGGCGACGACTTCAACTTCACATCCGAGTCATGGTTCCGCATGCTTTTCGACACCGATGACGCGCGCGAACGGGGAATCAGCTACGAAAGCCTCAAGGAGAAAAAGGCGATTCGCACAATCTCCGATGAACCGCACATTGCCTACAAGGGTGGAAGGTTCGGTACCGCATCCGGTCGTGCAGAATTCTACATCGAAAATCCCACCGCTTCGAATCCCTTCCGGGAAAGATGGGATCTCTCGAAAGAACGATTGCCGTATTGGGAGCCGCCGCTTGAGGTGTGGCCGGACAGCGAAATACGGCAGAAGTATCCTTACCAGCTTATGAGCGAAAAACCGAAGTTCCGAACGCACACGCAATGGGGCAATGTGGAGATGTTCAGGGAGTACGATGCAGAGCCTTGCGTGAAAATCGGCGTCGAGGACGCCAGCAGCAATGGCATCGAGACGGGAGATACGGTTCGGCTGTTCAACGATCGCGGGTACGTGGTCGTCAAGACCCAGGTTATGCCCAACGTTCCGCAAGGCGTTTTGATCATTCCGAAAGGCTGGTCTGCGGATGACTACATCGATGGCAACTATTCGGATCTGACCACCATGGAAATGAATGGCTTTTGCGCCAATCAGCCGTTCTTTGACGTGGCTGTTGGGCTTGAGAAGATGCAGGGGGAATAGGCGATGACTCGATACGGAATGGCTATCGATACCAGGCGCTGCTTTGGGTGCCAGACATGCTCGGTGGCATGCAAGATGGCGAACAACCTGCCGAAAGGCGTCATCTACAACCATGTCTATTCGAGCGGCGGCGACATTCCCGACATGGCGGAAGGCACATGGCCGAATCTCTCGCTGAGCTATCAGCCGACCGCCTGCCAGCACTGCGACAACCCGTCGTGCCTGCATGTCTGCCCGACGGGTGCGACGCAGAAGCGCGATGACGGCATCGTGTGGGTCGACCCCGACCTGTGCATCGGGTGCCGCTCGTGCATCATGGCGTGCCCGTACGAGGGCGTGCGCACGATGATCGAAGACGATCCCGAATATTACCTGGACGTCGTGGTCGGCGAGGCGGACGCGCCGCAGCACCAGCGCGGCGTCGTGGAGAAATGCACGTTCTGCATGAACCTGATCGACCGAGGCGAAGTGCCGGCGTGCATGCAGCTCTGTCCAGGACGCGCACGCTACTGGGGCGACCTGGACGATCCGGACTCCGAGATCAGTCAGGCTATCGCCGGGCGCGAGTACGAGAAGCTGCGCGAGGATGCGGGCACGGAACCGAACACGTACTACCTGATTTAAAGAAAGTTCGAGCGGGCGCGGCTGCATCTGGCTGCGCCCGCACTTCGCGGCAGAATCCGACGGTCGTCCCTCCCTCGCGCGGTCGGGTTCTGTCGCGGAGTTGCGGTTGGCAGGGCGGTTGACGCGAAGAAAGCGCGGGAGCCCTGCGCCGCTTCGTCGGTTGGAGAGAATGATGGGGACGAGCGATTCAGGGGGTATGGTATGGACGATCGGCTTGAAGAAGGCATTCGCCGTGCGGTAGGCATGTCGGATTTGGCGTCGCTTCTGGCGGCGGTGTTTCGGTTTCCGGAGGACGAAAAGCTTGCGTCCGCGTTGGTCGACGGGACGTTTCTCGCCGATTGGCAGGCAAGCTGGGAGGACGCGTGCGGCGTTCCGTGCGATGCCGGCCATGTTGAATCATGCCGGGTGGCGTTCTCCTGCATCGACCATGCGGCATTGCGGCGCGAGTACAGCCGACTGTTCCTGGCGCCCGGAGCCGAAGTGCCCATCTGGCCGTACGAAAGCGCGTTCCTGCACCGCAAGGCTCAGCGCACCGACGTGCCGAACCTGTTTCGCACGCGGGTGACGGTCGATGTGGAGCGGCAGATGAACGAAGCGCGCGTCCGCCCGGTACATGCGCGCACGGAGCCGTGCGACAGCATGGGCACGGAGTTCGAGTTCCTGGCCTATCTCTACGCAAGCTGGGGCGAGGCGCTGCGCTGTCGCGCGGAAGCCGACAATGCTGGCGAAAAGGTGGAAGGATCACCGGCAGCAGGCAGCGCAGGCAGGGAAGCGGGTGGCGCTTCCATGGCGGATAGCGCAGACGAAGAAGCGGGCGATGCATCCGCGGCAGACGTCGTGCTCTGGCAGCGTCGGATCACGAGCTTCGCACGCGAACATGCGCTTGCGTGGCTTCCTGAGCTCATGGATCAGGTCATAGCCGAGAGCCGCAGCGAAGAGTACCGCTGCCTCGCGGCTTTGGGCGGGGGTTTCCTGGCCGAGCTCGCACGCGACTGCAAGCGCTTTGCGGAGTGAGCCCAAGGGCGCCTTGTGGGCCGGTCGCTCCGAGCATTCATTGTCTAGCAGCTGGTTTGGCGCATATGCGTGCATCGGATTCTCTCT
Organism: Candidatus Aveggerthella stercoripullorum; assembly: GCA_018712955.1. Classification (GTDB taxonomy): domain Bacteria; phylum Actinomycetota; class Coriobacteriia; order Coriobacteriales; family Eggerthellaceae; genus Aveggerthella; species Aveggerthella stercoripullorum. The sequence continues at coordinate 8,648 of DVGB01000070.1, forward strand.
GCGGGATGGCCCTCTCAGCGCGATGACGGATTGAGGCGTCGCATGGTGCATCGCAACGATAGGGATTTTATTGGATAGGGGCACGCCATGGTTGCTTCTGATGCAATTCGGCAAGTCGTGGGGGAGATTGCTCCTCGGCATGATATTGCGCGTGTCTACCTGTTTGGATTCCGTGCGCGTGGCGAGGCTACCGAATCGAGCGACATCGACCTCTGCCCGGAAACGGGCCCTTCGTTCTCGCGGCTGAGCGCAGAGGTTTTTCTGTCCTGCATAGAACGTAGATTTGGGGCTTCTGTCGACGTTGTTACCGAGCGCTCTCTATCCGTTTGTGCGAAAATCGATGCCGAGAGACAGGATTCTGCTTTATGAACGAATCTGACGAGGGGATATTTCAAATGCTCGATGAGGCATCGGCTGGGTTTCCGGTGCATTTGACGAAAAACGGGAGAGGTCGCTCCGCTGTGCTGGACATTCGCGATTACGAGCGAATCGAAGCGGAGCAAACGCTGCTTTCTGAACTTGAGCGTGGAAAACGGTCGGCTGAAGAATGCATGCTGACCTCCAAAGAGGCTGCTGGCCTCTTTGCCGATCGTTTTCCGGAGACCGATGATGGAGCTGCGTTGATTGTCTTGGCAGTGGAGGATCTCGAAGCGTAAGACGCTTCGAAGGCTTCGGAGAGGCCCGGTTTCCCGTGGTGCAGAGGTGCGGGCTTGGAACTGGTTCGGTTCTGGCTTGGTGTATCATGGAACGGCTGCGCGCACTGCGTTTGCCGCGCACGGCGGACCATCCAACACGGGGAGCGGCATCATGCGCCGTGGGCCCCAGGGCTTGCGGGAGGGCACCATTCGTCCGACCGCTGGAAAGGACATCCATGAGCAAAGGAACCTATTCGTTCACTACCCCTATCTACTACGTGAACGCCGCTCCTCATCTGGGCACGGCCTACACGACCGTCGCCGCTGACACGGTGGCG
>DVGB01000071.1 GCA_018712955.1 Candidatus Aveggerthella stercoripullorum
GCCGATGTCGCCGGCCGGCACGTCGGTGTCAGCGCCGATGTGGCGCTGCAGCTCGGTCATGAAGGACTGGCAGAAGCGCATGACCTCCATGTCGGACTTGCCCTTCGGGTCGAAGTCGGAGCCGCCCTTGCCGCCGCCCATGGGCAGGGTGGTGAGGCTGTTCTTGAAGATCTGCTCGAAGCCCAGGAACTTGATGATGCCCAGGTTTACGGACGGATGCAGGCGCAGGCCGCCCTTGTAGGGGCCAAGGCAGCTGTTGAACTGCACGCGGAAACCACGGTTGACCTGGACCTTGCCGGAGTCGTCAACCCACGGCACGCGGAACATGACCACGCGCTCCGGCTCGACGATGCGCTCGAGGATGCCGGCAGCTTCGTACTGCGGATTGGCCTCGATAACGGGCTCGAGGGAGGTCAACACCTCGGTGACAGCCTGAATGAACTCAGGCTCGTTGGCGTTCTTCGCCTTGACCTGCTCGATGACCCTCTGGACGTAGCTCATGGGACCTCCTAAGGTAGAGCGTAATGTGAAAACGGTTGCATTATAGGGTGCGTGGTGTGCGCTCGTATGCCGGTTAACGCGTTCTTAAAGGGTATGTAACAATGAGCGGGCGTCCTTGGCGGCAGGCGGCAAGCAGCTTGCAAGCTGTCGCGCCACCAGGCGATGCGCCTTGTTGCGGGCTGCCTTCGAATGCTTCCATGCCAGTCGCCCGATTGCCGCAAGAAGCATCTAACAGGTCTTTTCGCGTCCCACTCCCGTCCTTTTCGCCCGCCAGTCTATCGATGTGCAAAATCGCGACACCGCGCCTCATGTCCATCGCCTGAAGCCCGCCTGCTGTCGAGGACATTCCTGACGTTCGCGCTGCCGATTTCTTCCAATTGCCCGGAGCGCAGCCGGGTTCGCCTGTCCGTTATCTCACCCGCTCAACCGCGAGAACCGAAATCCCGACTTCGCGGCAAGTTTGGGAGGATGTTGGTCCGATTCGAGGTCAAAGAAGACCAATAAACTCCCAAACTTGCTGAAAACGCCTGGATCAGAACCAATAAATTCCCAAACTTGCTGCGAAAGCGCAAAATCGATTCACGCGCCATGCCAGGAGAGCGCAAAGCGGCTTTGAGCCCCACGCTGGACTGCGCAACGAGCTTGCGTCCCATGTTGGGCTGCGGCGCGGGATTACGTCCCGCGCAGGGCTGCGGTACGGTTTTGCACCCCGCGCAGGGCAGCGGTACAGGCTGTCCCATGTTGGGCTGTGATACGGGCTTGCACCCCACGCCGGGCAGCGGCACGGTGTCGCGTTCTGCGGCAAGGTCCTCGAGGTGCTCAACGCCTTCGGGGCTCGAAGTGCTGTCGTCTGTCAGCAGGGTTCGCCCTTTGCGCATGACAGGTTTGCAGGAGTGCGCCGCACGATGACATTTCGCAGCGTCCACGGTTTATGGTTTCGAGCGTTTTCATTGCTCCATGTATGCGGCATGGGATTTCGAACGCTTCCATTTCGTTGCGCCCGCAGCCATACGGTCTCGCGCTTCCAAAGCAGTATAAGCGAACATGTGTTCGTTTCACGGTATTGCGCACGATTGCGCATGCCAGCCTGATTCTTCCCGGGGCTGCGTGGTAGAGTGGTCGAAAACGTCAGCATCCGGTTTGAGCCCGACCTTGTTTGCCTGACGGAACTGCGCTTTCTGCAAAGCGGCATTTCCGTCCGAACGACCTTTCAGACCAGCCGTCCTCAATGCGGCGGTGTTTACCGCCGCAGACGCCACGCCTATGAACCTTCAGGAGGAGCAGCGCATGAGCCAGATCAAATGCCCACAGTGCGGCACTGTATTCCAGGTGGATGAATCCGGCTACGCCCAGATTCTCAGCCAGGTGCGGGATGCCGAGTTCGCAAAAGAGCTTTCGCACCGTGAGCAGCTCATGGAAAAAGCCCGGCAGCAGGCAGTGCAGCTTGCGATTGCGGAAACGCAGGCGCGCGCCAGCCAAGAGCTTTCAGAGGCGAACGACAAAGCGCGTATGCAGCTTGCGCTGGAAAAAGAGCGCGCACGCAAGGAGCTCGAGCAGTCGGCCGACGCTGCGCGCAAGGAGCTTGCGCAAGTGAGGGGCGCTGCTCAGGAGCGCCTTGAACAGGTGCAAGCCGCTGCGCGCAAAGACCTGGACGCTTACAAAGAAGAGTCTCAGCTGGCGCTTTCACAGGCGCAGGAGCGTATCGCCCAGCTCACGGCAACGCTGGAGAAGGTCTCGGCGGAAAAAGACGCGGTCGACCGCGTGGCGCAGGCCGAACGGGAGAAGGCCCTTGCTGATGCCACGTCGGAGCGCGAAGCGCGCATTGCCCAGCTCACCCAGCAGTTGGAGCAGGCAGCGGAAGCGCATCGGCTTGAGCTGCAAGCGCAGGAGCTTCGCCTTTCCCAGGAAGCCGAATCGTACAAGCAGCAGCTCGCCCAGGAACAAAGCTCCTATCAGAAGCAACTGGCCTTGGAAAAGGAGGCGTACCAGAAGCAGCTCGCACAGCAGCAGGAATCGTACCGGGCGCAGTTGGCGCAGGCGGCAAAAGCGCACGAACAGCAGTTGAAGTCACAGGCTACTGCGTTCGAAACTCAGAAGGCGGCGCTTGCCAGCCAGCAAGAGCTTGCCGTTGCGCAGGCGCGGACGTCGGCGGAGAAAGAGCGCGATGCGCTGGCCGCCCAGATGCAGATCGCCCAGGCAGAAAGCCAGCAGCAAGCGAGCGCTTTGCGAGAGGAGATGGCTGCAAAACTCAAGGCGAAGGACGAGATTATTGCTTTCAAGGACGAAGAGATCGCTCGCGTGAAGGACATGAAAGCACGTCTGTCCACCAAGATGGTGGGAGAGTCTTTGGAGCAGCACTGCGAAACGGAGTTCAACAAGCTCCGTGCCACGGCGTTTCCGCGTGCGTACTTCGAAAAGGACAACGACGTGGTGGACGGCACGAAGGGCGACTACGTTTTCCGGGAGCTTGACGACGACGGCAACGAGGTCGTCTCCATCATGTTCGAGATGAAGAACGAAAGCGACGAAAGCACGCATCGACATAAGAACGAGGACTTCCTGAGAAAGCTGGACGCTGACCGCCGCAAGAAGAATTGCGAATATGCGGTCTTGGTCACGCTGCTAGAGCCGGAGAGCGAACTGTACAACGAAGGCATCGTCGACATGTCGTACCGCTATGAGAAGATGTACGTCGTGCGTCCGCAGTTCTTCATTCCGATCATCTCTATCCTGCGCAACGCCTCGCTGTCCGCGCTGACGTACAAGGCGGAGCTCGCGCAGGTGCGCAGTCAGAATATCGACGTAACGCACTTCGAAGAGCAGATGGAGGACTTCAAGGCACGCTTTGGGCGCAACTACGAACTGGCGAGCCGTCGGTTCCAGACCGCTATCGACGAAATCGACAAGTCCATCGATCATCTGAACAAGATCAAGGAAGCGCTGCTCGGCAGCGAGCGGAACCTTCGCCTTGCGAACGACAAAGCCCAGGACCTCACCATCAAGCGCCTGACCAAAAACAACCCGACCATGCAGGCGAAGTTCGAGGAAGCCCGTACTTTGCGCGAAGCGGCCGAACGTCAGTTTGCGCTCGATGACGAGGCAATCGATAAGGAAGCCGCCGATGGGGGCAGAACGCTGGACGAATGTGTCATCGATGGCGACGGAATGCCCGACGAATGAGTCGCCGATGACGACAGGTCTTTCGGCACTGTAGCGGCTAGCACTATCCGGCATAGTCCCTTCCGGTACCAGCTGACGCAAATCTGCGACCGTTTCCGTCAATACTAGATGCTTGTTTTCACGGAATCGGTCGCGAATCTGTGCTGATCTCCTGTTTCGTGCTCTGTCGACTTCGCTCGCACTCTGCCAGCCTATGCGCCGTGTCCGTCAATCTCGCTGCGCCTTGTTTGCAAGCGCACCCGCCAAGGTCCATGTGTGAATGCCGACAGCTGTTAAGAGGCAAGCTCTAGATGTTTTATTCCTGCTTCTCAGCCTAGGCGTCTGCGCACGAGCTGCCTTCGCAGGATAATGCTTGCCACCGTCTGTTGTGCTCATTGCCCTTAGTATCGGGGGTACTCCATGCGTTTTGATAACCGATGGTTGGAATCGTTCTTAGAGGCCGAGCAGGCTCAGTCCTGTCTTGTGGTCGAAGACCCTCGTGTGCGAGAAAGCCTGCGGCACTATCTACGCTCCGGCAAGGTGGTTTGTCCGGCGGCGGGGGTTTATGCGCGGACTGAGCATTGGGAATGCCTCAACGACAGGCAGCGGTCGCTCCATACGATGAGGGCACTGCAGAGACTGCACCCTGATTGGGTGTTTTGCCGTGATTCTGCTGCGGTGGCATGGGGCCTTCCGTTATCGTTCGACCGCATGAGAGAAGTGCACGTGGCTACTTCGCCAGAGAATCGATCTCGCTCCACGCGCGGGGTTAGAAGGCATGTTGTGGCGAATGTTGCGTGCGAGGTCGTCGACGGCTTGCGCGTTACTTCGCTTCCTTTGACCGTGTTCGATTGCATGCGGTCGATGGATTTTGGGCATGCACTTTCGGTCGCTGATGCGGCGCTGCATTCGGGCGTGGTGTCCCGCCGTGATCTCGCAAAGACATTCCAGGAGCGCGGCAAACACCGCACGGGAGCTCGGAAGGCTTTGCGAACTCTTTTGTACGCTGACGGCAGAAGTGAAAGTGCAGGAGAGTCTTTAGCACGTGCAAAGATGATTGAACTCGGTTTCGCGCTTCCCGAATTGCAGGTTGAGCTGCCGAATCCGATTGACCCCGTTCATTCATATCGTGTCGACTTTCTTTGGTTGCGAGAGGATGGCTCGTATGCAATCGGGGAATTCGACGGCTTTGTAAAGTATTCTGACGAAGCCGTTCGAGGCGGGAGAAGTGCCTTGAGGGTTCTTGCCGACGAGCGCCAAAGGGAATCTCGGCTTTCGGTGTACGGAATGCCTATTGTTCGGTTTACGTACGGCGACGTAATGGATGCCGCCGGATTTTCACGTTTGTTGAAAGGGTTCGGCATTCCGCAATCCGACAGCATTGCGGAAAAAGAAAGCAAACTTGCGGCTGGTCGCGCGGTCTCAGCGCAGGTATTCACGTTGATTTCTCTTGACGGATTTCGTTTTCCCCAAAGGCGTTGTTCATAGAACCGCAATCGCCTTATATCCCTCGCGTCTCCTCGTTGTACGACGCTTGGCTTGCCTCTCGTCTCGCAAATCCGCGACCGAAAACGTGAATTCTGCGCGTTATTTTTCACGTTTTCGGTCGCGGATTGTGCGTGGGAGGGGATGTCGACGGCCTGCGCCCGGATTGTGCGCAGGGAAATGCTGGAGGTGGCTGACGCTTTGGATTAAACACGATGCGACATCGAGTCTCCACGCTCCCGGGCGTATCGTAGCGAGCATCCGGTATACTTCCCCCATGGCAACACTCGAAGAAATCAAACAGCAGCTTGCAAACGTGCCCGCCGAGCCGGGCGTTTACCTTTGGAAAGACGCGTCTGGCCAGGTTATTTACGTAGGCAAAGCAAAGCAGCTTCGTGCGCGCATGCGCCAGTACGTGAACTTCCAGGACGAGCGGGCGAAGATTCCGCTGCTCGTGGAGCAGATCGACTCCTTCGAGTACATCGTGACGCAGAACGAGCATGAAAGCCTTGTGCTCGAGAAGAACCTTATCAACCAGTATGCACCGTTCTTCAACGCAGACTTCAAAGACGACAAAAGCTACCCGTTCATCGCGCTCACGAAAGGCGACGTCTTTCCGGCCATTAAGTACACGCGCGAAAAGCACCGCTCCGACACGCGGTATTTCGGGCCGTACACGGACAGCCGCGCCGCGCGCGAGCTGATCGACATTGCGCGCAAAGTCGTGCCCGTCTGCTCGGCAAAATGCGCAGACTGGCGCCAGCTGAAACGCCGCTTGGAAAAAGACGAGCTCGCCCTGCTTTCCCATGACGTGCGCCCATGCTTCGACGCGCATGTCGGGCTGGGTCCCGGCGCCTGTTGCGGCCAGATAACGCCGGAGGAATACCGGCAGAACGTACGTCGGGTGGAGCGGTTCCTCGCGGGCAATCACCAGGAGTTCATCGACGAGCTGACCGAAGAGATGCAAGAGGCGGCCGCGGAGCTCGATTTCGAACGCGCAGCGCGCGTCAAGCAGCGCATCGATACCATCAACGCGCTTTCCGACCGCCAGCATGCGGTATCGTCGCGCCGTTTGAACGCCGACGTCGTGGGCATTTTCCGCGAAGAGACCATCGCGGGCGTCCACGTGTTCATGATTCGCGAAGGGCGCGTCATCAACGGCAACGAGTTCGTCCTCAATCGCGGCAAGGACGTCCCCGACGACGACCTGCTCCACAACTTCCTTCTGCGCTACTACGATGCGACGACGTCCATTCCCCACGAGGTCATCGTGCGCGCGCTTCCCGAGGACGTCGAGGTCATGGAGGAGTGGCTTACCGAACGCCTCGAGTCCGCCCACGGTGCGAAAGTCCGCTTTTCGGCCCCTCAGAAGGGCGAAAAGCGCGAACTTCTGGAGATGGCGGAGCGCAACGCCGAGCACACGCTCATGCGCTATAAGGTGCGCACGAACTACGAGGACAAACGCGTGAACGACGCGTTACTGCAGCTAGAAAGCGCCCTGGCCCTTGACGAGCCGCCGATGCGCATTGAATGCTTCGACATTTCGACCATCCACGGTTCGTACACGGTGGCGTCCATGGTGGTGTTCACCGCGGGGCGCCCCGACAAAAGCCAGTACCGCCGCTTCAAGATCAAGACGCCGCTCGACGAGGCGAACGATTTTCTGTCCATGCAGGAGGTCATGCGCCGCCGTTACCGCCCGGAGCGCATGGCGGACGAACGCTTCGGCAAAAAGCCCGACCTCATCATCCTCGACGGCGGTCTGCCACAGCTCAATGCCGTTATCGACATGTTCGAGGAGATGGGCATCGACGACATTGCGCTGTGCGGTTTGGCAAAACGAGACGAGGAGTTGTTCGTCCCATGGCAGGACACCGGTCCGGTCGTGCTGCCGGGCGGTTCGGCGTCCCTTTACCTGGTGAAGCAGATTCGCGACGAGGCGCACCGTTTCGCCATCACGTTCCACCGCGAGCTGCGCGGCAAGGGCATGACGGCAAGCATCCTCGACGGCGTGGCGGGACTGGGGCCCGTGCGCAAAAAAGCACTGCTCAAAGCCTTCAAGAGCTTCAAGAACCTTCGCCAGGCAACGCTCGAAGAAATCAAGGCGGCGCGCGTCGTGCCGGACGAAGTGGCCGAAGAGCTCGTGGCCGTGCTTGCGCAGTATAATGACACCTCGAATGCGCGCGCCGCCAGCGGAGGGCGCGCGGCGAACGGGCAGCGCGGGGAAGCCGCCGAGACCGAAGCAGCCGCTCGCGTCTTCGCGGTGGGCGAAGACGAAGGGAAGGAGCCAGCATGAGCGATACCATGAATGCAGCCGCGACGTCGCGGTCGGGCGAAGAAGCGCCCGATCTGGTCATCATCACGGGCATGAGCGGTGCGGGCCGCACCGAGGCTATCCACACGTTCGAGGACTTGGGCTACTTCTGCGTCGACAACCTGCCTGCACGCTTGCTCCCGTCGCTTCTTGACCTTGCGGACAGCCCGGAGGGCAAGTCGACGCACCGTCGTATTGCCACGGTGTGCGACGCGCGCAATCGCGATTTCTTCTCTTCGCTCGAAACGGAGCTCGACCGTCTGACCGAAGCGGGCATCGACTACCGTGTCGTCTTTCTGGACGCGGCGGACGAAAAGCTCATCGCGCGCTACAAGTCCAGCCGTCGTCGCCACCCGCTCTGCGATGACGGCATGACCATCGTCCAAGGCATCCAGCGTGAACGCTCGTTGCTGTTCAACCTGCGCGAATCCGCGTGGGTCGTCATCGACACGACGGACATGCTTCCGCAGCAGTTGCGCGCGCAGCTGAAGTCCCTGTTCTCCACGAAAGAGGAGCGCAAAGGCCTGGCAGTGACGGTCTACTCGTTCGGCTTTAAGCACGGTGCGCCGCTTGACGCGGACATCGTCATCGACGTGCGCTTCCTTCCGAATCCGTACTACGACCCGGAGCTGCGCCACCTTACCGGCCTTGACCCGGCCGTGCGCGACTACGTCATGTGCCGCTCTGAGACCGAAGAGTTCCAAAAGCGATGGCGTGCGCTTCTGGACTGCGTCATGCCCGGCTACGTCGCGGAGGGCAAACAGCAGCTGGCCATCGCCGTCGGCTGCACGGGCGGCCAGCATCGCAGCGTGGCGCTCGCCGAGGCAACGGGCGACTACCTGAAGAGCCGCGGCTACCGCGTGAGCATCGCGCATCGCGACCTTTCGCTCGCTGAAACCGAGAAGGCGGCGAAGTAGCCATGCGGCACCCGTTTTCTATAGACCCGACGCAGACTGCCGCATTCGAGCGTATCCGCGAGACCTTGTCGCCGGAGACGCGCCATTTCGTGCGGCGTCCTCCGCGCGCGGTCGTGATCGGAGGTGGCACGGGTGCGCCCGTGTCCATCAAGACGCTGCTGTCTATGGGCGTTGAAACGTCCGCCATCGTCGCCATGGCGGACGATGGCGGCTCCACTGGCATCCTACGTGAGGAAGCCCATGTCACGCCTCCTGGCGACATCAGGAAATGCTTGGTTGCATTCGCGGGCGACCAGCACGATCCGCTCACGCGCGCGTTCCGCTACCGTTTCGAGTTCGCGCGCAACCATACGCTCGGCAACCTCATGCTCTCCGCGCTCGAGGACGCTACCGGCTCGTTCCCGGCGGCCATCGAAATCTGCGAGGACTTGCTGCATTGCCGCGGCCACGTCTATCCCTCCACGCTCGACAATATCGTGCTCTGCGCGAAAACGCGGGACGGGCGCACGATCGAAGGCCAGGCAAAGGCGTGCCATTCGAACACCGCACTTGAGCATGCATGGCTTAAGGAAACGGACGTTGCCGCCTATCAACCTGCGGTGGACGCAATAGAAGAGGCCGACCTCATCGTGCTCGGTCCCGGCTCGCTGTTCACGTCCATTATTCCCAACCTGCTCGTCCCCGGCATCGTGGACGCCATTCGCCGTTCCCAGGGGCATACGGTGTTCGTGTGCAGTCTTGCCGACATGCAGGGCGAAACCTGGGGCCTTTCCGCCGAAGAGCATGTGCAGGCGCTGTTCGACCATGGCATGGACGGTCTGGTGGACTACACGCTCGTTCACACGCCGCGACCGTTGCGTGCGCGGGAGAGCCTCTCTGAAGTCCTCGACGAGGCGACCGGCCGCGAAGGCGGCGGAGCGGAGGCAGATTTGTCCGGTCCAGGGGTCAATCCCAATATCCGACCTGTTCGCATCGACTACCAGATGGCGAAGCGCATCCAGTCGCGCGGTCCTCTCGTGATCGCGCGCAATTTGGTGGACCCGCTGCACCCCACGTGGCATGACCCGCAGACTTTGCGCGACGCGTTCGCAGGAGTGATCAAGCTATGTCGTTCACGGCGGAAGTAAAAGAAGAGCTCACGCGCGTGCCGCCTGTTTGCTCGCACTGTGACAAAGCGGTGCTGGCAGCGCTCGTGCGGACGGAGGGAACGCTCATGTTCGGCGGCACGGGGCGCTATCGTGTCGAGCTTGCTACCGACGTGCCGAGCGTCGCGCGCCTTATCATCAAGCTGCTCCATCAGATCTATCAGCTCAAGACCGAGCTTACGGTCCGACGTTCGGTGCTCCATAAGACGCCGAACTACCTGATTGTGCTCCCCATGCAGCCAGGGCTGGATGCGGCGCTGCACGATGCGGGCGTGCTGTCGGCTACGGGCTTGGAGATGGGCATCGATCCGCACCTGGTGGAGAAGCAGTGCTGCACGGCGGCGTACCTTCGCGGGGCGTTCCTGGGCAGCGGGTTCATTTCCAACCCGCGTGGCGACTTTCACTTCGAAATGACGCTTGAGTCCGAAGACCTCGCGCGCGGCATCGTGGCGCTGCTGGAAGAGCGCGGTATCGGCGCGCGCATCATGTCGCGCCGCTCGTCGTGGACGGTCTATCTCAAGAGCGGTTCGGCCATTTCGGAGTTCCTGGCGCTGGTGGGAGCGCACCAGGCGGCGCTCGCCATGGAAAACGAGCGGGTCATCAAAAGCGTCCGCAACGACGTGAACCGTCGGGTGAACGCCGAGCTGGCGAACCAGGCGAAAAGTGCGCAGTCCTCCGTCGAGCAGATCATGGCCATCCATAAGGTGGTGGCCGAGCACGGGCTGGAGAACCTGCCGCCTGCGCTGCAGGAGTACATCTCCTTGCGCGTGTCCTATCCGGACGCCACGCTCAAGGAGCTGGGGGAGCGGGCGAACCCGCCGCTGTCGAAGTCCGCGGTCTATCACCGCGTCCGCCGCATCGAGCAGATGGCAGCCGAGATTTCGTAGGCAGGAAATCTCGTTTGCCGTTTTGGCGCGGGCATTTCGTGCGAAAGTGCGCGCAGGATTCCATCTGCGCCCGTGCGTTTGCCCGCTCTTTCACGCGTCCGCCGATGTGCCGTATTCCTGCCCGTTCCCGCGGTACAATAATCGTGTACCGTGCGCGCGTGCGCGCTGCTACGTCGAAACGGGAGGAACGCCTCCCTTGCGAAAGGAGACAACATGGCAACGAAGGTAGGCATCAACGGGTTCGGGCGCATTGGGCGCTTGGTGTACCGCGCTATGTGCAAGGACCCCGAGCTCGAAGTGGTCGCCGTCAACGACCTGGGCGACATCCCGACCATGGCGCACCTGCTGAAGTACGACTCCGTCCACGGCCGTGCCTTCGAGACCGTCGAGGTCACCGAAGACGGCTTCGTGGCCGACGGCAAGGCCGTGAAGGTCCTCTCCGAGCGCGATCCGGAGAACCTGCCGTGGGGCGAGCTGGGCGTCGACATCGTGGTCGAGTCCACCGGCATCTTCAAGACCGGCGAACTGGCCAGCAAGCACATTGCCGCAGGCGCCAAGAAGGTCATTATCACCTGCCCGGCCAAGGGCGAAGACATCACCATCGTCATGGGCGTCAACGACGACCAGTATGACAAGGAGAAGCATCACATCGTCTCCAACGCTTCCTGCACCACGAACTGCTTGGCTCCGGTCGCGAAGGTCCTCATGGACAACTTCGGCATCAAGCGCGGCTTCATGAACACCATCCATGCGTACACCAACGACCAGAAGATCCTGGACCTGCCGCATAAGGACCTGCGCCGTGCGCGCGCTGCCGCACTGTCCATGATCCCGACTACCACGGGCGCTGCTCGCGCGGTCTCCCTGGTCCTGCCTGAGCTCAAGGGCAAACTGGACGGCTTCGCTACCCGCGTTCCCACGCCGGACGGCTCCATGGTCGACCTCACGGTGGAGCTTGAGAAGGAAGCATCCGTCGAAGAGATCAACGCTGCCATGAAGGCTGCTGCGGAGGGTCCGCTGAAGGGCATCCTGGAGTACCAGACCGACCCGATCGTTTCCATCGACATCGTGGGCGACGCCCATTCCTCCATCTTCGATTCCGGCCTGACTATGGTCATGGGCGGCGAAGGCAACTTCATCAAGGTCATCAGCTGGTACGACAACGAGTGGGGCTACTCCAACCGCGTCCGCGACCTCGCGAAGATCATGCTGTAATTCATTCCGCCGTTCTTCCGAACGGCGGAATACTCGACGCTGCGGCCTTCCCTGACACCGAATCTCGCCGTTCATGAAGGCTGCGGCGGCCGTAAGGCCAGCCGCAGCCTTCCTTCGCGGCGATCTTCGTCACCAGGAAAGCCCTCGCTGACAGAGCGGGGGCCTGCAAGGTCGGGGCATTCTCGCACTCAGCCCGCACTGAGGCCGTGGCGTTCGCCTCGGGCGGTGCGGGCTCTCTTCTGTAAGGAGGTTTCATGGCTGACGTCAAATCCGTCGAGCAAGCGGACGTTGCCGGCAAGCGGACGCTTGTCCGCGTGGATTTCAACGTGCCCATCAAAGATGGTGTCGTCACTGACGACACGCGCATTCGCGCGGCGCTTCCCACCATCCAGTATTTGGTGGACGCAGGTGCTCGCGTCATCCTCATGAGCCATCGCGGCCGTCCGTCGGGCGAAGGCTTCGAAGAAGCGTACACCCTTGCTCCGGCAGCCGAGCGCCTTTCCGAGCTTTTGGGCGCACCGGTCGCGTTCGCGTCCGACACGGTGGGCGAAGATGCGCAGGCGAAGGCTGCAGCGCTCGAGGACGGCCAGGTGCTTCTGCTCGAGAACCTGCGCTTCGATAAGCGCGAGAAGAAGAATGACCCCGATTTCTGCCGTGCGCTCGCTGCGCTCGGGGAAGTCTATGTCAACGACGCGTTCGGCACGGCGCACCGTGCGCATGCGTCCACGGCGGGCGTCGCGGAGCTTTTGCCTGCGTATGCCGGCTATCTCATGCTGAACGAAGTCGGTACGCTCACGGGCATGCTGGAAGACCCGAAGCGTCCGTTCTTGGCCATTTTGGGCGGCTCGAAAGTCTCCGACAAGATCAAGGTCATTGACGCGCTTATCGAGAAGTGCGACGTGCTGGTGATCGGCGGCGGCATGTGCTTCACGTTCCTGCTGGCTCAGGGCAAGCAGGTGGGCACGTCGCTTAAAGAAGAGGACTGGGTCGAGCGCGCGGCTGAAACGCTTGCGCGCGCGGAGGCTGCCGGATGCCGTATCCTGCTGCCGACCGACGTGGTCGTAGCGGACGCGTTCGCCGAGGATGCGCGGACGCAGACCGTGTCCGTCGACGCGATCCCTGCGGACATGATGGGGCTGGATATCGGTCCGGAGACTGCGACGGTGTACGCAGAGGCTATCGCCCAGGCGAAGACTGTCTTCTGGAACGGCCCTATGGGCGTGTTCGAAATGAAAGCGTTCGAGGCGGGCACTAAGGCGGTTGCCGAAGCCGTGGCGGCGAATGCGGAAGCGGATACGATCATCGGCGGCGGCGATTCGGTTGCCGCGGTCAACAAGTTCGGCCTCGCCGACCAGATGACCTTCATTTCGACCGGCGGCGGCGCGTCGATGGAGCTTGTCCAGGGCGAAGCGCTCCCTGGCGTGGAAGCTTTGAAGTAGATTGGATGCCCTGCCGCTCGCTCGGGCGGCAGGGCATGTTTTCGTTTGGAAGCGCGCGGGCTCTCTCGTTCTTGAACGGAGGTGTTTCCCTGCGCATTTCGGGATAGGGGCATGCAAGAGGTGCATTTCGCTGCATGTTCGTGTCCCTTGGATCGTCCAAACCGAAAGGAACGACATGACCCGTAAAAAAATGATGGCCGGCAACTGGAAGATGAACAAGACCGTTGCCGAGGCCGTGGTCCTCACGCAGGACATTTCTAACCAGTACGACAAGGAATGGGAGGGCGTCGACGTGGTGCTCTGCCCGCCGTTCGTCGACCTGAAGCCCGCAAAGACCGTGCTGGACTTCGACAAAGTGAAGATTTCCGTCGGCGCCCAGAACGTGCACTGGGAGCCCGAAGGCGCGTTCACGGGCGAAATCTCCGTTGCCATGCTCAAGGAGATCGGCTGCGAATACTGCATCGTCGGCCACTCCGAGCGCCGCACGCTGTTCGGCGAAACCGACGAGATGGTGAATAAGAAGACGCGTGCGCTCATTGCGGGCGGTATCGCCCCGATCGTATGCGTGGGCGAGTCCCTTGCGGTGCGCGATGCGGGAGAGACCGAAGAGTACGTGTGCGCTCAGGTGCGCGCTGCCTTCGCCGGGCTTGATGCGGTGGAGGTGAAGGACGCCGTTGTTGCCTACGAGCCCATTTGGGCTATCGGCACTGGTCGCACTGCTACGCCCGAGCAGGCGCAAGAGGTATGTGCAGCCGTGCGTGCGACGGTAGCAGAGCTGTTCGGCGAAGAGACCGCGCAGAACATGCGTGTGCTGTACGGCGGCTCCATGAAGCCCGAGAACGTCGAAGGCCTTATCTGCCAGCCTGACATCGACGGCGGCCTTATCGGCGGAGCGGCGCTGAAGGCAGCGAGCTTCCGTCAGCTGGTCGAGGCGTGCCTCTCATGACGGCGGATTCGATGAACGCGCAGGCGTCCGTATCGCGCGAAGCGTTTAACCTTCCGGCCCTGCTGGTGATCATGGACGGTTTTGGGCTGGCAGAGGCGGGAGAGGGCAATGCCATCTCCCAGGCCAAAACTCCCTGCCTGGATCGTTTGCTCGCTGAATGCTCGCATACCACGTTGCAAGCTTCAGGCGAGGCAGTCGGACTGCCTGACGGCCAGATGGGCAACTCGGAGGTCGGCCATCTGAACATTGGCGCAGGCCGTATCGTGTACCAGGAGCTTACGCGCATCAACCGTGCGTGCGCAGACGGGTCGCTTGCGCACAATGCCGTGCTGAACGAAGCGTTCGAGGCTGCTCGGATGCCGGGCGCTGCGCTGCACTTCATGGGCCTGGTTTCCGACGGCGGCGTGCATTCGTCCAACGAGCATCTGTACGCGCTTGTGCGCGCGGCAGTCGCTGCGGGCGTCTCCGATATACGCGTGCATTGTTTCATGGACGGGCGCGACGTACCGCCGAAAAGCGGCAAAGGCTACATCGAGGAGCTGCAGCGTTTTCTGGCCGAGTTCGACGGGGCGGGCGCAAACGTGCAGATTGCAAGCGTTGAAGGCCGCTATTACGCGATGGACCGCGACAACCGATGGGAGCGCGTCGAGCGCGCCTACCGGTCTATCGTGTGCGCCGAGCCGTTGTTCGAAGGCAGCGCGGCAGACGCCATGCAGCGTTCCTACGATGCCGACGTGACCGACGAGTTCGTAGAGCCGGTCGCGCTCGACGCGCGCGGAGTGCAGGATGGGGATGCGGTCGTGTTCTTCAACTTCCGTCCGGACCGCGCACGACAGATCACGCGCGCACTGGTGGACGAAAGCTTCGAGGGCTTCGCGCGCCCGCGTTGGCCGCACGTGCATTTCGTATGCCTGACGGAATACGACCCCGACATTCCTGCGCCGGTGGCGTTCGCGAAGGAGTTTCCGGACAACGTGCTGGCGGATGTGCTGGCGGACGCGGGACTTCGTCAGTACCACATTGCCGAAACGGAGAAGTATGCGCATGTGACCTTCTTCCTGAACGGCGGTCGCGAAGAGCCGAAGGCAGGGGAGGAACGCGTGCTCGTGCCCAGCCCGAAGGTTGCCACCTACGATCTCCAGCCCGAAATGAGCGAGCCCGAGGTGGCGCGCAGGCTTGCGGATGCTCTCGACGAGGACGAAGCGGACGTTTACATTGTCAACTTTGCGAACTGTGATATGGTGGGCCATACCGGGTCCATCCCAGCTGCAGTGCAAGCGGTCGAGGCGGTGGACGCAGGGCTTTCGCAGGTTCTTGCCGCGCTCGAGCGCAAACATGGCGTGGCGCTCGTGACGGCCGACCATGGCAATGCGGACAAAATGCTCGCAGCCGACGGGAGTCCTCACACGGCGCACACGACCGCGCCCGTGCCGTGCATTTTGGTCGACTGTGCAGGTCGGGGGCTTGCGCTGCGTCCGGAGGAAGGCGCGCTCTGCAACCTGGCCCCGACATTGCTTGAGATGATTGGACTTTCTGTGCCGAAGGAGATGGACGGCGGAAGCCTGCTTGCGTAAAGTTGCACGAAATGGCTATAATCATATGCTTGTGAACACAGACGCAAGCGCACAGCGCTTTCGAAGGAACTAGAGGAGAAAACGTGAACCCGCTTTTGATTCTGCTCATTGCCCTCCTGGTCATTTCCGGCCTGGGCCTGATCATCTTCATCTTGCTGCATTCTGGCAAGGGCACTGGCATCTCTGACGCCATCGCCAGCTCTGTCTATTCCAGCCAGACGGGCACGAGCATCATCGAGAAGAACCTCGACCGCATCACGATCGTGTTCGCTATCGTGTTCTTGGTCGACCTGCTGCTGCTCATGATCGTTTATCCGACGGGCAGCATCGGCTAAACGCGGCCGCTTGTCAGCGCAAGGAAGAAACGCCGTCCGCATAGTGCGGGCGGCGTTTTTTTTTGCGTGAGGCTGCGCGTCTGAGGCGAATGCGGGATTGTGTTCTACGGTCGTTGTAACGTGCAAAGCGCTATCGCGGTTTGCGGCGGTCGTGGGTGCGGTAGAACGCTGCCTTGTCCTCGTACATGCGCTTGTCTGCCTCGTCGAACTGTTCCATGACGCTGCAGTCTTCGCCACGCCACGAAAGGCCGACAGCTATCTCGATTCCGTCGTTGCGCAGGTGTTCCATAATGCTTGCGACTTTCCGCTCGAAGTCCTCGCGGCTCAGGTCGGGCGCAATGGCGACGAATTCGTCACCGCCGATGCGGTATGTCCGACCCGCAAAGCTGTGGTTCACGTGCCCGGCAGCTCGGCAAATGAGGTCGTCGCCCGCTTTGTGGCCGTACCGGTCGTTCGTGGCCTTAAGGCCGTTGATGTCGAAGTACGCCACGCCAAGGGACGAGAGGCCTTCGCCATGCCCTTCTTGCAGCTCGTGGTTGAACTTCGTGCGGTTGTACAGGCCGGTCAAGCTGTCCTCGAAACTCATGCGTTCGAGCGTTTTCTCCATCATCACACGGTCGGTGATGTCGAAGGCTATCTTTTGGACGATGGCGCCTTCGTCGTCCGTGCTAATGAGCGAATTGCACGAATTGACGTAAATAATCTCACCGTTATGGCGCTGGACGCGCACGAGGATGTTGACGGTGTCGCCCGGCTCTTGCAGTTCGTGCAGAGCGGCCCGAAGTTTGGCGGCGTCTTCTCCGATGATGGTAGGGCTGAAGCCCTCTGACCAGTCCATTGCGCTCAGCTCTTCGTCCGTTATTCCGATGAGCTCGGCGACGGCGTGGTTCAGCATGAGGGGGCGGTACATTCCGTCCACGCGTTTGAAGCGCAGAATGCCGCACGGCACGGTGTTGTAGATGCTATTAAGCTCGGCTGTCTGCGTTTCGATCTGCTTGCGTTGCTGCTCGAGCGCTTGCTGCATGTAGTCGTACGTTTGGCGCGACACTTGATGAGGGAATCCTATATCCCCTTCGATCATCTCCGAATACGGGTTCGAAAGATGCAGGTGGCAGCATTTCAAGGCGCCGTCCACCAGGCGGAAGACCGTCGCAATACGCTGGTGGAAGCGTACGTACACGCCCGTCGAGGGGTCGGTCGAAATCCAGTACGTGCCCGAGCAGATGTAAATATCCGGAACAGGGGAGATGACGTCGAACTGCTCGTCGCTGATGCTGCATTTCACGACATACCCGGTGATAGAGCGGATTATTTCGTCAACGACCTCGCGCCCGACAGCATATTCGCCTTCGCTTGCACCAAACCAGCTTATTTGATCGTCGAACGTGTCGATGATAGCGTCGGACTGATTTTCGCAATAATGCACGTGCAGCTGATAGCGGGTAATCCGCTCTGCCTCTTCGAATGGATCGAAGCCAAGCTGTTCGAGTTTTCCCTGGTCGTCCATGGCTAACCTCGCTCGCAGGGGATGCCGAAGTTCCCCTTGTTTAGTCGGCACATCAGGTTGTAATAATGATAGTCGATTTGTCGCGAAATGGACGTTGTGGCGCAAACAACCGAACGGAGAATTTTGGACTATAACCCAGAATTTTCCACCTCATCGGTTCGAACCCCGCTACGGGGCCGAAAATGAAAGCAACCTGCAGGATTTCTGCAGGTTGCGACATTTCATGGAGCGGACGACGGGGTTCCCGCGCCCTGCTTCGCAGAGCGCTCAACCCCTCCCTCGCAGGCTCGGTCGGGCGGTTTCCTAAAAACTGCCCACCGGGCAGTTTTCTTGACGGAAACCCACCTCATCGGTTCGAACCCCGCTACGGGGCCGAAGACGAAAGCAACCTGCAGAATTTCTGCAGGTTGCGAGAGTTCGTGGAGCGGACGACGGGGTTCGAACCCGCGACCCCGACCTTGGCAAGGTCGTGCTCTACCAGCTGAGCCACGTCCGCATGAAAAGCCCAGCTTAGCTGGGCTTTGGTTTCCTGGTGTCGGAGGCGGGATTTGAACCCGCACACCCGGTATGTGGGCACTAGCACCTCAAGCTAGCGTGTCTGCCGTTCCACCACTCCGACGAAGCGCTGCAAAAGCAACGACGATTATTAAACAGCAAACGCCATCCATATGCAAGGGGGAATTTAGGCTTTTTTCGAAAACAGATTCGAGGAGCGGTATGGCGTCGACACGCCATCGGGGAAAGTCCATAGGGGTAAACCCCTAATTGCGTTGCTTGGAGCAGAACGTCTGTGGTGGTTGAGCTATATTCTGACAAAAGGCGGGCAGAAAGGGGCTTGGATGTCGTTCCGTAATTTCACGGAGTTGGAGTTAGCGGGGGAGAGTCCGGAATTTCGCATCTCCGTCGAATCCCTCCGTGCATCCTTTGGGTTCGACTTCGTCTCAATCGGGATGACGGAATTCGTCGGAGCGCCTCTGAAATGGGTCTACAGCGCCGGCGCTACCGGCGAACGCCATAAGCGCATTGCGCTCGCTCCTGGCCACGGGATCGGCGGCATAGTCCTGAAGGCTGGCAAGCCCATGATGCTGCTCGACATCGACGCCGACCTCGATCCGCGTGAGTACTCTTCGTACCCTATCGTCTTTGCCGAAGACCTGCGCAGCTTCTGTGCGCTCCCGCTTATGCGCGAAGGCCGTGTCGTAGGCGCGCTTCTCTGCGCGTTTCGGTCGGTGCGAGACAGCGCGTACGAGACATTCTATCGCTTGGTGGAAAGCGTGCGGAGCGGCCTGTGCGGTCTGGATGTCGTAGCGGACGAGTTCATGTCGGTCGGCGACATTGCCGAACTGAGCTTTGACGTCGCTCCTTCCGCTACCGAACTGCGCCATTCCGACATCACGAGCATCATTGCCGCGCAAGAAGAGGAGCGCATGCGTATTTCGCGCGAGCTGCATGACGGCGTGGCGCAGGAGCTCCTGACGGTCTCGTTTCTTGCGAAACGGCTGGCTCACATCGCAGACAGCCCCGAGGCTGCAGATGCTGCCTCGCAGATCGACCAGCGTATCGACGCTATTGTGGAAGAGCTGCGTACAATGTCGGTCACGTTGAGGCCGTCAGCGCTCGACCACTTGGGCTTGGTGGCAGCACTGCGTTCGCATGCGCTCATGCTCGAGAAAACCTACGGCGCAGAAATCGTCATCGACGGAACCATGGGCAAACGCCGGTTCGACCCCGCGTACGAAACGCAGGTATACCGTATCTGCCAAGAGGCAGTGCTGAATGCGTGCAAGTATTCCGAATCCGACACCGTGCGCGTCGACATAGATGAAAACGATGGGCGGTTGGACGTTGTCGTTCATGACGAGGGGGTCGGATTCGATACGGAAAACCCCGAAATCAAGGGAACGGGTTGCGGACTGCTCGGCATGCGGGAGCGTGCGAAGCTCATTGGCGCCGAGTTGGAAGTTCGCTCGGGATCGGACGGGACGACCGTGCGTTTGCGGGCGCCCCTCGGATTGGACGACGAAGGAAGTGCGGCACGATGATCAGGATTGCGCTTGCGGACGACCATGAGATTGTTCGCTCGGGACTGAAGATGCTGATTGAAAGCGCTCCGGACATGAAGGTCGTGGGAGAGGCTGCAGACGGAGAGCAAGCGTACGAACTGGTCGCGCGCGAAAAGCCCGACATCCTGCTCATGGACATTTCTATGCCGCCGGGTCAAAGCGGTCTGGTGGCGTGCGGTCGCATTACTCAAGACCATCCGAATACGCGCATTATCGTCGTCACGATGTTCGCCGAGCCTGAATACCTGTACTTTACCTTGCAGGGAGGCGCCGCCGGTTACCTGCTCAAGAACTCTTCTTCCGAAGAGCTCGTGTCCGCTATTCGCATGGTACAGGGAGGCGGTACGTACATACATCCTAAGATGGTCGAGAGCCTGACCCGGCAGCTCTTCTCTTCGTCCGGCGAAGGCGAGGACGTTTCGTATAAACAGCTCACCACACGCGAGCTCGAAATATTACAGTTGTTAGCGAAGGGCCATACGAACAAGGAAATCTCCGAGAAGATTTACCTGTCCATTAAGACGGTGGAGGCGCATCGAAGCAAAATCTACGCGAAGCTCGGGTTCAAAACGCGCGCCGATCTTGTTGCGTACGCCATTCGCCACAAGCTATTGGACCTCTAGCAGGATGTTATTGACCGCCAATCGCAAACGCGGAATTCGGCGATCAGGTTGTTGCGTGCGATTTTCGACGGACAGATAAACGAAAAGCCTCGATTGCTCGAGGCTTTTTGCTGTGGTGGCTCGCGGTGTTGCAGCAAGGGACGTGGCGCGTTCTAAGCTATGTTTTGAGGCGGTCTGCTCCGATGCGCAGTGACAAGGCGCGCGTCGGACATGCGTCCACGCATGCTCCGCACGCCATACAATCTCCTGCCTTCACAAAGCTTTCTGCGCCGTCGATCGACGGCGTAAGAATCTGCGGATCGGCAGGGCAGGCTTCCTGGCAGCGGTCGCAGTGCACGCATGCTGCATGGTCTATGCGAACGTTCGCAAATCCGATGCGTCCGATAGCCTCATAGAACCCGCCAAGCGGGCATAAGCACCGACACCAAACGCGTTTGCCCCACAGCACGTCGAGAACCACGGCAAGAACGAACGTCGCCACGCCGACGGTAGAACCGAAGAGCACCAGCCGATGTACCGCGCTGAGGGGGCTTACTGCCTCAAAGACCGGAACGCTCACGAGGGCGGAGAGCACGATGGCTCCCGCTGCAATGCCTACTTTCGTGCGGCGGGGCAGGGGCGCCTGGGCGTCTTGCGGCTTGAGCCCGAGCGCGCGACGTATGCGGCTGGCGACCCATTCAATGGCTTCGAGCACGGTTCCGAGCGGGCATACCCATCCGCAGAAGGCGCGCCCGCGTACAAGGGCGTACACGAGCGCAATCGCGAGCGCCGCAACGGCAGCGCCAGGAACGAACGATTTGGACGCGGCAAGCGTCTGAAGGTACGCGAAGGGGTCGAGCAGGTCGAATCCTGCAAGCGACGACGATGCGAACGACCCGTAGAGCGGCAGGTCCGCAGGAGTCGCCGTCTTCTCTTCGAACCCGGGGGTCAGGCCGAACAGGGCCCATCCGGCGGCGAGTATCGGCGCGCAGAACAGCATGAACGCGCATGCCTGCACGATGTGGCGCGCGATCGCCCATCGCGGCAGCCGATGCGTCGTGTCGTGCGCTTTTGCGCGATCGTTGCACCTGTTGCTCATTGCGGGTCAGTCCTTCCTTCGATCGCACGGCCTTGAGCGCGCGCGAGCGTCGGGTCGTCCTCAAAGTTCGCGTACACCAGGTTGATGCCGTAAACGCCGGAGATGCTGATGAACGAGCTCGCGATGTCGTGCGATTCGTCCACGGTCTCTGCCTCTATCGTCACGACGAGGCGGTTATCGCGTGCGCCGTGCACTTCGACGCCGTTTATGGCGGCGAGTGAGCTGCACGCTGCTTGCAGCTCATTGGGCATGACTTCGACAACGAGGCTTGAAATCACCATGGGGCAATCGTCTCCTTCGATTTTCGCGCCTGTTCGCTTTGCAGGGCTGAGAATGGGCGCGGTGCGGCAAGCGCGCCGCTGCATCGTCGGCGCGCGTCTGCCGCTTTACGCAACGGGATGGCAGGTAATGCACTGCTCTCGAGCGGGCACGATGGCACGAGAGTCGAACGTTCCGTCCACGTAATGGTCTTCCGGCATGATCGTGGCATCCGCGAGCTGGGGGTTCGCTAAACTTCCAGCGCCATGGCAGCCGTAGCAGCGGTCGGCGGGGTCTTGCGCGCGGTCGGCGTGGTCTGCCGGCTGGAGCGGCGGCATGCCAACGACGCCTTCCATCGCCTCTGTATTCGCTGTCGTCTGTGTTGTCGAAGCGGCCTTTTCAGTGGGGATTCCTGTCGAGGTGCCGCAAGCTGGCAGGATAGCGAGCGTGCCGACCATGAGCACGGCAGCGCCGATGACGGCAAGTCGTTTCATGCTTCCTCCTCTACTCTCCTTGCATGGTAGGTCGCCGCCCTGCAGGTGGGGCGGCCAGGAGAGGCTGGCCGCCCGTGTGCAGAGAGACGAGGGATGGGCAGGGTGTGCTAGACCTTCTCGATTTTGACGCAGGTCTTCTTGTAGTCCGGTTCCTTCGAGAGCGGGCAGTAGAACTCGTGGACGGCAAGGTTCACGAGCGTTTCCTCGGCGAAGAACGGGGCGAAGGTCACGCCGGAGGGCGGTTGCGTTCGTCCGGCAATGGATGCCTTGATTTCGAAGCTTCCGTAGCGTGACGTGACGCGCACCATGTCGCCGTCGGCGATGCCGAGCTGCGCGCAGTCGTCGGGGTTCATGTCCAGAAGCGCTTCGGGAAGCGCGCGGTCGAGCTCAGGCACACGACGGGTCATGGTGCCGGTGTGCCAATGTTCGAGCAGGCGACCGGTGCAGAACCAGAACGGGTATTCCTCGTCAGGCTCTTCGGCAGGCGGCTCGTACGGACGGAACACGACGGAGGGTTTGTGGTCGCCCGACTTGTAGAAATCGAGGTCGTTCGCTT
Organism: Candidatus Aveggerthella stercoripullorum; assembly: GCA_018712955.1. GTDB lineage: Bacteria > Actinomycetota > Coriobacteriia > Coriobacteriales > Eggerthellaceae > Aveggerthella > Aveggerthella stercoripullorum. The sequence continues at coordinate 22,497 of DVGB01000071.1, forward strand.
TGCCGGGCGTGCCGTACTGGGCAACGCCGATCTCGTCGAAGCCTTCTTCCTGCGGTCCGTTGGCGAAACGCCAGCGCGTGGAGAGCCACTGCCCGTCCTTTTCGCGGACCGGCCAGGTCATGCCATGGTGCGTGAGGTATTCGTCGTAGGGCGCCAGCTGTTTGGCTTCCATCTTGAGCGTCGCGCTAAACGTACCGTCGGCGTCAGAGTTGATGGCCGCTGCGCGCTCGTTCAAAGATGGATTGGAGAAGGTGCGGTACTCCTCCCAGATAGCGCGGTTCACTTCGCGGTCATTGCCGTTGAAGTTGTCGGCTTCACGGTCCCAGATAAACCCGAAGAGACGGTCGAAAGCGTCCTCGCCGTCGATGGTCTCGCCTTCGAGCACTCGGCGCGCGACCTGCATGAGCACCCAGAGGTCCCAACGGGCCTCTCCGGGCGGGTCGACCGCTTTCTCGAAGACGGCCGAGCGGCGCTCTCCGTTGCCGAATTGGCCTTCGCGCTCAACCCACATGGCGACAGGAAATACGACGTCGGCGTATTCGGTCGTGAGAGTGGGGTAGACCTCGTTTACGACGATAAAGCAGTCGTATATTCCTCGGAATTCGTTCTTGTAGCCAAGGAACCGTGTGAGGTTCGGCATGGACTGCGCCCAGTTGTTATGGGCGCTCCAAATGAAGTCCATGTTGCCTTTCGACATTTCGCGGAAGATCTTCACCGTGTGGAAACCGGGCTTCTGGATTTCGTCCAGGTAGCCTTCCGGCAAGTTCCAGACAGCCTCCGTAAAACGTCGGTGCTGAGCGTTCGCAACCAACAGGTCGGCTGGCAAACGGTGGCAGAAGGTGCCGACCTCTCGCGCGGTGCCGCAAGCGGTAGGCTGGCCGGTGAGCGAGAACGGTCCGTTGCCTGGCTGGGCAATCTTGCCCGTGAGCAGGTGCAGGTTGTAGATGTTATGGTTCATCCATGTGCCGCGGTTGTGCTGGTTTACGCCCATGGTCCACAGCGACATGATTTTCGTATCGGGCTCGGCGAAGACTGCCGCAAGCTCTTGCAGGTCCTCCACCGGAACGCCGGAGAGTTCAGAGGTGTACTCGAAGGTGTAAGGCGCCAGGCGTTCTGCGTACTCTTCGAACGTGATGCCGTGGACGTTGTCGACCGTGCTGCCCGGCTCGGTGGCGTCGTAGTCGTCCTCGTACGCGTTGCCGATATTCTCCGTACCGGCCTTGAACTGGCAGTGGTCGGCGACGAACGAGGCATCGTAGAGGTTGTGGGAGACCAGGTAATTGGCAATGCAGTTTGCGATGGCCAGGTCGGTGCCCGGGCGGAAAATGAGCGTCTTGTCCGCGCTCGCGGAGGTGCGCGTGACGATGGTGCCAAGGTCATAGTGGCGAACGTTACCGCCGTTGAGCTTGCGAGCTGTCAGGCGGGAGTAGAGCATCGGATGCGCCTCTGCCATGTTGGCGCCCCAGGTCACGAACACGTCGGCATGGTCGATGTCGTCGTAGCAGCCTGCAGGCTCGTCGGTCTGGAACACGTTCATGAAGGCGACCACCGCGCTTGCCATGCACAGGCGTGCGTTCGGGTCGATGTTGTTGGAGCGCAAGCCTGCCTTCCAGAGCTTGGAGGTCAGATAGCCCTCGGTGATGGGCTGCTGGCCGGAACCCCAGAATGCGAGGCGGGTTTTGTCCGCTTTCCAGGTTTCGCGCAGTTTCGACGCCACGAGGTCCAGCGCCTCTTCCCAGGACGCTTCGCGCAGGCCGTCGGGCGTGCCTTTCGTGGAGGCGTCATCGCGGATGAGCGGTTTGGTCAGACGGTCTTCCCCGTAGAGGATCTTCGCAAGGTAATAGCCCTTGACGCAGTTGAGCCCCTTGCTCGACTGGTTGTCGGGATCGCCGGTCACCGAGATCAAACGGCCGTCCTTTGCTTCGCAGATGACGCCGCATCCGCAGCCGCAAAAACGGCAGACGGCGGAATACGTTTGCGTGTCGCCGTTGCCTTCGCTCGTCCCAGTCGTCTCCGGCGCGGCAGTGCAGCCTGCCAGCATCGTGAGCGAACCGCCTGCCGCTGCGGTGGCAAGGGCGATCGCTGTCGATTTGACGAATAATCGCCTGGTAATGTCCATCCTCGTCCCTCTCGTCTCTACTGTTTGCATCCATCTCGCGGCCTCTTGCCGGCAAGATCGTTTTCCGATCGTGCGGAGCGCTCATGCAGCATCGGTGTACTCGCAGAGCACACCGCGGTATTTCTAGGCTGCGGAAGAACTCCCGAAGCGCTCTTGCGCGTTAGCTGCTGTTTGCCCCGGGCGGCTTTCGCTCGATGCGCACCGCGACATCCGGTTCGCTTACCACACAGCGCTCTACGCACAGGCCGCATCCGGTGCACGTGTCCTCCTGCACGGTCGGTGCGAAGACCGAATGGATGGCGTCGCCTTCGAGGGGGCGGTAGTCGATCGAGATTGCACGGTCGATGAGCGGGCAGGAGCGGTAGCAGACTTCGCAGCGCATGCCTTTGAAGGCGATGCACAGGTCTTCGTCGATGACCGCGGTTCCCATGCGCACGTCCTCGCGGGATGCGAGCGGGTGCAGCGCTTCGGTCGGGCAGGCTGCTATGCACGGGAGGTCCTCGCACAGGCGACAGGCATGGTCGCGCGCAGAAAGGGTAGGGGTGCCTGCGGCGAGCCCTGTCGTCCAGTCGGCAACGTGGAGCACGGCGTACGGGCATGCTTCGATGCAACGCCCGCATTTGATGCAGCGAGATAAAAAGTCCTTTTCGTCGTACGCTCCCGGCGGACGCAGGATGTGGTTTGACGGTCGCGTTGCCTGCCATGCAGTATGTGCGCCGAGCAGGCCCGCTGCCACGATGGGCACGATGTTCGCAAAGCCCATGGCTCCCCCTTGATTTCGCGCCTTGCCGTGCCTTCTTTGCCAGGCGAAGCTCCCTGTCCGCCTGCGGTGCAGCCTGCTGTTTCGGCGCTTGGGCGCAGGCGGACAGCGGGCTTCGCTTTTAGAAGGCAGGAGGCGCATTTCTCCTTCGTCTGTATGGTGGCTCCTGCAATGCGGCCTCACAATCGGGTCACTTCCTAGAATGGCGCGGAAGAATCCCGCTAAGCCGCAAGGGAAAACCCCTCAGCCCGTTCGCATGCAGGTTCAGAGCCCGTTGCGCGCATCTCTGCTAGAAGGCGTTCGAAGTCGTCCTGCAGACTCCCAAAATGCAAAGCTCTTGCCGTGGTTGCCGGGCAGGTCGCGCGATCGTGTCTTGCTGACCGATGTCGTGCGCTAGCAGGAAGGCGCGCAGGCTGCTTTGTTCTTGCAAGGCGTTCATGACCCGCGATGCCGCTTTGCGCTTTCATGCGGCAAACAAGGGTTTTCCCCGCGAGTTGCGGGCGGAATCCCCGTCGGCTTTTGCATGCGAACGGAAGGCGGAAGTGCGGATTTGTATATTTCGTGACGACGGGACATAAAGAGGAGGTGTCTGATGAGAAGACCACGAAGAGCCGTCATGTGGGTCGCTCCTGCGTGTGCGCTTGCTCTGGCTGCGAGCCTTGTTGCGTGCGCGCCCCAGCAGCGTGCCGCCATGAACGATCCGAACAGCACGGTCGAAGTTCCTGCTGCTGACGAATTCGGCATCGTTGATGCGGAGAGCTGGTCGCAGGTATACCCGCACCAGTACGAGACATACCTGCAGAACGGAGAGAACGCACCGGGAGAGGCCAAGCACGACTATTTGGAGCTCTATCCGGCGCTCAACACCATGTATGCAGGGTACGGGTTCTCGAAGGGCTACGACGAAGCGGCCAGTCATCTGTATACGCTGGATTCGATCCTCGCCACTCCGCGCGTGAACGACACGACGTTAGCGAACTGTATCACGTGCAAGACGCCGCAGTTCACAGCCATGGTGAACGAAGAGGGGGAGCAGGTCTACGCGGAGAAGTTCGCTGAGCTGATTGGCCAGTTCGACGAGCCGATCAGCTGCTACAACTGCCATGAGAACGACCCGTCGAAGGTGGTGGTAGCCAGCAAGTTCTTCCTGCGCAGCATGGGCGACGATGCAGAAAACGTGCCGGTCGAAGCGCAGGCGTGCGGCCAATGCCACAACGAGTACTACTTCGACCCGCAAACAAAGGTCACGACGAACCCGTACACGGGCACTTCCCAGATGACCCCGGACGCTATCCTTGCGTACTACGACGAGCGTGGGTACTCCGACTGGACCTATCCGGGAACCGGCACGCCGATGATCAAAGTCCAGCATCCGGAGTTCGAGACGCTCTACGGCGGAAGCGAAGAAGACCAGACTCACATGGTCTCGATGGGCTATTCCTGCGCCGACTGCCATATGGGAACGTCCGTGGGCGAAGATGGCGTGAAGTTCACGAACCACAAGTGGCAAAGCCCGTTGGAGAACCAGGAGCTTTTGGACTCTACGTGCAATTCCTGTCATGGCGACCTTGCCGGTCAGGTTGCGGCGTGGCAGGAGGAGGAAGAGGCTCGCGTCCAGTCCATCAGCCTCAAGATCGAGGACATGGTGAACCGCATGAAGACGCAGGTTGCCGACGGGACGCTTGCGGGCGATCGCCTGACGCAGCTACAGGGCCTGCACCGTACGGCGCAGTTCTACTGGGATTTCGTCATGGTCGAGAACAGCGAGGGCGCGCATAATCCGGAGCTTACGTTCGAGACGCTCGACAAGGCAGAAGCGGCAGTCGACCAGGCTTTGAGCTTGCTCTAGGGAAGGGGGACGAAATGACCGACGAGAAAAAGCGGGATGCCGTCTCCGAAACGGCGCCGACGGGCGCTTCCACGGTTGCCGCGAAGGCGGAAGGGAAATCTTCCAAGCGTAAGAAATGGCCTATCGTCATCGGCGTGGTGGCGGTGGTGCTTGTTGCGGCTGGCGCCGGTTTTTGGGCCTGGCACGAACAGCCGAGCTTTTGTAATGCAATCTGTCATTCTCCCATGGATCCGTATCTGGAGATGTGGGAAAGCGAACCGGAGCAGCCGGGTGTCGACAAGTACGGTAACGCAGTGGAGAACGCAAGCTCCATGATGGCCATCGCGCATAAGTACGTGGGCGACGAAGGCGGTCTGACCTGTCTTGGATGCCACGAGCCGACGCTTCAGGAGCAGATGTCGGAAGGGCTGTTGTGGGCGACGGGCGGATACGTGTTCCCGCTCGAGGAGCGCTCGACGAACGAGCTCATGCGTTGGCACATGGAAGAGGGCGACTCGTTCTGTTTGAACGAAGCGTGCCATAACATGACGCGCAATGATCTGGTCGCGGCGACCGCGGACCTCGAGCCGCGCAATCCGCACGCGCAGATCCATGGGGAGCTCGCGTGCAGCGACTGCCATAAGGCGCACCGCGCGTCCGTGAACTACTGCTCGCAGTGCCATGACGACGCCCCTATCCCGGAAGGATGGTTGAGTTGGCACGAGTCCGAGAAGCTTCAAGGCGTGGAATTGTAGGAAATACAGCGTGTCGGAAAAAGTCAAAATCTTCCCGAATTTCCCCTTTACACACGTCTGATTTCCGGTATGATATTCACCCGTTGACGCGAGAATCCCTCACGCGAAAACGTTTGGGCGGTTAGCTCAGGGGGAGAGCACTACCTTGACACGGTAGGGGTCACAAGTTCAAATCTTGTACCGCCCACCACGCGGACGTGGCTCAGCTGGTAGAGCACGACCTTGCCAAGGTCGGGGTCGCGGGTTCGAACCCCGTCGTCCGCTCCA
>DVGB01000008.1 GCA_018712955.1 Candidatus Aveggerthella stercoripullorum
CTGAAAACCTGTGCGACGATTCGTCCGTTACCGAAAGAGCGCTGACCGCGTCTTCTCGCGCCGTCCGACAGCAAGACTGGGCGAACACCGAGGTTGTTTTTACCGGCGACCCTATCGTGGGCACGACCATCAGCGCAAGCATCAAGGTCGATCCCAGCTTCCCTTCAAGCGTCAGGCCAACATACCGATGGTATTACGTAGACAACAAAAACGGGAACAAGCTCACGACGCATTCGTACGACACATCAATCGACATCACCGAAGACCTCTTCGGCATGAACCTTCACTTTGAGCTGAGCGACGCATCGGGATATGTGAACGTCGACCACGTCTGGGTGTTCGGCAATATCGGCATTGGGCACATCGACGGCACCCTTTCCATGAAAGGAGACTTGCGCGTAGGGTCGACGCTCTCTGCGGATGTCTCGGGGCTGCCTGAAGGGTGCGTGCCCGACATTGTCTGGTACTCGAGCGACGTGCAGGGTAAGGCGACGAACCTTATAGGCCGTGGCGAAACTTATACGCTGACCGAAAACGAACGAGGGAAATACGTCGCGGTCATCGTGTGGGACGAAACCGATCTGTACATCGATTGCCTCCGAGAAGACAGCCTTACAACGGTTCAGGACGCAAAGCCGCCAGTTCCTGCCATTGATGAAACGAACCTTTTGCCAGACGGCACGCTTGAAGTTCTCTGTCGAACGTTCGGCACGACGAAAACTCCTATCCAGGAAGTTTCCCTCGAGCAGTACGCAACGGGGAGCGGATGGATGGAGATAGCGCGATCAGCTGTTGCCGAAGCAAGCGCCGAATCCGTGACGACGCTTTCGTGCGATTTGTCAGAAGCGCTTGCAACCGAGGGATCCGTCCGCATTCGAGCAATAGCCCATAGCGAAAGCGGGCCTTCAGACCCAAGTACCGAGGAGACCGTTGTAGGGCAGATCGGAATCACGGCACCACTCGTCATGCTTTGCACGGTTTCGGCTTTGGGTGAAACGCTGTCAGGACCGCAAGAAATTCGAAATACCGGCACGCTCAACGCGGCCCTTACGCGCATCGAAACCGCTGTCGCCGACGGAAACGAAACGGAATCACGCTGGACCTGCCGCTCGAATGGGCTGCCCCTTTTCGAGGCACCGTTCGGCAATGCGGCGTCTATTGAGTCGGCATCTCCTATCGCCCCTGGCGAAAGCATGTCGCTTGAATGGTCCGCATCTGGCCTTGCGTTCGAGAACGGAGCGCTCACGAGCACGCCTTCGCTTTTCGGCACGGTAACGTACGTCGTAACGCCTGCACGCTGACGCCGTTAGAAGCGCTGCAGCCCTCGCAGCGCTTCTTTACGCTGCCCAGCAAACAAGGACGCGCTTCTTTCATACGCGCTGCCGTTTGCATGAACACGCCTCCGGACTCCGGGCTCTGATATGCCCAGGTTCGGAGGCGCCGTACGAAGGAATGTCGCAAATCTCACACCATATCGGGGCCTGGCCGCACGATAAACGAAATACTGCCGACGCGAACGCAGGCACTGGACGCATCGTGAGCGAATGCCTTAAGCCTTACGCTTCGGATGCCGCAACGTAGGCGTCCCTGTCGGGGGCGAACGACTGCATGGCGCGAATAGTACGCTCGAAAAGCTCGTCGAGCTCCCAGCCGCACAGCTCAGCGCCCTGCCTGATAACGTCGCGCGAGCACCCCGCTGCAAAGCGCTTGTCTTTGAATTTCTTCTTAAGCGACTTCACCTCAAAATCCATAACGGACTTCGAGGGGCGCATGAGCACCGCCGCACCAATCAGGCCCGTCAGCTCGTCAACGGCAAACAGGACCTTCTCCATGAACAGCTCGGGCGCTGGCGAAGTCGGATTCGAGCCGTAAGTGTGCGCCTGGACGGCATGCACCAACTGATCCGAGCCGCCAGCAGCGCGAATCATTTCAGCACCCTTGATCGTATGGTCTTCGCTCGTCGGATACTCTTCCCAGTCTACATCGTGCAAAAGGCCTACGATGCCCCAGAACTCTTCGTTCTCAGAATCGAACTCCCGCGCGAAAAAGCGCATGGTCCCTTCGACCGTTTCACCGTGCTCGATATGAAACGCTTCTTTGTTGTGTTCCTGCAAAAGCGCGAATGCTTCATCGCGCGTCAGCCCTGCTTCAAGACTGGCCATTTTCCCTCCTTGCACCGCACGAACAACTCCACGAAACCACTCTGCACGACCGCCTTCGCCTGCACCCTGCTCGCAACAGCGGCGCGCAGCCTTGAAAGCACTCTCCGAACGAGAAAAGGGGGCTCGGTTGGACCGGAGTCCACCAAACCCCCTTGAGCATTCGGAAGGCGTATGCCATTCCTGCGCAGAAGCGGCTTGCTCTGTCGGCCGACAGGCCGACAGAACTCGCAACTACATCATGCCGCCGCCCTGAGCAGCAGCAGCTGCGGCAGCCGCCATGTTGGCCTCGCGCTCGGCCTTATCCTTCGGAATCTCGTTGACCGTCGCCTCGGTGATGAGGATCAGGTTCGCAACGGAGGAAGCAGCCTGCAGCGCAGTACGGGTGACCTTGACCGGGTCGTTGACGCCCATGGCAATCATATCGCCCTGCTCGCCGTTGGCGAAGTTGAGGCCCTGGCCCTTCTCCATGTTCTTGACCTTCTCGACCACAACAGAGCCTTCGAAGCCAGCATTGCGAGCAATCTCGCGCATCGGAGCCTCGAGCGCACGGCGGACGATGTCCACGCCGACCTCTTCGTCCTTGTCAGCGCACTCAACGTTGTCGAGCGCCGGCAGAGCGTTGATCAGAGCAACGCCGCCGCCAGCCACGATGCCTTCTTCGACGGCAGCGCGGGTAGCCTGCAGAGCGTCCTCGATGCGGGACTTCTTCTCCTTGAGCTCGGCCTCGGTAGCAGCGCCGACCTTCAGGACGGCAACGCCGCCGGAGAGCTTCGCCAGGCGCTCCTGGAGCTTCTCGCGGTCGAAGTCGGACTCAGCGCGCTCCAGCTCGGCCTTGATGTTGTTGATGCGCTCTTCGATGGCCTGCTTGTCGCCAGAGCCGTCGACGATGAGGGCGCGATCCTTCGTCACCTTGACGGTGCGGGCATGGCCCATCATTTCGAGCTTCGCGTCGGCCATGGTCATGCCGAAGTCCTTGTCGATGACATGAGCGCCCGTAACGGCAGCGATGTCCTCGAGGATGCGCTTGCGGCGGTCGCCGAAGCCCGGAGCCTTGATGGCGCAGCAGTTGAGGGTGCCACGCAGCTTGTTCAACAGGATGGTAGCCAGCGCTTCGCCGTCAACGTCCTCAGCGACGATGAACAGCGGGCGGCCGGACTTCATGATGGCCTCCAGCAGCGGAACCATTTCCTGGATGGAGCCGATTTTCATGTCCGTCAGCAGGATGTACGGATCGTTCAGGACGCACTCCATGCGCTCCATGTCCGTCGCCATGTAGGGGGAGATGTAGCCACGGTCGTACTGCATGCCCTCGACGATGTCGATGTCCAGGCCGAAGGTCTGGGACTCCTCGACGGAGATAGCGCCGTCCTTGCCGACAGCGTTCATGGCCTCGGCAATCTTGCCGCCAATCTCGGCGGAGCCAGCGGAGATGGTGCCGACGTTGGCAATCTGGTCCTTGTCGGAAACCGGGGTAGCGTCAGCCTTGATAGCGTCGACCACAGCGTCGACCGCCTTCTCGATGCCGCGACGGATGCCCAGCGCGTCAGCGCCAGCAGTCACGTTGCGCAGGCCCTCGGAAACGATAGCGTCGGCCAACAGCGTAGCGGTGGTGGTGCCGTCGCCTGCGACGTCGTTCGTCTTCACCGCAACTTCGCGGACCAGCTGGGCGCCCATGTTCTCGACCGGGTCGGAGAGCTCAATCTCCTTCGCAACGGTAACGCCGTCGTTGGTGACCAGCGGAGCACCGTAGCTCTTCTCGAGGGCGACGTAGCGGCCCTTGGGGCCAAGGGTCACCTTGACCGCGTCAGACAGCTTCTTGACGCCGGCGGCCAGGCTGGCGCGCGCATCGGCCTCGAACTTAATGTCCTTTGCCATGTTTCAAACCTCCAAATGAAATCAAACGAGTTCGCGTATTTCGCAACTTACGCGTAGACAGCGTAGATGTCGTCCGCACGCATGATCAGCACCTTTTCGCCGTCGATGTCGATCTCGGTGCCGCCGAACTTGCCATAGACCACGCGGTCGCCTTCCTTGACGGGCATCGGAATGAGGGCGCCGTTGTTGTCGTACCTACCCTCGCCCACGGCCAGAACGGTGCCGCTCTGCGGCTTTTCCTTAGCCTCGGAGGCAATGTACAGACCAGAAGAGGTGGTCTCGCCAGCTTCGTCCTGCTTGATGATGACGCGATCGCCGACCGGCTTGAGATTCATGTGCGATACCTTCCTTTCAGTCAGGCTTCTGTTCGCTTCAACGCGCTGTTCTGGGCGTTGTAAACTCCGCTCTTCGGAGTGCTAGCACTCTAGAAACATGAGTGCTAAACAACGTTGCCCATACTATCACCTCCACGGTGCGATGCAAGCGAGATTGGAAAAAATCACGCAGCGTTACGTTCCTGTTGAGAAGCGGTATGCTTTGGCGCAGGCACACCGTCGGCACAGGAGGTTCCATGAGCTTGCACCCTGATCGGCCATCCGCCATCGAAGTGCGCGGAGCGCGCGTCCACAACCTGAAGAACGTGAGCGTGCGGATTCCTTTGCACCAGCTGGTCGGCATCGCGGGCGTATCGGGCTCGGGAAAAAGCTCGCTTGCCCTGGGCGTTCTCTATGCCGAAGGTTCCCGTCGCTACCTCGATGCGCTCTCCACGTACACACGACGGCGCATCTCCCAGGCATCGCGCGCCACCGTGGACGAAGTGCTGCACGTGCCTGCCGCGCTCGCTCTGCGACAGCGCCCGGGCATCCCCGGCGTGCACTCTACCTTCGGCACCTCTACCGAGCTGCTGAACTACCTGCGACTGTTGTTCTCGCGCGTCGGCAAGCACGTCTGCCCGAACGGCCATCGCGTGCCGCCCTCCCCCAACGTCGCGCTTGGCATCCCCATCGTCTGCCCAGAGTGCGGCGCAGAATTCTTCGGCCCTGGCGCCGAGGACTTGGCCTTCAACAGCGGCGGCGCCTGTACCACGTGCGGCGGGACGGGCATCGTGCGCACGGTGAACGAAGCGGCGCTCGTGCCCGACGAGACCCTTTCGATCGACGAGGGCGCAGTACTGCCGTGGGGCACGCTCATGTGGGATCTCATGAAGCAGGTATGCGGCTCGTTCGGCGTGCGCACCGACGTGCCGTTCAGCCAGCTCACCCCCGAAGAGCGCGAAATCGTGTTCCACGGCCCGATGGAAAAGCGCCACATCCTGTACAGAGCGAAAAAGGGCGAGTCCTTCGCCGAGATGGACTTCACCTACTACAGCGCCGTGAACACCGTGAAGAACGCGCTTTCGAAGGTCAAGGACGAAAAGGGGCTGGCACGTGTGGCGAAATTCCTGACAGAAGGCGAATGCCCCGACTGCCACGGCACCCGCCTGTCCGCTGCGGCGCGCGCTCCCATGGTCGACGGTATGACGCTCGCCGACGCCACCGCGCTCACTCTCGACGAGCTAGCGACCTGGACGCCGTCGGCCCCCGGAACGGTCCCTGCAGGAGAGGTGCGCGCGATGGCAGAGGCCATCGTCGCCGAAATGGCGGAGCCGATGGCGCGCCTGCGGCAGCTTGGTCTGGGCTATCTTTCCCTCGACCGCGCCGGCTCTACGCTCTCCACCGGAGAGCGCCAGCGCGTTCAGCTGGCACGCGCCGTGCGCAACCGCACGACCGGCGTGCTCTACGTACTCGACGAACCGTCCATCGGCCTGCACCCCTCAAACGTGGAAGGGCTACTCGGCGTTATGGACGACCTGATTGCAGACGGCAATTCGGTCCTCGTGGTCGACCACGACGTACGCGTGCTCCGCCACGTCGACCACCTGGTGGAAATGGGCCCCGAATCGGGCGCGGACGGCGGGAGCGTCATCGCGCAAGGCAGTATTGAAGAGGTCGAAAAAACGGACGCATCCCGCATAGGGCCTTTCCTTTCGGGCGAGCGCACAGTCCGCGTTCGCGAGAGGGCCGATGCTGAGAGCATCTTCGCAAACGGCGCACTGCGCCTTGAGACAGACGCCATCCACACGGTCAAACCGCTGTCCATCGAGATCCCGCGCGGACGGCTGACCGCCATCACGGGCGTTTCGGGGTCGGGAAAGACCACGCTCGTGCTCGAAAGCCTGGTGCCTGCGCTTAAAGCCCTGTTCGCCGACGACCCGCTGCCAAAGCATGTCCGCGCGATAGAAGCGGAGGGCCTGCACCGGGCGAACCTTATTGACGCCACTCCCATCGGCGCGAACGTCCGCTCGACCGTCGCCACGTACTCAGGCGTGCTGGACGACCTGCGCCGGGCGTACGCAAAGCTTCCGGAAGCAAAAGCTCAAAATCTCAAAGCGGGCGCGTTCTCCTACAACACTGGCTCCCTACGCTGCCCGGTTTGCGACGGCACCGGGCAGATATCCCTCGACGTGCAGTTCTTGCCGGACGTGGATATCCCTTGCCCCTCCTGCCACGGCTCCCGCTATGACCAGAGCGCCTATGCGGTCGCCCTGCCGGTCAGGGACGTTCTCTGCGAAACGCACGACAAAACAGCCCATCATCCCCACGCGCGACAGCACATGGACGCGCTACCTTTGCCGGAGCTGCTCGCCCTTACCGTGGACGAGGCGCTCGAGCGCGTCGAGAATCTGCGTTCCGTCACTGCAAAGCTGCAGACCCTCCACGACTTGGGCCTGGGATACCTCACGCTCGGGGAAGCGACGCCGGCGCTCTCCGGCGGCGAAGCGCAGCGGCTCAAGCTTGCAAGCGAGCTCACGCGCAACCAGGCAGATACCCTTTTCGTTTTCGACGAGCCCACTATCGGCCTTCATCCACTCGACGTCGAAGTGCTTTTGCGCGTGCTGCAACGCCTGGTAGACAACGGCGCAACGGTCGTCGTCATCGAGCACGACCTGGACATGATCGCAAACGCAGACTACGTCATCGACCTCGGACCGGGCGGCGGAACGGCGGGCGGGCGCATTGTCTGCTGCGGCACGCCCGAAAAGGTAGCAGCCTGCGAAGCAAGCGCGACTGGGCGCTTCCTGCTCGAAGAGCTCGAGCGCTGATGCTGCCCGCAAAGCCGAGCCAGCGCGCCGATTGAAATAAGAGGCGAGCAGAAACAGCAGCTCCCCCCTCGAAACGGCAAGACACGGGAAAATCCTGGTTCGGCCACCGCTCCGGCAACGTCAACGCAGCCAGCAGGCAGCGCTTAACTTTCTGCACGCCCCGGTGTCACCAGGCCGTTTTCGTACGCCAGCACCACAAGCTGCGCGCGGTCGTGAGCGCCAAGTTTCGACATGACGCGCGCCACATGCGTTTTGACCGTTGCGGGAGAAATGACGAGCTTCCCCGCTATCTCATCGTTCGTCAGGCCGTGCGCCACAAGCGTCAGGATTTCTCGCTCCCGTTCGGTCAGGACGGAAAGCGATGCGCTTGCGCGCGCCCGGTGCGGCCGTGAGCTCACAAACGTTTCTATCAGTCGCCGCGTGATGGACGGCTGAATGAGCGCATCGCCGCGCGCCACGACGTCGATGGCATCTACGATGTCATCCGGTTCCGCGTCTTTGAGCATAAAGCCGCTTGCGCCGGCAGAGAGCGCATCGTAGACGTACTCGTCGATATCGAACGTCGTCAAGATGAGAACGCGCACCCCGGACAGCGCCGAATCGGCCATGATTTCAGCCGTCGCGTCAATGCCGTTCTCGACCGGCATGCGAATGTCCATGAGCACGACATCGGGCAAAAGCTCGCGCGCCTTCTCCACCGCCTCGCGGCCGTCTCCCGCTTCGCCCACCACTTTCACATGGTCGTAGGAGGAGAGAACCAGCCGAAAGCCGCTGCGCACGAGATCCTGGTCGTCGACAACGAGCACGCGAACGTCGTCCTTCGCCTGAGCTGCCTCATCTGCTGCACGTGCAGCCGCGGCGCTCTGTTCGCGAAGGCGCTGCTGCACCTCCCGGTACGCCTGGGTGTAGAGTTCGGTTCCGCCCAGCAGGGGCTCGCTTTCTTTCGCCATCATGCCTCCTTGCCTTCGAACGGAATGTCAGCCCGTACCACGGTACCGCCGCCCTGCCTTCGCTGCGCCAAAAACGTACCGTTCAAAAGCGCTGTACGCTCTGCCATACCCTCAATGCCATGGCCGCCTTCACGCGTCTCCGGCAGCCCGACGCCGTCGTCCTCCACGGTCAGCCGCACACCCGCTGCCGTCCTCTCCAAGCGGACCGCCGCCTGCCGGGCGTGTGCATGCCGCACGACGTTGGTCACCGCCTCGCGCGCAATGCCGAAGAGCGCCACGTCAAGGTATTTCGGCACTGACTCGCGGTCGTAGCCGTCTTCGGCGAACGTCGTTTCGATGCCCGCCTTCTCAAGGTAGTGCACCAGATCATCCATGCGCTCCGTTCCGCGCGTGGGCGCAGTCTCCGCGCCTTCGTCATCGCGGAGCACCCCGATCATGGAACGAATTTCATCGAGCGACCCTTTTGCCGTGGCGCGCACCGTGGCTATGGCGTCTTTTGCCGCTTGGGGATTGCGGTCTATCAGGCGCTCGGCCGCCGCCGCCTGGATGCTCACTGCTGTCAGCGAATGGGCCGTGATATCGTGAAGCTCTCGCGCGATGCGCACGCGCTCTTCCGCCACGCGCCGCGTCGCCTCCTCTTCGCGCGATCGCTCCGCTTCCGCCGCACGTGCTTCCGCGGCCTCCAGATACTCGCGATGCATGCACAGCGCATATCCTGCCAGCGCCGATGCCACCAAATACGTCATGTTCTGCACGCGAAAGAAGGAAGCGACCCCTTCGCTTTCGACGGGAATGGAGGCGAAGGCCATGGCCAGCACACCGATCAAGGAGGCGACCAGCGTTTCGTTTCGCGGACGCAAGCTGCCGATGGTGAACAAGGCGACCATAGGCCCCGCAAGCGACATGGAATACCCGCGGAACTGGTCCTGCACGCCTAGGAAGACGATCAGCACGAACAAATAGACCAGCCAGGGCGAAATCCTCCGCAGCACAAGCGGCAGCGTGGTCAAGGCCAGCGCAAGAAAGACAGGGAACGGCGGCACTGCGGTCACATAGCCCACCATACTGCGCCAAAGCTCGTCGTGAACCACGAGCGTTGTGGAGGTCAAATACGCCTGGGCGCAACAGAATACAAGGGCGCACGCCGCCACGACGGCATCGAACGCCCATTCATGCGCCGACAGGCTTTTGTTCTGTACGAGCAAGCTCTCCATGAGCCCATACTACTCGCCGCATGCCTTGCCCGCCATACGCCCGCAGGCGTATTTCCAGAAGCATCGTCGAAGCCGTTCGCACAAATCCGCAACACTGCTGCGAACGGTCAGCATCGACCTTTCCGACAAGGCATCGCCCTGCATCAAAAGACGGCAGTACTGCCTTATTCGCCCGCGAACAAAGCGGTGGAGAAGTACCGCTCGCCCGTGTCGGGCAGCAGGGTCACGACGGTTTTGCTCGGGCCAAGCTTGCGCGCCAGGCGGCGGGCGGCCGCCACGTTCGTGCCGCTCGAAACGCCGCAGAGCAGCCCTTCTTCGCGCGCAAGCGCGCGGGACATCTCCAGCGCTTCTTCGTCGGTGATAATGCAGATGTCGTCGTAGATCTCTTGGTCAAGAATGGCAGGAATGAGCCCGTCGCCGATGCCCATTTGCAGGTGCGTGCCAATGCCGCCGCCGGAAAGAATGGCGGCATTCTCCGGCTCTACCGCCCAAATCTCCACGTCAGGGTACAGGCGCTTGAGCGTCTGCCCAACGCCGGAAATGGTGCCGCCGGTGCCGATGCCGCTGCAGAACCCATGCACCGGGCCCTCCACGTCTTCCACGATTTCAAGCGCCGTGTGGTACCGATGCGCGAACAGGTTGTCCTCGTTCTCGAACTGCTGCGGCACGTAAACGCGCGGGTCTTCCGCCGCCATGCGTTCGGCAGTGGCGATGCATTCCGCAATGCACTTGCCGATGTCGCCGTCGTCATGGATGATGACGGCTTCGGCGCCGTAGTGGCGCACGAGTTTACGACGTTCTTCCGATACGGAGTCCGGCATGATAATGCGGGCCTTATAGCCTTTGACCGCGCACACCAGTGCAATGCCGATGCCTTGGTTGCCGCTCGTCGGCTCCACAATGATGCTGTCGGGATTGATTTCGCCGCGCTTTTCGGCCTCTTCGATCATCTGCCAGGCAGTGCGCGTTTTCACGGAGCCGCCAACGTTCACGCCCTCGAACTTCACGAGGATTTGCGCCGCATCCGGTTCGGACAGGCGATTCAGGCGAATAAGGGGCGTGCGCCCCATGGCTTCGAGGACGTTGTCGTAAACCATCTCCCGGGTCCTTTCAGTATGCACAGGCCGTCCGCAGGACGAACGGCCGCACGCGTCACTATCGCACGGACGAAGGAGCAGGGTCTCCAGCCGCTCCTTCGAGCCGCTTACTGCAAGCCTACTGCTTACCGTCGCGCAATGCAGCGAGCTTTGCGCGCACAGCGGGCGAAAGGCGTTCTGCCACGGTATTTTTCACCGAAATCGCTGGAGAATCGTCTTGGCGTACTTCCTCTACGAGCATTTCAACCTCGCGCGAAAAGCCGTTCGCGCTCATACGGTCCACCCCGCCGCCGAAAACCGTGTCCTGAATAGTGGCGTCGCTCGTCACGACCATGGTTTCCACGCCGCGCATGCGCGCGTCGTACGCAAGCTTTTCGATCACCTTGTCTGCCGACTGCCCCGCCGGAGAGAACATAATGCGCACGCCGCCTATCACGTCGGGCTCGCCGGTCGAAAAGGCGTTGTCCGCGCCGTCGAAAACGATGACCGCGCGCGTATCCCTGCCCGCATAGCTCACCACGTCGTTGATGAGCGCTTCGCGCGCTCGGTTGAATGCGTCGTGCGTGTAGTCCGGGCCGACGATAAGGCGATAACGGCTGCCCGATCGCAGCACGTTGTAGCCGTCGATGATCAGAAGCTTTTTTCTCTGCTTCGCCACGGGAGCAGTCCTTTACGCCCGGGCATCCCGAACGCGCGCTGGCCTGTTCTGGCGAAGGAACTCGTACATGCACGCGGTGGCAGCCTGCGCCACGTTGAGCGAGCCGACCTTGCCTTCCTGCGGCAGCTTTACGAGGAAGTCGCAGCTGTCCATGGTCAAGCGAGCGAGGCCTTCGCCTTCGTTGCCCATGACCAGCACGATTTTGCCCTTCAGATTCGCATCCCAGATGACATCGCGTGCATGCTCCGTGGCGCCGGCGACCCAAAAGCCGCTCTTTTTCAGGTTGTCCATGGTCTGTGCGATGTTCGAAACGAGCGCGACCGGCATATGCGCGATAGCGCCCGCGGACGTTTTGTACGTAGCGGTAGTCACGCGCGCGGCACGCTTGCTGGGCAGGATGACGCCCGAGGCGCCGACCACTTCGGCAGAGCGCACGATCGCGCCCAGGTTGCCCGCATCCGTGATGTGGTCGAGCACCACGATGAGCGCCGCGCCGTCATGTTCGGCAGCGTGGTCTTCGGCAGCCTTCACGATGTCTTGGATTTTCGCATACGCGTACGGAATGGCCTTCGCGATCACGCCTTGGTGGTTCTCGACCTGGGACATTTCGTCCATGACCTTGCGAGATGCCAGCTTCACCGGCACGTTCGCGTTGCGCGCCTTGCGGCGGATGTCCTCGGTCAGGCCGTCTTTGCGCAGGTTGTCCGCCATCATGACGAACTCCATAGGCACGCCCGAACGCAGCGCCTCGACGACCGGGCGCTTTCCTTCGATGTAGTTGTTCTCTTTCTCGCTCACTGGCTTTCTGCTCCTCCGTACGAACGCGACGTCGGTTTTCCTTTCGATGTGCCGCCCTATTCTATCCCGTGCGCAGTGCAACGCCAGGCAAGAGCTCCCGCATCCTTGCAATGCACAGACCGGCCGTCGTCCGGTCCGAAACCGATGCGCTACCGCGAAGTGCTATCGGCGCCTTCCGAATGCGTCGTCCTGTCTTCGTCCGCACGTACGAAAGACCCCATCGACGACATTTCCTCTTCGCGCACGCCGCCACCGACCGGCTCTCCGTCGGCAGGCTCTTCGCATTCGGTGCTCGCCGTCTCTGTGCCACGGCGCTTCGCATGGAAGATGCCCGCAAAGCGGCTGCGATGGCGCTTGCTAGAGCCGTGAAGGAAAATGCCCTTGATCGTGCGCGACAACATCGGCGTCAGGTCGGTCGGCGTGCTCGTACGCCAGTCGAAATAAACGCTCCAATAGCGCAACGCCACGACCGTGAAGACGCACAGAAGCGACGCGGCGATGCCCGGCGAGCCAACGTACACGGCGACCACGTACATAAGCGCGCCGCCAATGCTCGCCACTGCGTAGAAGTTGCTTTCCTTGAAAACGCCCGGCACTTCGCCCACGCACACGTCGCGAATGGCGCCACCGCCCACGCCCGTGATAGCGCCGAGCAGCACGGCGTAGACGAAGCCGACATCGCACGAAACGGCCTTGCTGGCGCCCGCCAGCGCAAAAAGGCCGACCGAAAGCGCGTCGGCGAAAAAGACCGTGGCGTCCAAATGCTTGAACACACCTTGGAAGAAGAACACGAACGCGCAGATGGCCGCCGTGATGAGCACCAGGTCTGCATGCTGCATAAAATAGAAGCCGTGACCATCCAGCAGAATATCGCGCACGACACCTCCGCCATAGCCGGTCATGAGGCCAAGCGTAACGGCGCCCACAATGTCCAGGTCGCGGTCGCACGCAAAGAGCGCCCCCGTGATGCCGCCCACGATGACCGAAAGATAGTCGTACGTCGTCTGCGACGACAAGAACTCGACAATAAAACCCAGGTCCACGATGCACGTCCTCCTTGCGCTCACAATGCCATCGGACCAAAGCTGCTTTTTCCGGCGTGCATCGTATCAGATGAGAGCAGGTTTGTGCTCCCTTAATAAGCAGCGCTTTGCAGGTGAGCGAGCTGCCGCTTCCCGCGCTTTTGCGCGAAGCCCTCACCGAGGCTGACCCCGTCCGACGGTACGCCCGTTCGAGAGAGGCAGTAGGATCATTAATCTAGGCCGCTTCTGTGGTTCTCGTGCTCATTGCCTTCTCTAGAGCCGCTTCGCCTGCCATGCCCGGCATACTGAATTGTTCGCTTGACACGAAACTCTTTCATGCCGTCCCCCGCATTTAAGCCGCTCATGTTGGGCGAAGCGCATTGCGCGCCACCCTGCCGTCTTGCGGCAGGAGGCCGACGGGATTCCGTCGGATCACACGAGACGACACCGAATGCAAAGGAAGACGCATGACCGATTTCGCCGATCTCGGCCTGACCCAAAGCCGCCTGGTGGCGGTCGAAAAGCTTGGCTACGAAACCCCCACCCCTGTCCAGGAGCAGGCCATTCCGCTCGTGCTCGAAGGCCGCGATATCGTCGCGACCGCCCAGACCGGAACGGGCAAAACCGCCGCGTTCGGCCTGCCTATCCTGCAGCGCATCAAGCCGAACCGCAAACAGAAGGCGCCTGCCGCCCTTGTGGTCACCCCCACGCGCGAGCTTGCCGAACAGATCGAGAACTTTTTCACGACCGCGTCCACCGCGACCCGCCATCGCATCCTGACCGTGGTCGGCGGCCTTTCCTACACGCGCCAGCTGCGCAAGCTGAAGGAAGGCGTGGACGTGCTCGTTGCCACCCCTGGCCGCCTGATCGACCTTATGGACCGCGGCGCAGCGGACATCAGCCATGTGCAGATGCTCGTCCTGGACGAGGCGGACCGCATGCTTGACATGGGCTTTTGGCCGGATGTGGAAAAAATCGTCGTCGCAACGCCCCAGACGGGCCGCCAGACCATGCTCTTTTCGGCCACCATCGACCGCCAGATTGCAGAGACGGTGGAAAGCTCGCTTTCCGACCCGGCGTTTGTGGAGATTGCGCACCGCGGCGAGACTGCCAGCACCGTCGAACAGCACGTCATCTTCATTCCGCACCGGAAAAAGCCGCAGCTTTTGCGCTCGGTTCTGGAGCGTCGCGGCTGCATGCGCACCATCGTCTTCGTGCGCACGAAAGGTGCCTGCGACGAAGTGGCGCAGCAGCTTCGCCAGGCAGGATTCCGCGCCGAGCCCATCCACGCGAACCTTTCGCAGGCGAAGCGGCGCCAGGCGCTGGAACGCTTTAAGCAGAACCGCATCGGCGTCCTGGTGGCGACCGACGTGCTGGCGCGCGGCATCGACGTGTCCGATGTCGAGCACATCATCAACTACGACCTGCCCGACGTGCCGGACGACTACATCCACCGCATCGGTCGCACGGGACGAGCTGGCAAATCCGGCGATGCCCTTTCGTTCGTGAGCCCGAAGGGCCAGCACAATCTGAAGAGCATCGAGAAGCTTACCGGGCAGGAAATTCCCGTCATGGAGCTGGACGACCTGCTCGCCCTTCCCGTGCTGGAAGAACCAGAGTACAACGATGCGCCCGCAGCCCGTGGCGACCGTGAGCGCCATCGTGGCGGCAGCCGGTCGGGCGGAGACCGCCAGCGTGCACGCCGCACCGCGAAGCAGGCGGGCACGAATGAGCGGAAGGCGGGCGGCCACGCGAAAAAGCCGCTGCACCGCGAGCATCCAGCAGAGCGTCGCATCAGGGAAAAAGAGCTCAAAGAGCTGAAGCAGCGGGCAGCGCGCACTGTCGCAGCAGCAAAGGGCTCTTCGGAAGCGGCCGAACGCAAAGACGACGCGGGACGTGCCAGGGAAAGCATGCGGGACTTTGCGACGACCCCCTTGAAGCCCCTGAAAGCGAAAAAGTCGCCAGAGCACCGACCGGGGGGCGTTGCCGCGTTCGGCGAGGCGAAGCTGAACCGCAAGTACCGCAATCGGTAGCCGCACAAGCCCGGCAAGCGCATCCTTCAATCCCGAAAAGCCCTTTTGCGCAGGAAAGCCCGACGGCCGTCGGGCTTTCCTCCGTCACGCTACGTCCCGTATAGAACGACGCCTTATCCTTCCCTTCGTTGTCGCTGGTTCTTGCACCGTTTTTCGAGAACGCGCATCATAGTCTGAGACAAGAGGAGGGCGCCCGTCCTGCGCCGAACTTTCCGCGAGCGAAATCGCGGCTTTCGCATGACGCAGGCGACGTATCGTTCGAAGGACGGCACATGCGAAAGCTCGATTTCTTGAAATACCTGGGAGGCCTTTTGCTGTTCGGCTCGAACGGCATTGTCGCTAGCAGTATCCTCCTGCCCAGCTCGCAGCTCGTCCTACTCCGTACGTTCATCGGCTGCCTGCTGCTTGGTGCCGCGTTCCTCATTGCCGTTCGAAAACTCACCGCAACGAAGCATCCCCGCGATTTCACGCTCCTGGTCATTTCGGGCGTTGCCGAAGGCGCCGCCTGGCTGTTCCTCTACGAAGCATACGGAGAAATCGGCGTAGGCATCACGACGCTTATCTTCTACGTGGGACCCGTCATCGTCATGGCCCTTTCCCCGCTTGTCTTCAAGGCGCGGCTGACCGCCCCCATGCTGCTCGGCTTCGCCATCGTCATCGTCGGCATGCTCCTGGTGAACAGCAATGCTTTCCAGGGAGGCCAAACGGTGTGGGGCCTGTTCTGTGCAGGCATGTCAGCCGTCATGTACGCCGTGATGATCATATGCAACAAGAAGGCCCCGAACGTCCAAGGGCTTGAGAACTCGGCAATCGTGCTGTTCTCCACGCTCGTGACGGTTGCGCTATTCGTGGGATTCACGAGCGGATTTGCAATGGACATCCGTACACAGGATCTTCCCGCCATTCTTTTCCTCGGACTGGCGAACACCGGCCTCGGAGCGCTTTTGTACTTTTCGGCCGTCGGCAAGCTCCCTGTGCAGACTGTCTCGATCTGCGGCTATCTGGAGCCCCTGTTCGCTGTCGTGCTTTCCGCAGTCATCCTGGGCGAAACGTTCGGACCACTGCAGGTCGTCGGCGCAATCTGCATCATCGGCGGCGCTATCCTAGGCGAGATCGCCAATTCGAAAGCGCAGAAAACAGTCTAGTCGCAGCAGCGTCGCCGTGCAGGCATGGCAGCGACGCTCTCTTGGCAAAAAGCGATCGACCTTTGCGCCTAGAAAACGCTGCCGCACTTTCATTTTCCGCATCCGTTCGAAAAATAGCGCTTTCATTCCAATCGTTCGCCTCGAGCGCCCTAGCAGGCGCAAACATCGGCTTTGTTTCGCCAAAGCGGGTTGCGCGCTTGCCGCAATGCCAGAGCGCACGAATCCCGTCTTGCCATTCCCACGGCACGACGCTCGCGCAACGGCAGGCTTACGCGATGCCAAACTGCAGCTGGTAATACCGCGCGTACGTGCCGCCTTTTGCGAGAAGCTCTTCATGGGTGCCATACTCCACCACACGGCCCTCGTCCACGACCGCGATGAAATCGGCACCGCGAATAGTAGAGAGACGATGGGCGATGATGAGCGTGGTCCTGCCTGCGGACAGCTCTTCGAGCGAACGCTGCACCATGCGCTCGCTCTCGTTGTCGAGCGCACTCGTTGCTTCGTCCAGGATGAGGATACGCGGGTCGCGCAGGAAAACGCGCGCAATGGCGATGCGCTGCTTCTGGCCACCTGACAGCCGTGCGCCACGCTCTCCTACGAGCGTGTCGTACCCATGCTCCAGGCCTTCCACGAACTCGTGCACGTTCGCCTTGCGCGCAGCCTCTTCTATTTCGGCCTGCGTAGCGCCCGGACGGCCGTAGGCGATGTTGTCGCGCACCGTGCCGCCGAACAGGTACACGTCCTGCTGGACGATGCCGATCTCCGCACGCAACGATGCGACCGTCGCCTGGCGCACGTCCGTACCGTCAATGAGCACTGCGCCCGAAGCAACGTCGTAAAAGCGCGGCAAAAGAGAACACGTGGTCGTTTTGCCCCCACCGCTCGGACCCACGAGGGCTACGGTCGAGCCAGCGGGAATATCCAGGTCAAGCCCGCGCAATACCTCGTGTTCGCCATCATAGGAGAAGCGCACGTCGTGATAGCACACTGCACCGGGACCGGGCGCAAGCTCTTGGGCGCCGGGGAAGTCCTGGATATCAGGTCGCTCGGCGAGAACTTCGCAGAAGCGACGAAATCCCGCATAGCCCTTCTGGAATGTTTCGACAAAATTCACGAGCTGTTCCACTGGCGCCACGAAGATGCCGATATAGAGCGCGAAGAGCGCCAGGTCCACTGCCTCCATGCCGCCCGTTGCCACCAGGTAGCCGCCGCCCACGACCGTAATCGTGTAGAGCGCGCCCTGATAGAGCGAATTCGCCGCATGGAAAGAACCCATGAACCGGTAGGCCTCTTTTTTAGTATCAGTGAACAGAGAGTTCACGTCGTCGAATTTGCGAAGCTCTGCCGCTTCGTTGCCGAACGACTTCACCACGCGAATACCACCGAGCGAATCCTGCACGCGCGCGTTGATGCCCGCCATGCGCTCGCGGTTCTCGCGAAAAATCGTGCGGCGAATGTAATTACGCCACACCGCGTACACGGCCATAAGAGCCGTGACGGCAGCGAGCCCCAGCGCCAACGGCAGACTGACCATCGAAAGCAGCACGAACGACCCAACAATCTTCAACGAGCAGATGAGCAAATTCTCTGGCCCATGGTGGGCGAGTTCAGAAATGTCGAACAGGTCGGTCAGCAGTTTCGACATCATGACGCCGGTGTTGTGGCGGTCGTAATAGCTGAAGCTCAATCGCTGGTACTGCGCGAACAGGTCAGCGCGCATGTCCGCCTCCATGTACGCGCCCATCGTATGGCCCCAGCTAGTGATGAAGAACTGACAGCCTGTACGCACGAGGTACAGCAGCACGAACAATGCCAGAATCCAGCCGAGCGCACCAAGCACTTCCGAAGCTGGCCGTAAGAAAAAGTCCTTCGTGAAGAAGTTCAAGAATTGCGGAAACGCCAGGTCAATACACGCAAGGGCCACCGCGCACACCAAGTCGAAAAAGAACAGGAACTTGTACGGCCGGTAATAGGAAACGAACTTCCTGAAAACCGCACCCGCGGATACGGATGGTGCCGACGTTTCGGATGCCCGGAAGTTGGCAGGCGGAATCGTTTCGCTGGGTGCGTCAGGGTCAGCAGACGGAACCGACGCGCCGAATCCGTCAACACCGACGGGCACGGCCGTCTTGGTGGCTTTGATCTTTGTCGATTGGTGGTTCTTCTCCCCGCGAACGCTCACAGCACGCCTCCTCGTTTTCGCAAGATTCGAATGATAGCCGAAAGGAAGAAAGCATGCATAAGTAAAGAGGTCGGTTGGGCGGCCAGAGCGAAGGCTCGGGTTTCGCATATGTCGGCGCGCACATTTTGCTCACCGTCCGCAGTTTGCCCCTTCCCTGAACACGAAAGAGCCCCGTGGCGGAGGTGGTTCGCAGTTTGCAAGGGGGTTTAGGGGATACGAACCACGCCCGCCAAGGGGCTCTTTCTGGAGAGGATTCCAACCGCCGTCG
>DVGB01000072.1 GCA_018712955.1 Candidatus Aveggerthella stercoripullorum
ATGACGATGGCGTTCAGGAACGAAGCGCTTTCCACGCCGCGGATAACCAGGAAGGTCAAAAGCCACAGTACGATGGAAGCGACGATGATGCAGGGCAGGGTATTGCCCGGCAGGAAATCAGGCAGGAAGTATCCGATGGAGGACATCATCATCGTGGCGAAGGCGATGTTGCCCAACCATGCAGAAAGCCAGTAGCCCCAGCCGGAGACGAATCCTGCGAGCGGACCGAATCCTTCAGACGCGTACTCGAAGATACCCTTCATGTCCGGGCGCTTCGAGACAAGATTGTTCAGCGAGAACGAAAGCGCCAAAAAGCCGATGCCGACGATGCCCCAGGCGATGAGTGCGGGGCCCGGTGCCGCAACCTGGGCGAGCTGGCCCGTAGTGGCAAAGACGCCCGATCCAATACAGGCGCTGACGACCATGCCGATGAGCGAGAAGAGGCCCAACCCCTTCTGTTTGGAATCCATGTTCCTTCTCCTTTCGAGAGCAGCGCGCAAAGCGCTGTGGGTGCAGGCTGCTGTGGTGCGAATCGGGCGAATGCACGGTATCTTCCGCCCGCCTCGTGCCACAGCGGTATCCTGCCGGTCAGGATGGCAGCAGTCTACAGCCGCTGCGTTAAGTGCTTGTAAGCTAGAGAGATGCAAGCACTGGTTGACTGACGTGGGGAGTGAGCAATCGCGCTGTTGGGCTTGGACGATGTCGTGTCCAAGGGGAGTCAGACCCCTTTCCTGCGCGCTCGGTGGAGAGTAGCAGTTTGCTCGGGCAGGGCAGGAAAGGGGTGCGAAGGCTCATCCTCGCGTCAGGCGGCATGATGGCCGAACGAGAAAACAAGCTTCATGGGGCGCTTGCGCTCGGCATCTATGCCAATAGTGTGGGGCAACCCTTCCTTTCCGCTTCCCGCTGGTTTTCCCGCTTCCGCGGGCCTCCTTCTCTTTCCCGACGCCGCCGTGTCCTGACGAGCTTTCGGGGCGCATCCGCTGTTCCTGCAGCGATTTCTGCGCACATCCGTTATCGCAAAAAAAAAGGGATTTGGCTTCACCAGGTGATGCTCTGACGAGCGAATTCATCGGAAATGGGTGAGAAAACCATGGCCAAATATGAAGGAAATATGGACTGAATATGTACGCCGTCAAGTGAGGTGATGGGGAGATTCTGGTTTCTGGCAATGGCCTCGAACGCTAGACGAATCTTGCCACTTCACCAGCGATGCGGAAGCCCTTGGCTTTCAGAGCGTCAACGAAGATTGCGCCAAGGATAGGCGTGTGAAGCGGGCGTTACTCTTGGCTGGCATCCTGGATGAACGAAAGCAGCTCTTGCCTGCTGTGCACGTCGAGCTTGGTGTAAATGTGCTTGATGTGGGAGCGCACGGTGTTTTCCGACACTTGATAGACCTCTGCGATATAGGGCGCGCTCCGTCCTTTTGCCAGATGGGCGAAAACTTCGCGTTCGCGACGAGTCAGGTGGAATTCGTCCGAAAGTCGTTCGATGATTGTGGCCTCAAGGGCAGTCTGCTCAGATTGCGCAGACGTGGTAACAGGGGAGTGGGGGTCAGTCTGTCCGGAGGGTGCGTTTCCAACGGACGGAGCGAGGTTGCCCTCCGCTGACGACGCAATCGAAGCGTGCGCTGTACTTTTCGCTGGGGATGCGGACTTGGATATGGATGCGGCGGCGTGGTGGCTTGCGCCTGCGAGGTCGGCGTGGGCGCAAGAGCCTACGACGTTATGCTCGCGCAAGGTGCTTCTCGCGTTCAATACCGCAAAGGCACGTTCTGCTTCCATTTCCACCACGTTGCCCGTCTCAAGCGCTTTCTCTGCTGCCTGCAGGTCTGCGGCCGTGGGCACGAGCGAAAGCATCGCACCGCCAGGCAATGCGGTATGGTCTGGCGCTTCGGGCAGGTCGTCGACGCTTTCGTCGGAAAAGAGGGCTGCCAAAAGCTTTTTATTGCTTCGGCGCGTGTAAAGGATGCCGACGGCGAGGACGGCGCACAGGAAGACGACGAGCGGCGCATAGAGCGACAGGTTGGTTTCCGCTTGCGGGAAAAGGACGCCCGCCGCGTACCCGATAAAAGATCCGACCTGTTGGCAAAGTGCCACGATGGCTACGGTCTGCACATAGGGACGTCGCGTGAAGTGGTGCATCAGCGCAACAAGCGACCAGCAGATGATATCGAACGCAATGCAGCCGGCTGACATGAACGAGCCGGACGCAATATGGACGAACTCGGTCGACAAGGGGAGGAAGGCGGCAACTGCGGCAAGGCCGAGCATGACGATGCCGAACAGGCTCACTTTTCGCGCTCGCCACCCAAGGAAGGCAACAAGGCAGAACAAAAGCACGCCGGCGACCTCCCATGCCATGCCGTAGATCTGGCTGCCCATGGTTCCCATCGACGACGGGTTGTTCACAAAGTTCGCAAAGCCTAGCACGCAGTAGAACGACAGGATGATCGCTACGAGCTTCGCTTCGAAACGCACGCTTGCATCGGGGGAGACGTCATCGCCCAGTTCGCCGTACGTGTGCGCGCTGCCGAGCGCAAGCTCTTTGCCGTCGTCCGTGTAGCGCGCAAGTATCCAGAACAACGCTCCCGAGATAAGCGGGCAAAGCGCCAGAAATGCAGCTGCTGGGAATGGGCGGAAGCAGAGGACGAATAGGTCGATAAGCAGGCTGACCGCATAGGCGCCGGTAATGTGGACGAAGGCGTGCGTGCTGCCCTGGCATACGCAGACGCGGCCCCAGAATATCAGCAAGCCGCCGAGCGCGAAACCCGCAAGAACGACGCCTGTCCAAAACACGGCAATCGAGGACGACGCACCGCCGCCCGCGATGAGCACGCATCCGATCGTCCCTACCAATCCGATGGCGGGCCCGACGGCCGGATGCGTGGTCAAGCAATCGATGCGAAGAGGGAGCAAGAGTGCCACCAACGCAGGAAGGGCGCTGACGGCGTACGTGAGCAGGTATGCTTCGTCCACCAAATCCAGCGAGCCAAACGGATCGAACAGAGTGCCTTGCGCGACCAGGCAGTCAAGCCAACCCCAGAAAAAGCCGGCGCCGATGAGCGCAAGCCACGACGTGTTGCCGCGGAACGTCTTCATAGCCCTCCTGTCAGCGACAACGGTCGATAGCCTCCTTGGGGGATAGGTTTCAAGGCAGACTGCATCATTGCGACGTCGCTGGTGATAATTTCGTGTCTCGAAGATTGTACTTGTTCGGAGGCGTTTTGGCGGTGGCATGACGCAAGAATCGTGCCGCTTCGTTTCGGTGCGGTTCTGCGGTTTGCGGCAGTCGAGGCGACCGGTAGCCTCTGTCTGGCAGGACGTGTTAAGGCATACGTGCAATGAAGCGCCCGTGCATCAAAACGTTCGATGCACGGGCGCTTGCAGGTGCCGTTCTTGCGCCGGGCGTGCGCAGGGTTAGATTGAGATGGCGCCGGTTGCCAAAAGGTAGACGGAAACGACCGCAGCAATGCTGACGACGGTGATGGCGACTTTCGAGGTCTTCCAAAGCTTGAAGCCGCCATCGTGGCGTACTTTCCAGTAGAAGTAGAAGCCGGGAACGAACCCGATGCTCGCGATAAGCAGGTACTGCCAGCCGGCCATGAATACCGCGGCTATCAGGAAAACGAGCGCAACACTGCCGATGATGGCGTACGGGACATCCTTCGACAGGATGGCGATCTTCACCTGGTAGGCGGCGGCAAGGCCCCACGAGATGACGATAGCCGCTGTGGCGATAGAGGTCGTCAAGTTGTACGCGTCCGCCGAAAAGAACGAAATGATAAGAAAGGCCTGGATGCAGGCGGCAATGACGACGAGGCTCATCTGCGGGGACCCATGCTTGTTGAGCGCACCCCACTCTTTCGGGAGAAGGCCGGCGTCGGACATGCACGAAGTGGTCTCGGCAGAGAGCAGCGTGAACGAAAGCCATGCGCCGCCAATGGACAGGATGATGGCAAGCGCGATGAACGTGCCGCCCCAGCCCGGTGCCATAAGGTCGAACAGGTAGATGACCACCGGATAGCCCATGAGCGCTATCTCGTGGTAGCTCAGGTATCCGTACGGCAGGACGGAAGCTGCCAGGTAGATGACCACGAGCGCCACGAGGCCCATGACCGTTGCCCTGCCGACGTCAGAGCGCTTTTCGGCGCGTGCGGACATGACCGTGGCGCCCTCGATACCGACGAAGACCCACATCATGATGATCATGCAGTTTTTGATCTGCTTGGGTATCGTTCCCAGGTCGTTTCCTCCTGCAGCGATGGCTGACGCGTTGCTGGCAAGCGTGCCCCAGAAGTCAGCGGTGAACGTACCGGTATTGAACAGGAAAATCGCAAATGCGATGAACACGCCGATGGCGAGCACTTTGCATACCATGACGACCGCGTTGAGGAGCGCAGCGCTTTCGACCCCTCGGATGACGAGGATGGTGAGCACCCAGTTGAAGAGGGATGCGACGATAATGCACGGGATGGAATTGCCTGCATGGAATGCGGGGAGGAAGTAGCCGACCGTCGACATCATCATGATGGCAAAGCCGACGGAGCCCATCCACGCTGAGAACCAGTAGCCCCAACCGGACAGGAAACCGGAGAAGGGGCCGAACCCGTCTTTTGCGTACATGAAAATACCGTTAAGCTCAGGCTTTTTGGCGGAGAGGTTCGCAAGCGAAAGGGCAAGGGCCAGAAAGCCGATGCCGGCGATCGCCCAAGCTACGATAATGGCGCCAGGCGATGCGACTTTCGCAAGCTGCCCGGTCAGCGCATAGACGCCCGAGCCAATGCACGAGCTGATGACCATGCCGATAAGTCCGAACAGACCAATCTTCTGAGGTGCGGATTTTGCCATGTTGTTCTCCTGTATGGGCAGGACGCGAAGCGTCCGGGTTACCGTGCGGGGAACCATAATACTGGAAGGGCTCTTTGAACGGCTGCGAAGAGTGGTTGAACTCGGCGTTGAAATGCGGCGATAGTTCGTTTTATGGTGTGGTTGCAGGATGGCGCGAAAGGGGGATGCATCATGGAAGAAGTCGATGCGGTCTTGTTCGATTTCGACGGAACGATCGTGGATTCGTACGATCTTATCCTGGAATGTTTCCACTACACCGTGCGCGAGGTTTTGGGCGTGGACTATGCGGACGAAGTGCTCATGTGCAAGGTGGGCCAGCCGCTTGTCGTGCAAATGGAGGACTTTACGCACGATACGGCGTTGCGTGACGAACTGTGTCGCGTCTACCGTACCTACAACGCCCGCATCCACGATGAGCGTATCAAAGTGTTTCCTGGAGTAGCAGACACACTGCAGGCGCTGCGTGCGGCGGGATTCGCGACGGGCATCGTCACGTCGAAGCGCCATGCTCCGACCATGCGCGGGTTGAACGTGTTCGGCATCGCCTCTCTTTTCGATGTTGTGGTGGGGTCGGACGACTGCGAAGGACATAAGCCCGATCCGGCACCGGTTCTCCATGCCGCCCAGCTGCTCGGGGTCGATCCCGCACGTTGCGTCTACGTGGGCGATAGCCCGTTTGACATGCAGGCTGGCAAAGGTGCGGGCTGTCGCACGGTTGCAGCGTTATGGGGGATGTTTGCGGAGGGCATCCTGCGCGCGGAACGTCCCGACGGCGCAGCGCGCTCGTTCAGTGACTTGACTGCGTATGCGCATGCGCGGGTACGCAGGCGGTAAGGCATTTTCCGGCAGTGGTGCTTTGCTGCGACGGTCGTGCGTTGACGGCGTTGCGGGCATTCCGCACAGGGAGAGCTCTCGCGCTTTGAGCCGTGCGTGCGCAAGCGTGCGGTCACGGTACTGCTGCTTTTCTCACCTATTTCTGATGAATTCCGCCCTTTTCACCTGAAACTGGGGTCGCGCAATCCTTGGCGATGCCGTTCAATGCATCGTGACGCACTGCAGGGAGTGCAGTCCCGTTTAAGACAGTGCGTCACGACAGCATACAGGCTTCCAAAAGGCTGTTGCTGTCTGCAGCCTGCGCACACACGCGCATCTCCAAGGCTGTCCGATTGCCATAGGGTTCGAAAAAGGCCGTTCATCGCACGACCGAAACGTGCGAGGGGCGGCCTTCTTTCGTGGATGAGCATGGCGTGGGGGACGGCCTTTCAAGGGCAGGGTTGTTAGCAACGGGCGGGGCGTATTGCGCGTTTGAGAACGATGCCTGGAAAAGAGCCGCCGAGCGCACACTCTGACGTCACGCGCGATGCGGGAGTGCTTTGAGCGCCGCCCACGCGCGTTGCTTCTGGGCAGGGTCTTGGAGCATTCCTGCAAAGTCTTCGAAAGCACAGCAGTCGCGGCAGTTAAGGCGGAAGGGGGAGCAGAAGGGGATGCGCTGGCGGTAAGCAGATTCGGCCAGCTGTGCTGCGCCCGCCTCTGCGATTACGAGCAAGCATGGGTCGAGCCCTTCGATTGCCATAAAGAGCGCCCCTGCATCGTCAAGGCCTTCCGGCCACGAAAGGAACGTGCACAGTCCCCAGCCAAGCCGCTCGAATGAGCTGTCGAACGCAGCGCGCGCCGTTTCGGGAAGGGATCCGGTAGAGACGACAAGCACGATTGCGTCCGGTTCGCCGTCCAGGTAGTCGGCGAACAACGTTCGCGCCTCATCGAGTGGAAGGGCATAGATGGTGTCCGAGTCAGTTCGCATGGCCAGATTCTAGCATGTGGAAAAGCTGCCGATGCGGGCTGCCCCACAATTGTCGCTTGCGCAAAACAGCGCGCTCTCGCGGTTGCAGGCCAGGGAGGCTTGCTATCGCGAGAGCGCGCCGCTTACATTCGAGGGAGCTTCGTGCGCGTATTGAGCGGGCTTAGTTCTTAAGCGAGTTCAAAGGCGCAGGCATGCGGCCGCCTCGGTGGGCGAAGACGCTTCCTGCATGCTCGTTCACCGGCATGACCGGCGCATAGCCCAAAAGGCCGCCGAAGTCGAGGCGGTCGCCCACTTTCTTCCCGATAGCGGGGATGAGGCGGACGGCGGTCGTCTTGTTGTTGATCATGCCGATGGCGCATTCGTCGGCGATGATGCCGAAGATGGTTTCGACGCTCACGTCGCCCGGAACGGCGATCATGTCCAGGCCGACCGAGCACACGCAGGTCATGGCTTCCAGCTTCTCGAGGGAAAGCGCGCCTGCCTCAGCCGCCCTGATCATGCCGGCATCTTCGGAGACGGGGATGAACGCGCCGGACAGGCCGCCGACGGAAGAGGACGCCATGACGCCGCCCTTCTTGACGGCATCGTTGAGCATGGCGAGTGCTGCCGTGGTGCCCGGGCCGCCGCAGGTGCCCACGCCGATGGCTTCGAGGATTTCAGCGACGGAGTCGCCCTCGGCAGGCGTCGGGGCAAGCGAAAGGTCCAGAATGCCCTGCTGCACGCCCAAACGCTTGCTGGCTTCGCGCGCCATCAGCTCGCCAGCGCGCGTGATTTTAAACGCGGTCGCCTTGATGGCTTCGGCAACAGTGGTGAGGTCCGCGTCTTTCGGCAGGTCGGCGAGCACAGCGCGCACGACGCCCGGGCCGGAAACGCCGACGTTCACGACCGCATCGGCTTCGCCCGAACCATGGAAGGCGCCTGCCATGAAGGGGTTGTCTTCCACCGCGTTGCAGAAGACCACGAGCTTGCCGGCGCCGATGCATTGGCGGTCGGCGGTAGCTTCCGCCGCCTTCTTTACGATGCCCGCCATCTTGTAGGCAGCGTCCATGTTGATGCCTGCGCGCGTGGATCCGACATTTACCGACGCGCACACGTTGTCCGTGGTTGCCAGCGCTTCGGGAATAGAGTCCATAAGGTTGTTGTCTGCGCGGGAGGCGCCTTTGTGGACGAGGGCGGAAAAGCCGCCGACGAAATCGACGCCCACTTCTTTGCCTGCCGCATCGAGCGCGCGGGCAATGGGCGAAAGATCTGCCGCCTGCGTGGCGGCGCAGATTTCGGCGATCGGGGTGACGGAGATGCGCTTGTTGACGATGGGGATACCGTATTCGCGCTCGAGCTGCTCGGCGGTGGGCACAAGCTGCTCGGCGGCGGTCGTCAGGCGGTCGTAGACCTTACGTGCCATGACGTTCACGTCTTCGTGCGTGCATGCTCGAAGGTTGAGGCCTAGCGTGATGGTTCGGATGTCCAGGTGCTGTTTGCTCACCATGACAAGCGTTTCAGCGATTTCGGCAGGAGTAATCTGCATGATTCCTCGATATCTCTCGTGTTCAGCGTCGGCGCAGTGGCGAGTATGCCCCTGCGCATTCGTGCGAAGACAGCATAGCAAAGTCCATGCCCGCTTTATGCTGCAAGCAGCGTCTTCCACGGAAGCCGTGCGTGCTGCAGGGCAAGCGGGCAATCAGCGGCAATCCATGGTCGCTTCTCCATAGGAAAGCGCCCTGACATGGCCGTCAGGAAGCTCGATGACCAGGCGGAAAGAATCGTCGATATCAAGGGCTTTTGCGCGGACGCGCACACCGTCAACGTGCGCGATCACGTGCTTTCCCAGAAGGAAGCAGCGATTTCGGTACCGTTCGTGCAGGGAGGAGAGGGATGCAGCGGCGAGTTCGGGGTTGTCGCTGGTAATGGCCTGGTACGAAGTCCAGTAGCGTTTGAGGATTTCCGCAATCAGGCGGCAGCGGACTTCGCTTGCTCGCGCGAACGCGGCCGCTTGTCCCTGCTCTGCATGCGCGAGGGAGCGCGGCGAAAGCGACGTGGCCGGTCGTGTCGATGTAGGATGCGCGCCAGGATCGGTCGGGTGCGCGCCGGGAGGCGAGGGCGGGCATGCGGGTTTTCGGGATGACGTGACGGCATCCGGGCTTTCCAGGATGGCGCCCGCCTTTCCTGCCAGGTCGGCAGGAAACCCTTCGCGGGGCGGTCGCACGTTCACGCCGATGCCGACTACGGCCGTTTTCAACATGCCGCCTTCGAGGTCGAACGACCCTTCGGTCAGGATGCCGGTGACTTTTCGGCCGTGGCAGTACACGTCGTTCACCCATTTAATCGATGCCTCAACGCCCGTGCATGCTTCGATGGCCTCCGCGCACGCGAGCGCCGCCGTGCAGGTGAGGAAGTGCGCGCGATCTGCGTGCAGATGGGGCCGGACGATGATGCTCAGGTAAATGCCCGTACCGGCAGGGGAGAAGAAGGGGCGACCGCGTCGCCCGCGCCCGGCAGTCTGCTCTTCGGCGACAATGACGGTGCCTTCGGGCGCGCCGTCGGCAGCACGGCGCAGCGCCTCTGCGTTCGTGGAGTCCACTTTACGGCGAATGGAGAGCGCAAGCGGCGTGTCGGGGGGTAGAAAAGCGCGGATGCGCGAGGCAGAGAGCAGGCCCCCTTCGTCGGAAAGCGCATAGCCGCGGTTTGTCACGGCGTCGATCTGGTAGCCCTCACGCCTGAGCGCGGTGACGGCCTTCCAGACGGAATTGCGCGAAATGCCCAGCTCTTGTGCGATGTCTTCGCCGGAAACGTGCGTGCCTGCTTTTTCTTCCAGCGTGCGCAGAACTCGTTCTTTGGTGCTCACGGTCGTCCTTTGCGTCGATAGCGTTGCCGTCTTGGCGCCTTGCGGCTACGTGGTGGACGTTTGCTTCTCTTGGCCATTGTTACCATTCATTGTATGACAATAGCGTAAGGCCATAGGTGGCGGAATCCAGGTGTGCGATGCACGAAATTGCAGCCATGGTGGTCAAAATGACGTTCCGGCCATCGCTGCGAGAGGCGTGTGTCAATGAGGCTCCTCTTCAAGTTTGCGCAACCTGCGAAAAACGCTGATTCTACGGTGCACACTGCATGCCTGAGCCTAGTTTTCGCTGCGTCTGTTCCTTTCGCGAGATATTTGGTGTGCAAACCTTTGATTTTGATTCGCAGCTTGTGGATTCCTCGTGGCAGCTTGCAAGAGCCTTGCACGCTGTTCGTTGTGCTCGAGGGATTTGCCCACTACAATACCGTTATTGAACAACATGTTGATTATTGGCCGCAGTGTTCAATTGCCTGTCGCGAACAGCGCGTGCAAAGAGAAGACATCTTTGCGCCGTGCGCGAACGGGCGGAAGCGTCGGCGCATCAAGGCGCCGACGGCGAAGGAGCGGCGCTTGGCGGCGCTGCGATCAAGGACAGGAAGGTCACGCATGGTGCAAACGACGCGCACGAACGCGTTACCGGCTACGGCGCCTCCGCCCACGGAAGACCGCCGTATCGTGCGTTCCAAAAAAGCGCTTCGAGATGCGTTCATTGAGCTTATGGAAGAGCGCGGGCTCGAAGGGTTCACGGTGAACGACCTGTGCGCGCGGGCGGATTTGAACCGCGGCACCTTCTACAACCATTTCCACGGTAAAGAGGACTGCCTCAAAGCGTTCGAGGACGAAATCATGGAAGACCTCGACCGCTATCGCGAGCGCATGCAGCACATTAGCCTGCCTGAAGTGCTGCGCTGCCGCGTCCGCAAACAGCCAATGCCCCTGCTCGTGGAGCTCTTCGATTATTTGCGCGCGCAAGGTGACTTCCTGCACGCGGTGTTGGGTCCAGGCGGAGACGTCCGCTTTGGCCCGCGTTTGCGCGAGGCGGTGTGCACGAATCTTATCTATTCGGTGCTTCACGAGCGCTATCGTCGGGATCCCTCGCCGTTCGTCGGGTACTACACGGCATTTTTCGCGTCCGCGTACCTTGGCGTGATCGAGCGCTGGGTCGAGACCGGCATGCAAGAGAGCTCTGAAGAGATGGCGCGCATCGCCGTGAGGCTGCTTTTCATCAAGCCGGGCGAAGCCATCACGCTGTAACGAAACGAACTGTTCGACCGAACGTTCTTTGACCAAAAGGAGAAACCATCATGACTAACGAGCCGAAGACGAACGCGGACAATCCGCTGCGCATCGGCATCGACGTCGGGTCCACCACGGTAAAGCTTGCGGTGCTCGACACAGCGAACGACATCGAATGGGCGGTCTACCGCCGCCATCACGCTGACGTGCGCGCCACCATTGTCGAAGTGCTGCAAGAAGCGGCCGAACAGTTCGGCGAAGAGCGCATGACCATCGCCATCACCGGGTCGGGCGGTCTGCTGTTGGCCCAGTGGCTCGGCATCGAGTTCGTGCAGGAGGTTATCGCTTCCAAGACGGCGGTGGAGACCTTTATTCCGAAGACTGACGTCGCTATCGAGCTGGGCGGCGAGGATGCCAAAATCATCTATTTCGACCAGGGCATCGAGCAGCGCATGAACGGCACCTGTGCAGGCGGCACCGGTGCGTTCATCGACCAGATGGCGGCGCTGCTGGACACCGACGCTGGCGGTCTGAACGAGCTGGCGGCGGACCATCGGACTATCTATCCCATTGCCAGTCGCTGCGGCGTGTTCGCGAAGACGGACGTCCAGCCGCTCCTGAACGAAGGCGCGCGCAAAGAGGACATCGCCGCGTCCATCTTCCAGTCGGTCGTGACGC
This sequence comes from Candidatus Aveggerthella stercoripullorum, assembly GCA_018712955.1. Taxonomy (GTDB): domain Bacteria; phylum Actinomycetota; class Coriobacteriia; order Coriobacteriales; family Eggerthellaceae; genus Aveggerthella; species Aveggerthella stercoripullorum. The sequence goes on from DVGB01000072.1 coordinate 11,402, forward strand.
AGACTATTTCCGGCCTGGCGTGCGGCCGCCCCATCCGCGGATACGTGGCGTTCCTCGGCGGCCCGCTGCAGTACCTGCCACAGTTGCGCGAACGCTTCTACGAGACGCTCAACCTGGACGAAGAGCACATCATCGTGCCGGAGAACGCGCACCTGTTCGTGGCGGCGGGCTGCGCTATTGCCGGTGCTGCGTCGGAGGGCGCGAAGGCGGAGCGGCTCAACGACGTGCTCGACCGCCTGAAGAACCTGGGCGACATCCAAGGCTCGGAGGTCGTGCGCCTCGATCCGCTGTTCGCCGACGCTGAAGATTACCGAGAGTTCAAAGACCGCCATGACCAGGAGCGTGTCCGCCGTGGCGACCTGTCGACCTACCGCGGTACGGCCTACCTGGGCATCGACGCAGGATCGACCACGTTCAAAGCGGCGCTCATTGCCGAAGACGGCTCGCTTCTGTGGAGTCACTATGCGTCCAACAAAGGCGACGTTTTGGGATGCGCGAAGTCCGCGCTTGCGGCCATGTACAACGAGCTGCCGCGCGATCCCGAAACGGGCAATCCGCTCGTGACCATCGGGCATGCCACCGTGACCGGCTACGGCGAAGCGCTGTTGCTGGAGGCATTGCGCGTCGACTCGGGCGAAATCGAGACGGTTGCGCATCTGCGCGGTGCGCAGGAAATGCTGCCGGGCGTCGAGTTCATTCTCGACATCGGTGGCCAGGACATGAAGTGTTTGCGCGTGAAAGACGGCGTGATCGACCACATCATGCTCAATGAAGCGTGCTCTTCGGGCTGTGGCAGCTTCATCGAAAGCTTCGCATCGGGCCTGAACCTGGATGTAGCTGAGTTTGCGCAGACGGCCATTCAGGCAAAGGCGCCGGTCGATCTGGGCAGCCGCTGCACCGTGTTCATGAACAGCCGCGTGAAGCAGGCGCAGAAAGAAGGCGCCACGGTAGGCGACATCGCAGCCGGTCTTGCCATCTCCGTCATCAAGAACGCACTGTTCAAGGTCATTAAAATCCGCGACCCGCACGACGTGGGCGAAAAGGTCATCGTGCAGGGCGGCACCTTCCTAAATGACGCCGTGCTGCGCTCGTTCGAGCAGCTGGCGGGCGTGAACGCGGTCCGTCCGGACATTGCGGGCAACATGGGCGCCTACGGGTCGGCCCTGCTTGCGCGCGACCGGTACGCAACGGCCCTGCGCGCCGCGCACCGCGCTGACGCGGCTGCCCAGGATGCCTCCGAGCGCCCCGTTTCCTCGACGTTGCTGTCCCTCGAGGAAATCGAAGCGCTTGCGCCCACGCACCGCACGGTCCGTTGCAAGGGCTGCTCGAACAGCTGCCTGCTCACCGTGAACGATTTCGGTGTCGACGAGGCCACCGGCAAACATCGCCGCTTCATTACCGGCAACCGCTGCGAAAAGGGCGAAAGCTTCGGCAAGGGCGTTGAGAAGACCGACGTTCCGAACTTGTTCGAGTACAAGACCGAGCGCCTGTTCGGCTACACGCCGCTTCCCGAAGAAGAGGCGAAGCGCGGTACGGTCGGCATTCCGCGCGCGCTCAACATGTACGAAAACTACCCATTCTGGTTCACCTTCTTCACGAAGCTTGGCTGGCGTGTGCTCCTGTCCGACCCGTCCACGAAGAAAACCTACGAGGCGGGCATCGAGTCCATGCCGTCCGAAAGCGTGTGCTACCCGGCGAAGCTTTCGCACGGCCATATCATGAACCTGCTGGAAAAGCACCCCGACTTCATCTGGTTCCCGTGCAGCAAATGGGAGCGTCAGGAGGACGAAGGCGCGGGCAACCACTTCAACTGCCCGATCGTCGCGAGCTACGCGGAGGCGTTGCGCCTGAACATCGATGAGCTGCGCACGTCCGACGTCCAGTTCCTGAACCCGTGGTTGCCGTACGACCGTAAAGAGCTTTTGAAGAAGCGCCTGTACGAAGATTTGGTCAAAGCGCATCCGGACCTGATGGGGAAGGGCGTGCCGGCGCCCACGCGCGCCGAGGTGGAGGCTGCGGTGGACGCTGCCTGGGCGGAAGACGAGGCCTTCAAGCGCGATATGCGCACGAAGGGCGAGGAGACGCTCGCGTGGATGGAGCGGACCGGCACGCACGGTATCGTGCTGGCGGGGCGCCCGTACCACAACGACCCGGAGATCAACCATGCTATTCCGGAGCTTCTGACAAGCTTCGGCCTGGCGGTGCTCACGGAAGACTCCATCGCACACCTGGGCACGCTCGAGCGCCCCATCCGCCTGGTCGACCAGTGGATGTA
>DVGB01000073.1 GCA_018712955.1 Candidatus Aveggerthella stercoripullorum
GGGGTCGGGTAAGCGATGCCGCCCACGACGGCCTGCCCAGCCATGTTGAACAGGACCTGGGAGAGCTCGGCGCGGTTGATGCTGTTCATGGGCATGAAGAGCTTGGTGTCGCCCACGCCCTTGATGTAGCCCAGGAAGGCGGCGTCGTTGACCTCGCCGGCGTACCATTCGCTGGCGTCGACGTCGGTGAAGTAGGCGTTGTCGACGACCTGGAATCCGACGCCGTTCTCGGCCTTCCACGTGTAGTTCACGCACGCGGCGGTCGGGGAGACGTTGACCTTGTAGTCGCCGACGCCGAGCACGGACTCTGCCGGGGAGTAGCTCTCGGCTTCGGGAGCCATGTACTGCAGGCCGCTCAGCAGGTACCAGGACGGGTCGAGCGTGACGTCGAACGTCTTGCCCTCGGCGGTGTAGGTGCCGACGAGCTGCAAGGCAATCTCCTCGCCCGTGTAGAGGATGCCGGGCTGCCTCTCGGGGTCGAACACGGGCTGGACGACCCTCACGTCGAGGGAGCGCTTGTCAATCTGAACGTTGAACCAGTTGACGCAGTCACTCGCGAATTCGTACGTGTCGCTCTCGACGGTCACGCGGTAGGTTCCAGCGTCGACCATCTCCTCGACCGGGTTGCCGGCGGCATCCGTGTAGGTCACGGTGTAGTCCTCGCCGGCGACGAGGGTCTTGTCGCCGCAGGTGAGGATGATCGTCGGGACGACAGGCTCTCCGTTGTAGTAGACGGGGGCGGTCGTGCCGAACGGCACGTTCACGCCGCCGATGATGGCGACGGCGTCGACCGTGTTGGTGTCGATCACGCCTGCGACGACCTTGAAGCTGGCTTGGGATCCGCCGCCGACGGAGAAGTCAGCGGGGACGTTCATCCTGACGGAGACCGTGTACTCGCCCGGGGTCTGCGCGTCGGCGGTCGCCAAGGAGACGGTGTAATCGTCGGCGTCGTAGCCGGTCACCGAAATCTTGGAGGCGTCGTAGGACTCGCCTTCGGAGAGGTCGAGCGTGCGGCCGTTGATTGCCTTGGGATTGGTCGTTTCGTTGTAGTCGGAGTTGAGCCGGACGCCGTCGTAGAGGAAGCTCGCAGCGGCGACCTTGGTCTCGACGACGTTCACGGTGTACTCGGCGGTGCCGGTGACGTTCGGGTCGTTCTTCTTGGCGGTGACCATGAACTTGTAGGCACCGAGTTCGTTGTCTTTAGACTCCTGGCCCGAGAGGCTCTCGAAGTTATCGGAGTCGCTCGCACCATAGGTGTCCCCTTCGGCGTCCGTGTACGCAGTCTGCGACTGATTGATGTTGTCCCAAATCGCAGACAGAGTGAAGGAGCCGTCGATGGTAACAATATCCGTGGTGCTGTAGACGCCGACATCCTTTTGAATGTCCTCAGCGAAGATGTCAGCGGTGCTCAGGTCGAGCTTGTCGACGGTGAACGGAACCTTGACCTGTTCGCTTGCGTAACCCTTGGAGACTTCGCCCGTCAGGATGGCGATGTAGTCGCCTGCGTCTTTTGCATTGGTGACCTTGTCGCCGTCCTTGTAGTAGGCGACGGTGTAGGCGTCGTCAGGGATGATCGCCCCGTCGAGTGCGAACTTGACGTCCTGGCCTTCGGGGCTGTAGGTGAACTCGGTGTCACCGACCACGCCGTCGACCGCGACCGCGCCCTCGAGAGAGCGGGGAACGATCTTGAAGTACTGCGCGACGTAGCCGGAGCCCTTGGCAAAGTCTCCCATGGTCGCATCAGCAAACTTGCCGCTGTCTGCGGCGGTCTTGTTGATGGCGACGACAAAGTAGTTGCCTACGTTGGTCGGAACGGTGGAACCGTTAAGGCGCTCGTCGCCGTCGCCGAGCTTCCCGTCGTTCTTCGTGTCCTCGACGTAGCGCACGATGTAGTCGTCCCCGTCCTTCCACGTGCCGTCGAGGCTCGGGGTGTAGACCTCGCCGGTGTAGCGGTCGACGACGGACGCGACGCCCATGGCTACGGGAGCGCCGGTGTAGACGAAGTTGTAAGCGCCGTCCTCGCCTGCCTGTGCGGTGTAGGTCACGTCGGCGTTCGCAAACAGGTTGTCCGCGGTAGCCGCCTGTGCTGATTCCGCCGGTGTGGTCTGTCAGCGGCTGCAAACTGGGGTTATTCGGTAGTTAGCTGCTGACTCCTGAATCATGGGCTGAATTACCACCCCGACTTTTCTTCGAGCAATTCTTAAAGTTGCATGGCTGGTGTGGCCGAAGAAGAGCCCAAAGGAGCAGCAGATAAAACGGTAAAAGCATCTGAGCTGCAGCTATGTAACGTTGCCAGTACCAAATAGGAGACGCAACAAGAAGCGTTCCGAATAGAGCGATCGAAGGCATAAGCGGAATAAGCTAGGTAGGCTTTCCTAGCAGTACGACACTTGTAGCCAAATACGCGACAAGCCAAAAGAGCAATCCGGACGGCACGGAAGGGCCCTCCAGAGGAAGCAGGTCGAAACGTATGCTGCCGTCATCTATTCCGGCGCTCGTGTTTATCGAAAGATGGGCCAGGCGATCCATACCTTCTTCGGTGTTAAGAGGGTCTCCCTGGTCGATATTCTTTTGGCGTAAAACTTCTGGCTGGTTGACTGCCCAGTACCCTACTGTCTGGAATACCCATGCTTCGAGATAAGTGCTAGGGTTTTTCTCGAACATTGATGCCCATCGTGCAAAGAAATCGTGCTCGAGTGCTTCCATGTTGAATTGAGCGTCCCATTTAAGCGTGTCGATGCTTCCAGGTCGGTATGCTTCCGGATACCGTTCCAGTGGAAGGATTGTGTCCATATACGCAGCATCGGCTACGCTCATTTCACCTCCCACAGCGGCAACGCGCGCCATTTGGGCAAGCGGTATTCCCAGGCTTTCGCTTGGCTCGGTCTTTTCGATGCCTAAGAGCGTGTATACAGGATTTGCTGCCATAGATAGGGCTACCGCGACCAAAATGCAGAGTGCTGCGCGCATGACCCCTTGCTGCGCCCGCCGTTGTTTTCGGTCAAACCACAGCCATGCGACGAGGCAGAGTCCGGTTGCGGCAAGTATGTACGCTCCGTTGTTTCTCGTGAAGGTGGCAAGGAGAGCAAACGCTATGAAGGCGAAAAGCCACCATTTTCCAAGACGCGTGACGCGACCTTTTGCCAGCACCAAATCTCCGAGCAATACGGTCAACATGGCAATCGAAGCAGAGAAAGCGGGGTCTTTCCAAAGAGCGATGCTGAATGTGGCGTAGTACGGTGAGGCTGCGAACAAAACGACAACGACGGCAAGCCACGTCTTGTTGAGTCCACCGCGAGTTATCGTCCAGCAAGAAAGGTATGCGAGGCATGTCGCCATCAAGCCCATTTTAACCAGACAGTAAAGTGCACAGCCGAGAGTCGAATCCCCACCAACCAAATGAGCGATTTGGATGCATGCTCCGATGAATAAAGTGTAGGGGACGGGATGGTGATTGTTCCAGGGGCGGTATCCCATGAGCTGGTCAAGTGAATTCAGGGTATCGGGAAACACAAGGCCCGGCCAATATACGAAGAGATACGGGAGCCAGCAGGCAAACATTACAAGGGCGCACAGAATGACTGCTCTTGCCGAAATGTGGCGAGAGAGAGCAGTGAGAGGCCAATCGTTGGATGCCGTCGAGGTCGGACGTGGCTTCGCGGCTCCTCGTTTCTTTATGTCTTCGCCGTCTTGGGTTCGCGTTTTGTCGGAGTACATAAATGCTTGTTTGGGGCATTGCACGGCAATGAATTTCCCTTCGCTCGCTTGTTCGAGCGAAGGGGTTCCTCGTAAAACTTTCATGCGCGCATAAGGCGCCAAGAAAAGAACGAAAAGAGATGGCAAAGCGCCAAAAAACGAGAGGACGTCGAAGGGTGTATAGGCTCGAATCACGTTTTGCTCAAGGCTTCCGAGATAGCCTTCCCCTGGAGTAAATTCCACATGGCCTCCAAGCAGTAGGCCAAGATTGAAGACGATCGCAAAGATCCCGAATGAGAGAACCTCGCATGTTCGCCATTGGGGAAATGAAGAAACGCGGCGTAACGAATAAAGGGATAGAGCCGTAAGAATTGCGCTCGCTATCACGGTGGCTCCAACACTATCGAAGCGAAGCGAGCTTGCGAGAAAGACGGAGGATGATCCCAGGATGAATGCTATTGCCGCATAGAGAAAAAAGCGAGGCCGCGGCGCTCGACGACTGCTTTTCTTGCCTGCGCGCATGGCACCTCCGCGTCTTTGCGACAATACGATGTGTTGTGAAGAAATAATGATATCACGAGGAAATCAGCTGTCTTTTTAAAGAAAGGCTGAAAGGGAAAAGCGCTATTCTCCGGCGCGTCATGTACAAATAGTGTCCATTGTTTGCAAGACACAACATGTGGTGTCTTCGGTGGTTGATCGAAGTGGAATCTACCGACTTCAACTGTTTTTCTTACCCTGTGTCGTTCGCGTGAGTTCATTTGACCTGATGAATCGCAGACAGTACGCTTATCAGGTTAGTGTAAAGACAGGTGCGCGTTTTTCTGCACCTGGGAGAGGGGGATCTCTCTATGACGCCACACATGTTCGGCGCGTCTGTGCGCCGCACTTTCTTCCTTGCGGCTGTTGCGGCTGCTTTTGCGCTTACGCTCACGATTGCGTTCGCTGCTCCGGCCGGGGCTTTGCCGGGTGTCCTGCAGTCTACTTCTGCAGGGCCACAGGATGACAGCGCTGTTCAGGCTGTGCCGCGTGAAGCTTCTGTTGATGCACGCGCTGCGGTCGACGATGCCTACTGGGCTTGGCCGCTTCCTTCGGTCGGGACGGATCATATTAGCCAGGGCTTCGAGGGCCATGGTGCATTGGACATCTGGGAGAGTGAAGGTGCTCCCATTGTTGCCTCCCGTTCCGGCGTAGTGAGCTCGGTGGAGACCACTGACTATCTGGATGGCTACGGCATTTGCGTCGTCCTCTATCACCATGACGGCACTTCTTCGCTCTATGCGCATATGTCGTCTCGCATTGTAGAGCCTGGCCAGGAAGTCGAGGCGGGACAGGTGCTTGGCTACGTGGGCAGCACGGGCTGGTCAACCGGTCCGCATCTGCACTTCGAGATTATTACGGGAACGGTTCTGGGCTGGATTTGGAACGGTGTTGAGGTTGACCCCTATCCCTACATTGTGACCAATGGCGTGCCGAATGCGGTTGTCGCTGAGCCGCTGGAAGAAAACAGCTATTGGGACGTGGACTATAACGACCTGGGCTGCTGGTACGCTCCCTTTGTGAAGCAAGCGACCGAGATGGGTCTCATGGCGGGTACGAACGATTACTTCCGTCCCGAAGACCATATCAGCCGCGGCGAAGTGCTGACGGTCCTGTATCGCGCCGCTACCGATGCGAGTGCCACCGATGCTCCTGCCTATGTCAACACAACGCCCTTTGTGGACAACACGCCTGGTCAGTTCTACACCGCAGCCGTCAACTGGGCGTACAGGGCGGGCATTCTGAGCGCGTCGAGCAGTGAAGCGCGACCGGACGACCTTATCACGCGCGAGGAGCTTGCCACCTTTATGCATCGTTATGCGCAGAATGTCCGATATGCAAACGCATGGGCCGATCCGTCTATTCTGAACGCGGCTCTTGATGTGTACGAGGTTTCCGACTGGGCTCGTTCGGCGTTGGCATGGACGGCTTCGACGAACATCCTTTCCGGTCGTGTACAAGGAGACGGTTCGACGCTGCTTGCGCCGCAAGAGGCAGCAACGCGTGCCGAAATGGCAAAGATTATCGTCGTTACCATCCAAACGGTTGGCTAAATGCACGGAGCTAAAAATAGATAGTAGATAGCGGGCCGGGATTCCCCCGGCCCGCTTTGCGTCTGTCGCCCTTTATACAGAAGGTCGACTCCCTTTGTCGGCATGCGAGAGAAGCTAAAAGCCGGTAGCGCGCATTCCGAGGCTGACAACGACAGAGAGCGCTTCCGTCCGTTTTTTCATTTCGCTTGGTTGGAGTCGTGAAGCTTTGCTGGAAGCCTTCCAGGAGCGTGCCATGCCCTAAAATCATGCTTTTAGAAGCGAGGAGTCTTGGCCTGAATAGGGACTGAATCTCTCTGTATAATGCCACTTTTCAACAGGTTATACACAATTTTTTCCACAGTGAGCAGGGGCGTATCGAGGGGTTTTCGGGCTTCTTTTGCATTCGTGATCAGCCTGACGGGGATTTGTCCAATCTCGTCTGAGCTCCCGCCCTTTAACAGGTTTACTGCTTTTGCTCGGTGATGATTGTGCGCAAGAGCTCAGCAGCTTTTCGGTCGTTTTCGGGCAATGCGCCGGCATAGATGTCGAGCGTGGTAGCAGCCTTCGAATGTCCGAGCCGCCCCTGTACGGTCTTGATGTCTACGCCGTTGCCAATAAGCAGGGTTGCTTGCGTATGCCGCAGATCGTGGAATCGCAAGCGGGGAAAACCAGCCTCTTCCCGCACGCCGATCCACCACATAGTGAAGTCGCCGGGGTTCGCATGGTCGCCTACCGTGTTGGCGACGACGGGCGTGTCCGGCGTGAAGGGGATTCGTAGCCCGCCCATCGTCTCTTCCTGCCATGCCTTCCAGCTGCGAAGACGGGCGAGGATTCCAGCATCCAGGCTGATGGCGCGTATGCCGCTGCGCGTTTTGGGCGGACGCAGTACAGCGTCGGTCGAATACTGCTGCGTGATGCGCAGGGTGCCTGTCTCCAGGTTCACGCCCTTCCACGTCAGACCAAGAATTTCACCGCGGCGCATGCCGGTGGCGATGGCCAGATGACACGCCATGAGACGACTGCGTTCCAAAAGGGCGCGGCACGGGCCGACCTCTTCGTGCCGCAGCTTTTTTTCGCGCTGTTCCAGGACGTTGAGCAAATGGCGCACTCCTTCGGCGTCCAACACGGTAAGCGACCGCTCTGCGATGCGGGGGATGTCTATCTTGTCGCAGGGGTTGCTGGGGATGAAGTCGTAACGCACGGCTTGCTTGAGAATCTGGCTGAGCTTGCGCATGGTAGTGTGCAGCATGGTCTGCGAGAAGCCGTCTTCGCGCATCTGCACCTGCGCCCTGATGAGGAGTGGGACGGAGAAGTCGCGCAGTTCGATGTTCCCGAAATACCGCAGCAGCCGTTTAATGATCATGCGGTCGCCTGCAATAGTGACTTCCTTAATGGTGCCGCCCGTAAGGCGGTTTTCGATGAACTCGGCGGCAAACTCGCTGAACAACATGCGGCCTGCTTCTGTATCGATGCCTGCCTCTACTTCATGTCGTAGTTTTTCGCGGGCGCGAATGGCATCCGCCTTAGAGCCGTGGATGGTGCGAGAGACCTGGCGGTACTTCCCGGTCACGGGGTCTTTCCCAATGGCCAGTCGGATGCGCCATGTGTTCGGGCCGCGCCGCTCGATAGATCCGTTGCCTCTTACTACATGCATGGTCAACTCCTTTTCTTTCGATGCTTCCGCACTGCCAAGGCAGCGGTGCGCAGCGTCGGGCGAACTGTGCGGAGTTTGTGCGGAACCATGCTCCGAACAGGCACTATGCCGCAGACCGATTGCCTGGCTGCGTGCTTGGCGCCAGCGTATGAAAGAGCGGGGTACAATAGCGACGACAGCGGCATCGGGAGGCGATGGGAGGATGCCATGCATCGGTCAAGAATGAAACGCGTGCTCGCCTGGTGCTGCGCGCTTGCTCTGGCATGCGGGGGAGTCCCTGCCGTTGCCGGAGCAGAGCCGCTGGGCGAAGCCTCTCCGAACGCTGCCGAGGTCGTTTCTGGCGCGTTCTCCGATTCGGCCGTCAGCGAACAAACGGCAAGCACGCCCGCAGAAGCCCCGCAGCATGCGGAGAATTCGGCCGCGAACGACCTTGGCGGCCTCAATGTGGGCAAGACCGCAGCTGAATCTTTCGCGCGCGCGGCAGACGAAGGCGCCGCTGCCCCGAACGAGCTCATCGTGGTGCGCGAAGACGCTGCCAGCGCCGTTTCCCGGGAGCTCGATGGCAACAACGCCAGCACGAACGTTGGAGCCACTTCCAGCTCAGACGCCCATGCCATCGCCGCTGCAGACGCCGCCTTCGCAGAAGACCTGCTTCCGCACGCCCGCAGCATCGACGAAGACGCCGAAGTCGAGCGCCTTTCGGACGACGCCTACCTCGTGCGCACGGACTCGGCGGAGGATGCCGAGCGCTTGGCGGCCGACCTTTCGCAAAAGGACGGCATTGCCTACGTGCAGCCTAACTATATATATGAGATGCCCGAAAACCTGGCCGAAGGGGACGGCCCTGCAAGTTCGGTCGACACGGGCATCGCTTACACGCCCGACACGGCGGGCGCCGCTGCTGTCGCGACCTCGCGCACGACCTCGGTAAACGACCCGCTCTGGTCGCGCCAATCCTACCTTTCTGCGGTCGGTTTCGCCGACGCATGGGACACCGTGCGCACGGAGAGCACGGTCTCTGTCGCTGTGCTGGACAGTACCGCGAACGCAGCCCACGAAGACCTGGTGGGCGTTTTGGACGAAGCGCACGGTTGGGATGCGGCTGCGCGCGCTCCGTACGGCACTACGCCTGCGAGCAACCACGGTACGGAGGTGGCAGGTATTCTCGCGGCTGCGTGCGACAACGGATGCGGCATCGCAGGCGCGAGCTACGGTGCGAACATCGTGCCGATCAACGTGTATTCCTCGAGCGGCTCCCGGCTGACCACAACCACGTCCGTTCTGCTGCGCGCGATGGAGCACGTGTTCGCAGTGGCGCAGGAGAACCCGGAGCTCAACTTGCGCGTCGTGAACCTGAGCCTCGGCGGATATGGCGATGGCGGCTCGGGCGACATGGACCGCGCCCTCAAGGATTCGGTCACCGAGGCGGTGGAAGAGCACGGCATGGTCGTGGTCGCCGCAGGCGGGAACGAGAACACGGACCGCGTCAGCTGGCCGGCAGACTGGGAGGAAGTCGTGTCGGTCGTTTCGGTGGACGAATCGCTTACCGGCCGTGCGGGCTTTTCGGACTACAACGAGTACAAGGACATTGCTGCGCCGGGCGAAGCGCTCTACGCGCCGACTGCGCGCTCGAACAGCGACTATACGACGTGCAAAGGCACGTCGTTCTCCACGCCCATCGTGTCCGCTGCCTTCGCGCTCCTGTTCGCGGCCGACGGGACGCTTTCGGCCAGCGAAGCGACCAGCCTGCTGTACGAAACGGCAGACGACCTGGGCGCTCCCGGACGCGACGACGAATTCGGCTGGGGTCTGCTGGACGTGGACGAAGCGGTCGAAGCGGCATGGGACGGCGCGGCCTCTCCTTCGCGGGCATTTCGCGACGTGGACCAGAACGCCTGGTACCAGACGCCGGTCGCCTATATCGACACAGTTGTGCGCACCGACCTTATGCAGGGATACGGTGGCCTGTTCCGGCCGGACGAAGGCATGACTCGCGCGGAGATGTTCACGGTCATCTATCGCGCTGCCCATGCGGGCGAAGCGAACGTTGCCGGAGAGCCGGTCGAAAACACCTCGCCGTTTACGGACAGCGAAGACGGCCAGTTCTACACCGCCGCTATAAACTGGGCATCCGAAGTGGGCATAGCGCAGGGCAGCGACGGCCTTATTCGGCCGAACGACCAGGTCACGCGCGAAGAGCTCGCTACGCTCATGGCACGCTATGCAAAGCTTGCGACCGGCGTGCCCGCAGAGGGCGCGCCCGCATCGATCGGCAGTATCGCCGACGCTTCCACGGTCAGCACGTGGGCGCTCTCGTCTGTCGCATGGGCATTCGAGAAAGGCATCATGACCGGTCGCGTCTACGCCGACGGCACGGTGCTTCTTGCGCCCGGGGACACCGTCACGCGCGCCGAAGCTGCGAAAATCCTCGTCGAGACGACCGCCTTGCTCTAGCATGCGGGCGAAAACCGCACGCCTGACGCCTGCGCATCCTTCAGCAGGCTATCCTGAGCAGCAAGCCTATTCGTGTGCAGCGTGTGAATCCTTGCGCCCCTTAACGCCGCCTTCACATTCGAGGAGCATTTTAAAAAGGGAAGAGAACGAAAAACGACGCATAAACGCAGGAGCCAGCACATGAGGTTTGACACGAGCCAATTCCCTTTGATTTCCGAAACCACGAGCTTCCATTTCGTCGACACGCGCATGAGCGAACAGGAGCTCAAATCGCGCCATCGCCGCGAGACTGCAAAGAACATCGCTATCGCCTGCGTCATCGTTGCGGTATTTGCGCTGGTCATTTCCTGCTTGCGCACGATGGGCCTTTCCCTGCTGTAAAGCCCCTCTGTCATTCCGGGCCTTGCCGCAAGCGCGTTTCGCCGGGGATTTTGCTACTATAAACAGGACTAAAATCGGCGTTCGCACAGGGTGCGGACAGCGCGGCGAGAGGTCGAGCGGGGAGAAGCCATTCCGCCTTGAACGGGCGGTCTTCGGTTCGCGTCCTGTCCCGGCAAAGGTCGGCGCGCGCAAGACGAAAGGAATGGCCATGCCCGATCGCACCGTCGAAGAAGAGATCAACGAAGTTCCCGAAATCGACGAGACGCTGGAAAGCGTCCTTGTCTACGCGCTCGAAGAAGCGCGCGAGAAAATGTCGTCGGGCGGCGACGTCGTCCCGTTCACGGCGCTCGTGGTGAAAGAGAACCTGTTCATCGAAACCCATCCGGGCGAATCCGCCGAAGCCTGCTTCGCAGCGGCGCGCCACACGGTCGAAGGCGCGCGCGGCGCGGGCGCGTACGCATTCTGCTACGACGGCTACGTGGACACGGACGCGGGCCAGCAGGACGCGCTCATCGCCGAAGGCGGCATTCCGGGGGAGCCTGATGGCGTGGCCGTCGCTCTGCTGTACAAAATCGAAGGCGACACGCTGACGTTCGAAGACGACCCGGCCTATGTCGGCCCGGCGCCGAACTTCATGGAGAAGCTGAAGGAGCCGACGGACGAAGACGTCGCTGCATTCGAAGCCGCAAACGAAGACAAGTTCGAGGCGGGGGACGAAGAGGAATAGCTCCGGTCGCCTAACCGAATCGAACCGCCTCTCCTTTCTTGGGCATAGGATGAAAGTCCAAGAAAGGGGAGGCTTTCTTGTTTCGGAGGCCCGTGGTGCGGGCACGCCGTGCTTTCGTAAGGGCAGCGCTGTCAAAGCGTTCGGCCGAGGCGCAGGCCTTTCTGCGCTGATATGTCCAGCTGACGCGTGCAGGGGCGTTGAATGCGCTCTTTGTGGAAAGCGTGCAAGACCCGGGTGGACTTTCAGGCGGAAACCGATGCGAAAGGCGGTGGGATGCGCCTGCCATCCTAGGGTGGGATTGCGCAGGAAGCGCAAGACAGGCAACATGCCAAAGCCAAAGCCAAAGCCAAAGCCAAAGCCTGACCATCCCCGCTCCTCGTTTCGCCGTTGCGCTCCTCTGCCAGGCGCGTCGACGGAACAGGGTGCGCAAACGCCGCAAACGGCGGGCTGTGTCGACGTGCGAATGTGGCCTTCGCGTGAAACGTCGAAATAGTCTGCCATGCTGCCGGGTTGGTCTGGTACTCTAGGCAAGTTGTAATTTTCCTGCTTCGGGTGCTCGCCTTCATCCATGCCCGAAGCCGCGAGTCCAAAGGAGGTGAGCTGATGAAGGCTTACGAACTGCTGTTCTTTGTCGCTCCGACTATCGATGAGGAATCTCGTCTTGCGACCATGAAGCGCATCGAGACCACCGTCGCCGCTGGCCAGGGTGTCATCGACAACGTCGAGGACTGGGGCAAGCGCAAGCTGGCTTACGAGATCAACGGTCTGACCGAAGGTGATTACACCCTCATCGACTTCCATGCCGATCCCGCAAACATTGCCGAGCTCGATCGCGTGCTGCGCATCACCGACGCCGTTGAGCGTCACATGATCGTCCGCCGCACCGACCGCGACTAAGGCACCGGAAAGGGACGTTCGTCGTCCCTGCGCATGAGAAGAGGTAGACAGTATGAGCATCAACCGTGTCATTATCAGCGGAAACCTGACGCGAGACCCCGATCTTCGTCAGACTGCAAGCGGTATGCCGGTGTTGGGACTGGGCGTTGCGGTGAACGACCGCCGCAAGAACCAGACGACCGGCGAATGGGAGGACTACCCGAACTTCATCGACTGCACGATGTTCGGTGCGCGCGCTGAGGCGCTGTCCCGCTATCTTTCGAAGGGCACGAAAGTGGCCATCGAGGGCAAGCTCCGTTGGAGCCAGTGGGAACGCGACGGCCAGAAGCGCAGCAAGATCGAGGTCATCGTGGACGAACTGGAGTTCATGTCCAGCCGCAACAGCGGCCAGGACCAGGGCCACTCCTTCGGCGCTCCTTCGAGCTACGCCGCCGCACCGTCCTATGGCACTCCGGCCCCTGCCCCCATGCAGGCCGCGCCGGCGGTAGATGCCTCTATCTACGACGAAGACATTCCGTTCTGATTCGAAAGAGGTCACACATGGCAGATTATGCAAAGCAGCCTCGCCGTAAGTACTGCCAGTTCTGCAAAGAGGACGCCCAGTACATCGACTACAAAGATACGCAGATGCTGCGCAAGTACGTTACCGACCGTGGCAAGATCAAGCCGCGCCGCGTTACGGGCGCCTGCACGCAGCACCAGCGCGACATCGCGAACGCTGTCAAGCGCGCTCGCGAGATGGCGCTGATGCCGTATGCCGTCCCCGCTGTGAGCGGCCGTGGCGATCGCCGCAACCGTTAGTCCAGGGAGGTAGAGACATGAAGGTTATTCTGCTCCAGGAACTGAGGGGCCGCGGCGGCGAAGGCGACGTCATCACCGTTGCCGACGGCTTCGCGAACAACTACCTGCTCCGTCAGGGCATTGCCGTCCGCGCGACCAAGGGCGAGCTCAAGCAGCTCGAGCAGCGTCGTGGCGCCATCGCCAAGCGCGAGGAGAAGCGCATCGCCGACGCTGAGGCTCTGAAAGCCCAGCTCGACAGCACCGTGGTGCCGATCGAGGCTCAGGTTGGCGAAGAGGGCGTGCTGTTCGGCTCCGTCACCGCCCCCATCATTGCTGATGCTATCCAGGCTACGCTGGGCGTCGAGGTCGACCGCAAGCGCATCGAGCTCAAGAACCCGATCAAGACTGCGGGCGAGCACGAAGTCGCTATCTCGCTGTACCGCGAGATCAAGGCGATCGTGAAGCTGAACGTCCAGTCCGCCGAGGGTCTGGCCGCCGAAGCCGAGACCGAGGTCGAGGCCGAGGAAGAGACTCCGGTTGTCGAGGAAGCAGCTGTCGAGGCTGAAGAAGAGGCGACCGAAGAAGCCGCCGAATAGCTTTACGCTGTTCGAAAGGTTTCTTTCCCTTTAGCATAAAACGACCCCGCTCGGTCGCGCCGAGCGGGGTCGTGCTGTTTCGAGGCTCGACGAAGCGAAGCGGGCGTGCAATGCCTAACGAGACGCGTGCATGTCCGCGGCGCCCTGTGCTTCGCCCTGAGGTCCAGGAGGGAAGGGCCGCGCACTGCATCCAGTCTCTTTCGGTATACTGACAGGGCGTGCAGGCGTGGTGCGCATGCAGCAGCCTGCCCAAAAGCGGCCGCCGTCGCACGATGATACGGGAGGAAAGATGGCACCAAGCACCGACAACCGGAATGCGCGCAACGCCGACTTCGTGGACGAAGCGGGCGAGCGCCGTTCGCTTCCTCAGAACATCGAAGCGGAGAAGTCCGTCCTGGCGGCGAGCATGCTCAACGCTGACGCGCTGACCGAAATCATGACGCGCATCAAGCCGGAAAACTTCTTCCGCCCGTCGCACCGCATCATCTACGAGGCCATGTGCGACCTGAACTACCGCAGCATTCCGGTGGACCCCATCCAGCTTGCGGACACGCTGCAAGCAAAAGGCCAGCTGGAGGCCGCGGGCGGGCGTGCGTATCTCGCCGAGCTTGCGGACAACACGTTCGCGCTCACCAACTGGTCGAACCATGCGGACATCGTCAAGCGTACCGCCATCCTGCGCGAGCTCATCTATGCGTCCGCGGAAATCCGCGCATTGGCCTACGATGCCCCGGACGACCTCAACGTCGTCGTGGAAGAGGCGGAAAAGACGCTGTTCAACGTCACGGAAAAGCGTGTCAGCTCCGACTTCACCAAAATGGACAACCTGCTTAACAGCGCCATGGAGGAGATTACCCAGCTGGCGCAGCAGCAGACGCACATGGCGGGCGTGCCGAGCGGCTTCAAGGACCTTGACGACCTCTTTGGCGGCTTCCGCGGCGGAGACCTGGTCATTCTGGCGGCACGCCCGGGCGTTGGCAAAACGTCGTTCGCGCTGAACCTTGCGGTGAACGCGGCGAAGGCAGGCACGACCGTCGCTTTCCTGTCGTTGGAAATGTCCGCGTCCCAGCTCGTGCAGCGTATCTTGTGCTCGGAAGCGCGCGTGAACCTGGGCAACGTGCGCCAGGGTCGCATGACGGACTCCGACTGGATGGCCATTATCGAAGCATCGAACACCCTGTACAACCTCGACATGTACATCGACGACACCCCGGCGCTTTCTATCCTTGAGTTGCGCGCAAAAGCGCGTCGCGAGCTGCGCAGCAAGGAAAAAGGCCTGATCGTCGTCGACTATTTGCAGCTCATGCAGCCGCCGCGCTCGCGCGCTGACGGCAACCGCGCCGTCGAGGTCGGTGAAATCTCCCGCGGCTTGAAGGTGCTCGCAAAAGAAATGGACATGCCGGTCATCGCCCTTTCGCAGCTCTCTCGTGCGGTGGAGATGCGTGGCAAAAAGCGTCCGATGCTTTCCGACCTGCGCGAATCCGGCTCCATCGAGCAGGACGCCGACATCGTCATGTTCATCGACCGCAGTATGGACGAAATGGAGGCGGAGCAGGACGGCCGTCCCGACCTGGGCACGGCAGAGATCATCGTCGCAAAACACCGCAATGGTCCCACCCGCGATATCACGCTTTCCTTCTCCGCCGAGCACACCCGCTTCATGAACTTCATCGACGAAGCGTATGTTCCGGCGCCCTAACGGGCGCCGGAACAACCCGACGCTGCGGGCTTCTCTGGCGGTCCTTGCGAGCGGAAGATGGCTTACGCACTGAGCGCATCGATGGTGATAAGCTCGCGCAAGCGCTCTGCCCTTGTCTGCCCGTGCTGTTGGGCTTTGCGATCGAAAGCGTCAGCGATGGATTCCGGAACCCTGCCAGAGACGATTTTTGTCGGCTCGTCCGCTATAGGAGGCCTTCCCAGCCTGACCGTCCGCCCTGCAGGCCATTCTCCGGATTCGTACGCCCGTGCTGTCTCTTCAAGCTCTCCGGGGGCGAATCCCATCAGCTCTTCCATGGTTTTCCTATCCATGCGTTCACCTCCTTATTACCCCATGAGCCCAAGCTCTTCCAGCACCCTGCGCGAAGGAGGGGTATTGGCGTGGAACACGATATAGCCGTCGTTCCCGACAGACCGCGCGACAAGCTCCACAAGACGTCCTTGGTGGTCGACGCCGAGGAGAACGTACTCTGTTTTCCCATCGTCCCTGTCTCTGCGAAGCCACTCGAAGGCATTGCGCCAGTCATGCTCGATAGCATTGCCGTCGAGACCGTGTTTGTAGGAGTTCGGGTGTATCGCAATGAGGTCCACGTGCCGCTCCTTTCGTATACGAAATTGTATACGAAATAGCGACTCTGTGCTAGGGGGCACCGTATGCGTTTACGCGTTCCAATCGCCTCTCGTGAAAGGACGATGGGCGGCGAGCTGCTGTCCGCCGCCCGCTGACCCGGCGGGTTGCAGAGAATCCCAATCCGACCCGTATAGAAAGAAGTTTCGCGCTACACTTCCCCCATGGGAAGAAAGCTTTCGTTCATACATGCTGCCGACTTGCACCTGGGCGCACCGTTCAGGGGTCTGCGCGCGCTGTCGGATGCATGGGCGGACCGTTTGCTGAAGGCTATCCCCGAAGCGTTCGACCGCGTGGTCGACGCGGCAATCGCACGTGCGGTGGATTT
>DVGB01000074.1 GCA_018712955.1 Candidatus Aveggerthella stercoripullorum
GGCGCTGCGAAGCACCAGACGGTGCGCGTCCTTTCTGCTGAACCGTACGCGGTGCCGGCATCTTGGACGGAGGGCACGGTCGAAGAGCGCTTCCGTGCGGTGCTGACGGACCTTAACGTCGCGTCCAACAAAGGCCTGTCCGAGCGCTTCGACTCCACCATCGGAGCGGCGACGGTGCTCATGCCGTTCGGCGGAAAGACCCAGCTCACGCCTTCCATGGCAATGGTGGCGAAGTTCCCGGTGTTCGGCGAGACCACCACGGCGAGCGCGATGGCCTGGGGCTTCAACCCCTACATCATGGAGCGCGATCCGTTCGCAGGCGCGTACCTTTCGGTCGTGGAGAGCGTGGCGAAGCTCTATGCCGCCGGCTTCGGCGCGACCGAAGACCGCGGCGTCTACCTGAGCTTCCAGGAGTACTTCAAGAAGCTGCGCGACGTGCCGGAACGCTGGGGTACGCCTACGGCGGCGGTGCTCGGCGCGCTCATGGCACAGGTTGACCTGGGCTTTGGCGCCATCGGCGGCAAAGACTCCATGTCCGGCAGCTTCGAAGAGCTCGATGTTCCGCCGACGCTCGTGAGCTTCGCCGTGGGCACGGGATCGGTCGACCACGCTGCCTCCCCGGAGTTCAAGCAGGCTGGCTCTCGCGTGGTGCTGCTGCGTCCGCGCTACCGTTCGGGCGAAGGCGCGCTGTCCCTGGTGCCGGAGGCTGCAAGCTTCCGTTCGCTGCTTGATGCCGTCGGCGCGCTGACGGCCCAGCGTCTTGCTGCCGCTGTTGCGACGCCGGGTTGTGGCGGGCTTGCGGAGTCGCTGTTCAAGATGTGCGTGGGCAACCGCGTGGGCCTGGCGCTAGGCGAAGGCGTGGCGGCGGACGACCTGTTCGTGCCTGCGTACGGCTGCTTTGTCGTCGAGCTGGCAGAGGGTGCCGAAATCCCTGTCGGCGACTTCGAGACGGTGGAGCTTGGCCAGACCACGGAAGCGTACGAGCTTGTGGTCGGCGGAGAAACGCTCGATCTTGCGTCGCTGCAGGAAGCGTGGGAGGGTGCCATCGAGTCCGTGTTCCCGTACCGCACGCCGGAAGAGGAGCGCGCGGCGGCGCCGACGGTCGAAGCGGTGTCCTGGACAGAGCGCGCGCCGATGGTTCTAGACCGCACGCTTGCCCGCCCGAAAGTGGTCATCCCGGTCTTCCCGGGCACGAACTGCGAATACGACTCCGCGCGCGCGTTCGAGCGCGTGGGCGCTGAGGCGGAAGTGCTTGTCATCAACAACCTCACGCCCGACGCGGTAGCGGAGAGCACGAAGGCGCTGGCGCAGGCTATCCGTGGTGCTCAGATGGTCATGCTGCCGGGCGGCTTCTCCGGCGGCGACGAGCCGGACGGTTCTGCGAAGTTCATCACAGCGTTCTTCCGTGCGCCGGAAGTGACGGAAGCGGTGCGCGAGCTGTTGCAAGTGCGCGACGGCCTGATGCTGGGCATCTGCAATGGCTTCCAGGCGCTCGTGAAGCTGGGTCTGGTGCCCTTCGGCGACATCCGTCCGATGGATGCCGATTGCCCGACGCTCACGTTCAATGAGATTGGCCGCCATCAGAGCAGCCTTGTGCGCACGCGCGTGGCATCGAGCCTGTCTCCGTGGCTTTCGCGCTGCGAAGTGGGCGATATCCACACGGTCGCCATCAGCCATGGCGAAGGCCGCTTTGTGGCAAGCCCCGAGCTGGCTGAGCAGCTGAAGGCTGCAGGCCAAATCGCCACGCAGTACGTGGACGAAAACGGCGTGCCGTCCATGGACCTGTCTGTGAACCCGAACGGTTCGGTGCTTGCTATCGAGGGCATCACGAGCCCGGATGGCCGCGTGCTCGGCAAGATGGGCCACACGGAGCGCTCCGGCTACGGCCTCTACCAGAACGTGCCGGGTGACAAATACCAGCCGCTCTTCGAAGGTGGCGTGAGCTACTTCACGGAGTAGGCTGCTTTCCACAGAGCAGGCTGCTTTTCTAGTCGTTCATACGGGCGTCTCTCCGGAGGCGCCCGTTTTGTCTTGCGTCGATGGGGAAAGGCCAGCCCCTTTCCCCATGCAGGATGCGTGCGAAGCCTGCATACGTCACGCAGGGACATGGCCGAAAAGGACGATGCCGCGTTGTTCGAGGGCGAAGGGTGCGCGCAGCCGTTCGTGCGCGAGCATCCTGCCAGCTGGGCAGGGGAGTTCGCGCAGCGCGTGCGCGACGAACGCCCGAACGGGTATTACGCTGGCGTGACCGCAGCAGCCGAGGCGTTGCTTTGCTGGCTGTCCTATGCGAGATCCTTTTCTTCTGCAAGGAAATCGGCGAGGAACGGAACGGCGAAGGCAACATGCCCGCGGCGCGGCGCTTCGATGATTCCCGCTTCCAGAAGACGTTTGCGGTATTTCTGCGCATAATCAGGAGTGACGCCCATGCGTTCGGCGATGTCCGCCATGCGGCATGACCCGTCGTCTTCGGCCATGGCGCGGAGGAACGTGACGTCTTGGTCGGACAGGGCGGCAAGGGTCGTGCGGCAGACGTCGTTTTCGAAATCCGCCTGAGCGGCATTGAGTGCATTGCCCAGCGCTTCTTCGTCGACCGTTCCATCTTCGTGCGCATAGACGGTCAGATTATGGCCGACAAGCTGCAGCAGGTACGGCGACCCGTAAGTTCCCTCGACGGCTTTTGTGCGGATGTCCGAAGGGACGATCAGACCCAATTCCTGGAATGCGCGGGCGAAAAAGGCGTCTATTTCGTTGGACGGCAGCGGTTCGAGCGCCATTTTGTTGGCGCGGTTCAAGAGCGTGAGCACGCGATCATTGAGCGTGGCGGCGATGGCAGCAGGCAATCCCGCCATGACCAGTGCGATGTTGCATCTCTCGCCAATCAGCTCCTGGTATGCCGCGACCAGCTGACGGACTTCCGGGCTGTTTGCCTGGATTTCGTCGACTAGGATAAGCACGCCCTTGTCGTGCTCTGCGAGCTTCCTGCACAGACGGGCCAGTTTGTACTGGAAGCTTTTTGATTCTTGGACGACAGGGCTGAACTGAAGGCCGGCGGAAAAGCCCGATACGCCGATGCTGCCGCCGCTCAGGTGGGCGCTAGGCCCCTTCACATACCTTTCGCCGTCCTCTTGGATCTTCTCGATGATGCGGTCCAGCATCCCTTCTGTCACAACGGTGGGGTTCGCCACCACGAACCCACGCTCCCGCGCACGGTCGCCCAATTCCCACAGCAGCACGGTTTTCCCTGAGCCTCGCTGGCCAAGCAGAACGGTGGCGCGTTCGCGACTGCCAGGGGATTGCTCCAATCCCTCCAGGAAAGACGAGATGACGTTTTGCCGTCCTACGAGGTGGCTGGGCCTGTTCCCGAAGGCGGGGGAGAAGATGGCGTCTTTGGGCATGGTTGTTCCCTCCGTTTTCCTTTTTTTCCTATTTTTCCCTTTTTTTCCTATTCGTCAAGAACGGCGTCGTCTCCGTAGTGTAGGCGCCCCTCCGTCGAAGGCGATGCGGCGGAAACGTTGCCAGCAGCGCAAGCTCCTTCGCCATGATCCGACTGCCTTGCAGCAAGAGTCCTGCTTATTACACGAACACTTGTTTCATAGTGCTACCAGCTCGTCTATAATGGACGCCTGAACGAACAGGGCGCGACGCAGGATGGGTGTCGGGCTCGGCGCAAACGAGATCTCAGGCAAAAGCCTAGATGGAATCTGAATCAAAAGTCTCGTGCGCGTGGGCGGAGTGCTGGTACGACAAGCAGGCGGGAGGTGGCGCGCATGGCGGACGAACAGGCAGGACCCTCTGTGCGCATGAGTCCTCAAGAGCTTGTGGAGCGTATCATGGCAGAACAGCGGGCGAAGGCGGCTCGTCGACCGTGCGCACGCTGCAGCGAGCGCGGCGAAGACGAATCGTTCGACGCCGGTTTCTTCGCGCCCAGTGAAGTCGACCGCGACGAGGAGCGTGCGGATGAGCAGCCTTTCTACGAGGACGAACCCATCATCAAGACCGGTACGCAGTTCTTGCGCGACCGAGAGAAGCATGCTGAGCGGACCGAGCGTTCGCGGGAATCGTACGTAAACCAGGCGTCCTCGTCGCAAGACGCTGCCTGGCGTCGTCTTATGGCGTACGGTTCTGGCCCTGAACGTGCGGAGAGGGCAGGGTGCCGCCTGGACGCGAACGCACGGGCTGACGGTCGTGACGGGGCCGATCGTTCGTTCGGCATGGACGATCCGGACGAAGGCGGGGCGTCCGCTTTGTCCGTCGCTTCCAGCAGGCGTGCGCCGGCCGCCTCCGTGCCCGATTGGCGCGCGCCAGCCCGGCAAGGGCCGCTGTTCTCGCTGGACGAACTGGGTGCAATGGAAGCGGCTCCTGTGGCCTGCGACCTGCCGCCGCTTCTGCAGGAGCTGCGCGAGCTCGAGCGCGAGGACGCGGCGTTCCTTAAATCGCGCGATTGGCTGTTCGTCCGCCAGGCGAAACTGGCGGCGGACTACGAAGACGATTTTGCCTACAACGGCACATTCCAGCATTATTTCCCCACGTACCAGGCCATGGACGACCGGCAGCTGCGCGGATATTTCTCGTGGCGCACGAAGGTTCGGCAGGGGAACGTGCGCAAAACGTCGCTCTCGTTCGCGTTCGTGCACTTGTACGAGCTGTTGAATGGCGTGGGCGCCACTTCTCCCGAAGAGGGGTTCGAGCGCCTGCGCGGGTTTGTGGAGGCGTATCGCGCGGAGGATGCGCGCATTGACCGGTATGCGCGCACCTGGCTGCACGACTACGTGATCTTCCACGGGCTTGACCGGGCTTTGCTGGACGAGCTCGACCGCGCGGGCTTGTCCGTCGAAGGCGAAAAGGGGTCGGTCGACGAAGCGCTTGCGGTGCTCGCAGCGGCCGACGCCGGAACTTCAGGCGGTCGGGAGCCCGACGCTCCTTCCGACGAGCGGTTGTTTGACGCCTTGTGCGCGCTGTCGTCCTACCGGCTGGACGAATCGCGCTTTTATCGCGACGATCCAGAGCTCGCACGTCGCGCGGCGTGCGAGTTATGGCGTGCTCTGGGCGCCTACTTTCGCAAGCACCGAAAGCGCGCGCTCTTCGAGAGCTTGTTCGGTCGGCGATTTGAAATGCCGTATCCGCTGTTCAGGTCTGCCGTGTTCTACGGTGAAACGCGCCATGCCGATGCCGTGTACGAAGTGAGCCCCGTCAGGCGCTATCGCTGTCGCAGCGGCAGATGGTCGGAAGAGGCGTACCATCAGGCGCCTTCGCGCAGCAAAGACCTTGGGCGCATCCTGAAGGCGCTCGATTGCGCTTTGCGCCGTGCGTGCGAAAGCCCGCACCAGCTCAAGCCGGTTTCCGTTCCAAAGTATGTGCGGGATATCCTCGACGGCGTAGTGGGGCGATTGCTCGAAGAGCGTCGGCGGGCGGAGGAGCGTGCGCAGGCCGTGCGCGTTGAGATAGATTTCTCAAAGCTGCAGGGCATTCGCGCCGCCGCCGCGACAACGCGCGATGCGCTGCTCATTGACGAGGAGCGCGCAAGCGAAGGGCCGCAAGCGGTTTCGTCGGAAGGTGGCATTGCTGCCTACGGCGGTGGCCAGGCGCGGGTCGGGCAGGATTGCGAAAACGTCATTCCTCCAGGTTGCGAAATGGCTGCGACGGAAGGGGGCGGCGCACCCTGTCGGGAAGCGTCGCCTGCTTTTGCTTCCGACGGCCCTCTGCCTATAGTGCCGCCTGCTCCGGCACCTTCCATGGCGTGCGGGGCAGCTATCCTGCAGGAAGGAGATGAGCCTGCGGGGGCGGGGAGCGCGACGGAGCGCGCGCTGTTTGCATCCGGTCCTGCAGAGGCAGAGAGCCCGTTGCTTGCGTCCAATCCTGCAGGGCTTACGGCCGAAGAAGCGTCGTATCTGCGCTGTCTGGCGACGGGAGCGCCTGCCGCTCAGCGGGCCGCTGTGCTCGCGCAAGCGGGCACGATGGAAACGCTTATGGTGGATGCCGTGAACGAGAAGTTGTACGACCTGCTGGGCGACATCGCCGTCGAAGAGACGGACGAAGGCTTCGTCCTTATCGAAGATTACGAAGATGACGTGAGAGGAATGCTCGGGCTATGAGTTCGCTGAACGAAACCGTGAACGTACCGCGACGTGTCGCGACGGTCATCATGAACTCGCTGAAAGGCGGTGTCGTGCCGCGCATTGGCCTGCCGTACATCACGGTCGGGCGCGAACGGGAAATCCAGGCTCTGCTGCATGACCTGGCGCTCATTGCAGACGGCGGCGCGTCGTTCCGTTTCCTGGTGGGCCGCTACGGTGCGGGCAAAAGCTTCCTGCTCCAGACTATTCGCACGCACGCGATGGGCAACGGGTTCGTGGTATGCGATGCGGACCTGTCTCCCGAGCGCCGTCTGCAGGGCCGTCAAGGACAGGGGCTGGCGACGTATCGAGAGCTCATGCGCAATCTGTCTACGAAGACCAAGCCGGAAGGCGGTGCGCTCACGCTGGTGCTGGACCGCTGGATTAGCAGCGTGCAGACCCAGACGGCAGCGGACACGGGGCTTTTGGACGACGACCCCGCCTTTGCCAAAGCGGTGGAAGCGCGCATTTTCGACGTCGTGCGCTCCCTGGAAGAGCTGGTGCACGGCTACGACTTTGCGCGGCTTCTGGTTCAGTATTACCGTGCCCACCGCGAGGGCGACGAAGAGGTGAAATCTCGCGTTATCAGGTGGTTTCGCGGGGAATACCGCACGAAGACGGAAGCGCGCCAAGAGCTGGGCGTGAGCGTTATCGTGACGGACGATGACTGGTACGACTACCTGAAAGTGTTCGCACTGTTCCTGAAGGGCGCGGGGTACCAGGGGCTGCTCGTGCTCATCGACGAGCTCGTGAACCTGAGCAAGATTCCGAACGCCATCACGCGCCAGTACAACTACGAGAAGATCCTTGCCATGTACAACGACACGTTGCAGGGCAAAGCGCGCTATCTAGGCGTCATCATGGGCGGCACGCCGCAGGCCATCGAAGACCGACGGCGCGGGGTTTACAGCTACGAAGCACTGCGTTCGCGCCTGACGCAGGGGCGGTTCGCGCAGGAGGGTTTGGTGGACATGCTGGCGCCGGTCATCCGCCTGGAGCCGCTTACGTACGAAGAGCTGTTGGTGCTGGCGGAAAAGCTTGCGGATATCCATGCCGGACTGTTCGGCTATGAGCGCACGCTGACCGAAGAGGATTTGGCTGCGTTCTTGCGCATTGAGTTCGGGCGCGTGGGTGCGGAGACCCACCTTACGCCGCGCGAGGTGATTCGCGACTTTATCGAGCTTCTGGACATCTTGTGCCAGAACCCGGATGCCACGGTCGAAGATTTGCTGCGCTCTCAGGATTTTTCCTACGCCCGTCCGCCGGAGCCAGGGGAGTCGGGCATGCTCATTGCAGGAAGCGCGGTGGCGCATGGCGGCGTGTCGCAGAATGCGAGCGAGCTTGCGCGGGATGGCGTATTCCCTGCGGTAGGAACCGTTGCGGGCGAAAGCTCGGTGGCGCTTGACGGAGCCAGCATGGACGAGGGCGCTTTGCCCGCATCGGCGCGCACGGCGGGACGGCAGGGGAACTCCGACGTGCGGTATGCTGCAGACCCCTTTGCCGGCTCTGCGCGCTCGCAAGACGGCAATCCTTTCGCAGGCTTCGACTTCTAGGAGGGCACATGGGCATGTTCGAGCGGTATGCGCCCTTCGTGCAGGACTATATCTACGAGCACAGCTGGGAGTCGTTGCGCGCTATCCAGGTCGCGGCAGCCGACGCTATTTTCAACACGGACGAAAACGTGCTGCTCACGGCGTCCACGGCGTCCGGCAAAACGGAGGCTGCGTTCTTTCCTATTCTCACGCAGTTCTGGGAGGACCCGCCTGCGTCCGTAGGGACGCTCTACATCGGGCCGCTCAAAGCGCTCATCAACGACCAGTTCTACCGGCTGGAAGATTTGTGCGCGCAAGCGGACATTCCCGTCTGGCACTGGCATGGGGACGTTGCACAGTCGCACAAAGCGAAGCTGTTGAAGCACCCTTCCGGCATCCTGCAGATTACGCCGGAGTCGCTTGAGGCGCTGCTTCTGCGAAAGCACGCTGCCATTTCCCGTTTGTTCGGCGACTTGCGCTATGTGGTCATCGACGAAGTGCACTCGCTTTTGCGGGCGGACCGCGGCGGGCAGACGCTGTGCCTGATCGAGCGGCTTTCGCGCATGGCCGGTGTCATACCGCGGCGCATCGGGCTTTCGGCGACGGTGGGGGAGCCCGAGCTCGTGGGGGCGTTCTTGGCGGCAGGCACGGGACGCGGCACGGTCATCCCCCAGATCAAATCGTCGGGCCGTCCGTGGCGCTTGTCCATGGAGCACTTCTACAACACCGGCCCGCAAGCGAGCGACGTGCCGAAGCCCGGAAGAACGGCTGCCGGGGTAGAGGAAGCGAAATTGCGCCACGACGGCAGTGCGGCCATTCGCGCGAAGTTCGGTCTCGACATGACGGCGCCGTTCGAAGAGGACGGCGGCACGATGGTTCGCGTATGCGGGCTTGAAGGGTTTGCGGGTTCCACCGCCGTTCTCGGCGTCGAAACTCCCGATCAAGGATGCACTGCGGAGGATGACGCTGGTGCATCTCGTTTTGCACTTGCTCCGTTATCGGGCGTCGATGGTGCGTCGGAAAATGACATGCCGCTCGAGCCGCTCGATGCGCCGACGGATACAGCGCCCGCTTTGGCGGATCCAGGCATGGGGTACATCTTCGAGCATACGCGCGGCAAAAAATGCCTGGTGTTCGTGAACTCGCGCGAGGAGGCGGAAGCGGTCTGTACCACGCTGCGCCAGTACTGTGAGGCGAAGGGGGAACCGGATCGCTTCCTCATCCACCACGGCAACCTTTCGGCGTCGTACCGCGAAACGGCAGAGGCGGTCATGAAGGACGAAGAGCAGGCGCAGACGACGGTGACCACGGCGACGTTGGAGCTGGGGATCGACATCGGCCGCCTGGAACGCGCGTTCCAGATCGATGCGCCGTTCACCGTGTCGTCGTTCCTGCAGCGTATGGGACGCACTGGCAGGCGTGGGGAGCCGCAGGAAATGTGGTTCGTCATGCGTGAAGAGTACCCGGAACCGCGCGCCCTGCTGCCTGAGACCATTCCCTGGAAGCTGCTGCAGGGAATAGCGCTGGTGCAGCTCTACGCCGAAGAGCGCTGGGTCGAACCGCCGCGGCTTGACCGTCTGCCGTTCAGCCTGCTATTCCACCAGACGATGGCAACGCTTGCCTCCGAAGGTGAGATGACGCCTGCGCGTTTGGCACAGCGCGTGCTTGCGCTCACGTACTTCCATCGGGTCACGCAGGACGACTATCGCATGCTGCTGCGCCATCTGCTCGAGACGGATTGTATCGAGCGGACAGAAGGCGGTGGCCTCATCGTGGGATTGGCGGGGGAGCGCGTGGTGAACTCGTTCAAGTTCTACGCCGTGTTCCAAGAGAATGAAGAGTACACCGTGCGTTCGGAATCGCAAGAGATCGGCACGATCGTGGCGCCGCCTCCGGCCGGCGAGAAGATAGCCATCGCTGGGCATGTATGGGTGGTAGACGAAGTGGACCACAAACGGCACCTGGTCTATTGCACGCAGGTGAAGGGCAAAGTTCCTGCGTACTTCGGTGACGTGCCGGGCGACATCAACACGAAGGTGCTCGAACGGATGCGCGGTGTGCTGGCGGAAGACCGCGGGTATCCGTACCTCATGAAGAACGCTGTCGCGCGTCTTGCCCAGGCACGCCATGTTGCGCGCAATGCGGGCGTGGCGGAGCGTCCGCTCATAAACCTCGGGGGTGACATGTGGTGTTTGTTCCCGTGGCTGGGCACCTACGCGTTTTTGGCGCTCGAGCGCATGCTGAAGCGCAAGGTAGCGCCCGTTCTTGGCTTGAAGGGAATCGACGCGGCGCGTCCGTACTACATCCAGTTCAAGATGGCGTGCAGCGAAAAAGAGTTCTTCGACTGCTTGGCGCGCCTTGCCGATACGCCGTTCGACGCGATGGAGCTGCTCTATCCGGGGGAGGTTCCTCTGTTCGAAAAATACGACGGCTTCCTGCCTGAAGAGCTGGTACGTCGCGGTTTTGCGTACGGCGTGCTGGACGTGGAGGGCGCAAAAGCCCGCATTCGCAGCTGGGATGAAGCGCGCGTGCTGCCGTCTGGTCGATGAGCGATTGCCGCTTTTGCCGTGAGGGTGTGCGTAGCGCGCGCTGTACCGCTGCGTTTTGCGCGTGCTTTTCGGTCTGTTGTCGAACCTGGTTCGAAGAGTCGAGGGATAGGCGTGCACCGAAACGAGGCGGGATTTGCTTGGCGCGCACTTGGGTACGGCCGTAGGGGGGAATGAAAAAGACCAAATAAAAGCCAAGCGGTAGTTCGTTGAAACATAGCTCGTTGACAGGGTGTTATCCAGGCACAACAATCATAATGGCGGGTGGCTTTTGCCCTTCGCGCAAAGCTCCCGTGGCAAAGCGCATCTCTTCGAGAGATCAAGAGAGGGCGAACAGGGAGCGTGCCTTTCCGCACATTCTGCCGTGTTTTGCCCGGTTCCGTGCTGGCCACTTGACTTTGAGTCGTATCGAGGTAGTAGCTTCAAGGCAGGTGGAGTCGCGGAAAAGGGCGCTATCGGGGAACGAGAGCGCTCGAATAAGAGGAAGAAGGCCTCGGGATGAAGATATATAGCAGCGTCAACAGACCGGAAGAGCTGGTCGAGCTTGAGGTGGTCCGCTGTATGCGCGACGGCAGCAGACAAGTTGTGCAGGACGCCGTACAAGAGGAGAACGTCCTCGAGGTTTTCGTCGATGGTGAGAGAATTCTTCAAACGCGCTGTTCAGCCAACTATTTGGACGAGCTTGTTATCGGTCGTCTCATAACGAAGGGCGTGATCTCTTCGGTAAACGAAATAGACTGCCTGACCGTGAGCGAGCCTCCTTTGCATGCAGACGTATGGCTTTACCATATTGCTGGCGCGCCGAGTTTCGAGCGAAAAGACGGAACGCTTGCCCTCGAGCGCATTGACGCCCTCTTCGATGAAGAATGGACGTTGTTCGGCGAGCACAAGCACCAGGGAGCGGCTCGCGAGAGCGGTGCGCACGGAGAAATCTGGTCGACAGACGAAGAGGCTGCGACGCCTTCGGACGAGGGGCTTGCGCCGGTGATTCCGATTCCATGGTCGCAGGCTGAGGTGTTTGCAGAGGTGGTGGAGTTTGCGACTGACCGCACGTCGCATCGGAAGACGCGCGGCACGCACAGTGCCTACCTTTTCCATAAAGGAGAGCTG
>DVGB01000009.1 GCA_018712955.1 Candidatus Aveggerthella stercoripullorum
CGGCTGCAAGCCCGATTTCCAGTCGAGCTCAACGATGCACCGGACGTAGGCTGCTCCAGCCCGGCTTATTTCCCCCCTGCCGACCGCGTCCAAGAAGAGCTCGATTTCCGCCACACCGCAACTCAAGAGGGGGTCGTATGCCCTCGTCGGAATTTGCGTCGGCTGCCCAGAGGCCCTGAACTCGATTGTCACGACAGGCATTCCGAGGTCCAGGCATGCCGACTTGGCTGCAACAGTCAAGGAATGCCGCCCGGGCTTGGCACCGCTCACGATTATGCGGTCGTTGGACGAGTCGAATGCGGCCATGCACCTGTCTGCGCTCACGCGGCCCACATCGACAATTCCCCGGTTGCGGGAGTTCGTCGCCTCACCGGCGCGAACGGCGCGGCGAATTCGTCCGTGGCTTGCCATCGCGCTCGATACGTTGAATAGTGTGGAAAGGATGCCCATGATTACACGCTCCTATCAAACATGAACCGATAAGGCGGATTCGGCAGCGGGGGACAGACGATGGCTTCCCCTACTTCGAGGCTCGACACGTGCCAGTCAGCTATCACCGGCTGCCGGTCGATTTGACTCTCGATCTTTCCGGAAGCGCCAACGTGTGCCCTTTCGACGATGTTGTCGCCGTAGCGGGCCGCGAGCTCCTTGCGGGTTCCGGCGTCGTTGGTGCCGAAGGCTATGAGCGTCTGAAACCCCCCGAGCACTGTGCTTGCATCATCTTGCCCATAGGCCGCCGTGATTTGGGAAGCCGACTGCGCGCAGCAGATAAGGGATAGGCCCCGGCTGCGTCCATAGGTGAGCGCCGCTGGAAGCTGGCTTATCTTGGGCAAGGTTCCCATCTCTTCGAGGACTACGTAATGCGGCGCAGCAAGACGGGAAGATTCGGCTTCCATCGCCCCCTTGAGGTAGAGCTCGATTATCGCCATCAGCATGGGAGATGCACCAGCAGAGGACACGTCATGTTCCAGCCGGATAACCCTGCCGCTACCGAGGAGGTCGCAGACGCCCACAGAATCCTCCATCGACGAATCCCCGCACAGGGCTCCCCTGATTCTCCCGACCTGCCTGACGACCTCTGCCAGGATTCCGAGCGCCTGGCCCGTCCCCCCGTCCCCGAGGAGTTTTCCCGCAGTGCTTCTCATCCCCGGAATCCCCTCGCAAAACGCGACCAGGTCGCGCGAATTCGCGTTGCAGAAGAAGTCGCAGAGGCCGGCGTGGGTGAGGTTGCGTCGGAACCCGTGCTCCCTGTCTGCTTGCCGCATCATGCCTTCGAGCACGTCCGCCACGAGCAGTTCGGCTGCGTCAACGAAGAAGTCCTGGTTGGAGCCCTCCCGGTTGCAGCCCGAGAACAGCGCACCGGATACTACAGCGGCATATCTGCCGTAGCTGGCGCATCCTGCCCGGGCGATGTCTCTGAAGACGTTGTACTCGACGGTGCAGCGATGCTCTCCCAACAGCACGGCATCGCTTTTCGCCTCGCAGATGTCGCGGTAATCGCCTTTCGGGTCGAACACGAGAAGCCCGCCATCGTCCAGCGAGTCCCGTATGTCGCGCACAATCGCCCTCAACGCATTCGTCTTGCCGCTGCCCGTTGCACCGAGCAGGCCAATTTGGCGGCAGAGCTCGTCGCGTCCCAGCTGCAGCTCGCGCCGTTCGCCCGCACAGCTGCCGGGAACGCTCACTACGGGATTGTCAACCGCGCAAGGCCTCCCCGCTGCGAGCGCGACTCCCTCAATAACCTTTGTTCTTGCCATCACATGCTCCAATCTCGTTCCTGCATGCGGCCAGCTTGCAACGACTTGTCATCAGCGATCGTCCGGATGTTCTGGCCTGCGGACGTTCGGTTCCGAGCGGCTTCGAATATGCGCGCGGTTTCGGCAGCTGCCCGCTGTTCCCGCGCCGGGTTCGGCATTCGCGCCCTGTCCCCGTCGCGCTCGGCGGCTCTTTCGGCATCTCGCCGGTTGGCCACGGCTAGGCTCCGTTCGGCCTCCATGGCCGCGCATCGCCCCGCGCTGTACTCGCGTGCGGATTGCTCGAGCGGCTGGGCGGTATAGCCCAAGAAGTCCTTCTCGGGCCTGACATAGGCCTTGCTGTTGCGTACCCACGCCTCAACCTCGCTTGTGTTCCCATGCTGGATGGAACCCTCGATGCACAGGTTCTGATAGCGGTGGCGCCCTTCGTGTACGACCGTGGGGACGAGGCAAGCCCCTCCATCGACGGAGCTGTCCATGAGCACCTCGTTAAGCGCAATAACTTCGTCGTAGTGGGAGTAGTATCCCCTGGTGCATCTAGGCATCGTTTCTGAAATGACGGTTGCGGGCGTCCGACCTTGCTCCGCGGCCATCTGGTTCTCGATGGCCTGGAATACAGCGACCTTCTGCTCTTTCGAGAGCCTGGCCATGTTCAGCCCATAGGTGGCAACCAACGCCTCCTTGTACGTGTAGCGGCTATTCATGGCAACCGCCTAAAGCCACCCGAGCAGGGCATTAACCCGTTTCGGCTGCGAAAGACATGCGACAGCGTTCGGATACGCGAACCCGTAATCCGCAACAAGCCTTCTGGTGTCGACCCCGTCTCGGGCGATATGCCGCTCCTCGCCGGTCAGCATCCAGGCGGCCACCGCCTCGGTCAACTCGTCGTCCTCCATTTCGGCAATCCGGGCGGCGAGTGCTTCCGCCTCGTATTGCTCGTATCCGGACTGCTCGACCAGCATGCGAGCCAAGGCGCTCGTCTCGAAGTTCATGGCGTCCCCTTTCAGTACGGCTTCACGATCTTGTAGAGCAGGTAAGCAAGCGATGCGAACACGAGAGCCACGATGATTGCCGTCGGAGCAAGGGCCACAGCCTGTTCGAAAAGCCCTCGGAACGCTTGCGATATCACCCCGCACGCGAGGACCACGGCGGTGCCGACAACAGGGACGAGCAGCGCCCTCGGCAATCCCGCATAGCAGTTGGCGAGTGCGAAGAAGTACGAGGCCAGGCCGCCGACTGCTATCGCCACCGCACCGGGCGCGACGCCTCCTATGCCGGAGCAGGCTGTCATGTAGGTGCATGCAGCGTCCCAGCCGGCCAGTGCAGCAATCATGGAAAGCCCAAGTGCCGCCATCCAGAATGGGATTTCCGAGCCCTTGCGGCGGACGTCCCTCCCGAACGCATGCCGCTTGGGCATGCCTTTCGTTAAAGCGCTCCTGTCGAACATGATGACCTCCTCCAATTCCAACGTTTCCGCATGCCTTAACTAGATCTCGCAGTGCGTCTCTAACGCCTCTATCAGCTCTAGGCGGTCAAGATGGGGACGTTGTAGCTCGGCATGGTCGAAGACCTCGTCTGCGAGCTGCTGCTTCCACGCCTGCGTGGACCAGATGTAGTCCTCGTAGGTTCCCGTAGCCAGCAGGTTGATTTCAGCTACCTCGTTTTCCTGCCCGAGACGCCAGCAGCGGGCTGTGGCTTGTGCCCTCGCAGCGGGGTTCCACCAAGGCGTTGCGTGAATCACCGTTTTCAGGGGCATGCCTCCGCCCTGAGGGCCCACGATGTTCAACCCGACTCCGCCGACTTTCAGACTCACGAGGTATGCCGTGGTGTCGTCTTCGAAGCTGTTGAAGCGGGCTACGTCCAAATCCCTCTTCCATTGAGGGGTGCTGCCGCTCAGAACCATGCATTTGATTCCCTTGCGCACCAGCTCTTCGCGTAAGCCGTCCAAGCCGGCGACCATGTCGGTAAAGACGAGCGCCTTCTCGCCGCGCTTGCGAACGTCCCCCAACATCCCGACAATTGCCCTGATCTTCGACGAGGGCCCCGTCGCCCTCTGGATTCCGATGAGCGAGCTGTCGAAGCAGCATTGGCGGAGGCGCAGGATCTTCGTGAGCACGTTCATCTCCTCCTCGTCTGCAAATTGCTCGTCGGTGATGCTCTTGAGCAGCTGGAGAAGGCCGCTCTTCACGATGGAGTAGGCCTCCCTGCTCTCGTCGTCGAGGGGAATGCGCTCGACGGTGCTTGTGAGCGCGGGAAGATCGAGCAGCTCGCTCGTGCGGCGGAGGGTGAAAGGCCTCACGAGGCTTCCGAAGAACTCGGTCGACGCCGAATCCCCCGCCTCGATCTTTCGGCGAAGTTCGCTGAATTGCCTGCGGTTGCCGAGGTAACGGGATTCCTCCCCGGTGATGAACTCGAATATGCTGAAAGCATCCTCGAGCGAATTCTCGAGAGGCGTCCCGGTCATCGCTATGCGCTGGGCGTGGGGGAAGAGCGATTTGACGCCGCGAGCCCGCTTGGCGCTCCCGTTCTTGATGTACTGGGCCTCGTCTAGGGCGAACACCTCCGGTTCCCAGCCCGCCATGCGGTATGCGCCGGCATCGCGCCAGATATGGTCGTACGAAGTGATGACGATGTCGTAGCCAGCATCTGACGCCGTTGCTATCTGCGCATGGCGGAGCCGCGCCGCGCCACCGACCCTGAGAACGTTCAAGCCAGGCGCGAATCGGCCGTACTCGCAGCGCCAGTTATCGCAGAGGGTTCCGGGGCAGCAAACCACCGCCTTGGGTCCGGTGTGCGAGGAAAGAGATTCGCAGATTGCCAGCGTGTGTGCGATCACCTCGATGGTCTTGCCGAGGCCCATGCTATCGGCGAGCAGGAGGCCCAGACCGGAGTGGTAGGCCTGCTGGAGGCGCTGGAAGCCGCCAACCTGCCAGGATTTGAGCTGCCCGGCAAGGCCGACCGGTAACGGGTAGGCGTCTTTTGCACCCTCCGCCGCCGAGATGTAGGCATCGAGGGAGGAGCGCTCTACGCTCATCTCGCTATACATGCTGTCCAGCGCAGCATAGGCGCGAAAAGCCGATGCAAGGGGGAGCTTCGCCCCGGAGCCGACCGCTTCCGAGGGGCGCACGCCCAAGAGCTCGAGCAGCGCTGCAGCCTCCTTCGAAGCGCTGTCGCGCAGGATGAGGAGACCATTGGCGTTCGGTTCTGCATAAGTACCCCAAAGCTCGTACCTGCGCGCGAGCCCAAGGAACTTCGCAAGTTCCTTGTCGTCCATGACCGCAGAGGCTATCCGTACGATGAGCGACCCGCTCTCGACGCTGAGACTGACCTCAATGCTCGCGTCATCGACGAGCCCTATGCGTTTGACGGCTTCGGTCAGATGAACCTCGCCGAATCGCACAAGATCGGGGAACCCCGAATCGATAGCATTTCGGATGACGCTCGCATTGCCGGCGGTGTACTGAAGGGAGAACCCGCGGGCATCGTCCATGAAGCCCAGGCCCTCGCAGAGCGCCCGATGTACCTCAACTGCACGGGGAACGGAATCGAACGTGGCATCGAAAACTTCGTTACCATATGAACGGCCTTCGAAGCTGCAGTGAACGTTGCAGAAAACCACCAGTTCTTCCAGGTCGGCATCGAGGACGAAGTCGTAGACAGGCCCGTCATCTCCTACCTCGCGATCCCGGGCGACGCACAGTGCGGCAATTGCGTGACGACAGAGCTCGGGGGTTTTTGACGCGCCGCAAATGCTGCAGTGGGCACGGAGCCTCGTTTGCACGTTACCCCACACCTCTACCTCAAACGCATCATTGCAGAAAGTGAAGCTGGACCTAATGGCCGTATCGCAAGTCATCAAAGCACCCTCGAAGGAAAGGGGCTTTGCAAGTGCGGCAATCAAGGGGCCGAGCGTCTTGGCGTTGCTGGAGGCGTGGTTCGAAAGGTCGTCATAACCCTGTACCTGAATGAAGCTCGCCATAGCCATCTCCTTACGCTGAGTCCGGTGGGTTCCTCGTCGATATTCCAGTTCGACATTGCGATTGCATCACACCCGCAAAGGCAAAGAGCCTGATAGCCGCTGCAACGCAAGTGCAAAGCTTTCTGCATCGGCATCCCAGACTGTCTCGTAGCTCGATGCCGTCTGGCCGGCGTTTCCGCGGCCTTGCGGCCTTTCCTGCACTCTGCGCTTTGCACCTTGCTTGCATCATCAAAGCCGCCTTCGCTATGCCCCAAAACCCGACAATGCAAATCAATCGAAGGACTCCCCGTTCTTCGCGCCGGCTGACATTTATCTGATTGGAGGTAAGAAAATGGCGAAATCCTTGAAAAACAGCAGGTTCTTCGCGGGACGCACCCGCAGCGTCGTTCGCCACTACAAGCAGGCGATCGGAGGCCTCGGGGTCGCGGTGGTGCTTGCCGTGTTTGCTCTGGAGGCGCTCTGCTTCTGCGCCGACCTTCTCGCGTTCGGTCTGCTGTTCGGCCAGGTGATGGGTGACGCAAAGGGCATGGTGGCAGCAGGCTCCATTTCGTTGCTTTTCCCTCTCGTCTCTTACTTTGGCTTCCGCGGGCTATCTTCTCGTTTTGCCGAAAAGGAAAGAAGGGAGCGCTTCACCTACCTGCTTCTGGGCGTGATGGGCGTGTTCCTGGTGGCTGTGTTGGCGATTCGCTTTCCGCTGGAAGCGGCCGCTGTGAGCGACGAGGGCGTTAGCTGGGCGATGACTGCCGCAGTTTACTGCCTTCCCCCTATCTCGTCGGTTATCGGCGCCCTGGCCGCAAGCCTGACCCTGCACAACCCCCAAGTCGAGTCAAGGCTTCGCCGCTGCAAGGCCGAAGCGCGCATCGCAAACATCAAAGCCGAGATCGCGACGCTCGAGCACAGCGACCCATCGCGCCTCCGCGAGCACGTGAACGATGTGTACCGGTCGGCATTCTGCGAGGTCGACGGCCTTCTGAACGCGGCGCTCGCATCGTGCGTAGCCGCCCTGGTAGAAACGCATGGCATGGGCGTGCACGACCATATCGGGAAGATGAAGGAAGTGTTCGCGACGGGCCTCGGCCTCGAAGACTCAAGGCCGGCTGCCTTTGCGCCAAGCAGCCGCCAGCAGCTCGAAGAAGGACGGGAGGGCGAAGCTCTTGGGAAAGCGGCGCTCCTGGATAAGGCTGGAATGGTAGCAGTCGGAACAGATTAGGAAGGAAGGTCTATCATGGCTACTGTAGCGAAAGGTTTCAAGAAGGTTGTCCTTGCGGTGATGCTGCTCCTGCTGCCGCTTGCAATGGTGGGCTGTTCCAAGCCGCAGGAAGCCGTGGACGCCGCAATCGTCATCCAGAACACGAGCGGCACCCCGGTCTGGGATTGCTCTGTGCTCGACGGAGCTATCGAGCAGGTCCGCGGATCCAATGGCCGGATTACCGTGACCATTGCGGACGCGAACCCGACCGCCAAGACGTTTGACTTCTCCACGGTGTCAGATTCGGAGATTAACAAGGATCGCATGGAGCGGCAGGTTCGCGAATGCTTGCAGACCAACGCCGACGACCCCGGGTGCGACATGTTGCAATCGATAGTTGTGGGAGCTGACAGCGTTGCAGGTTCCGACCAAGTCCTCGGCGTCTACGTCATCGGCTCAGGGATATCCGATACAGGGCTGCTCGACATGGCCTCCAGCGAGCTCGTAGAGAACGGCGACCCTTCCCAGGTAGCGCAGTACTATGCAGCAATCAACGAAGTGCCCGACCTCAGCTGGGTGCCCGTCATCACGTGGTACGGCTTCGGCTCCACATCCGGAAGCCAGCCTGCGCCGAGCAATGCGCAGCTCGTGGCGATTGAGGCCCTCTATACGGAGGTTCTCGAGGAGTGCGGTTGCGCGGTGACCATCCAGGCCGCGCCGGTGGCCACTGCGGAGGCGCGCCCTAACGCATTGCCCGTAGTTAAGGTCGTGGAATTCGCCCCTGTGGTTCCGTACTCGGTTCCAAGTGGCGGAGCCGATGCGGGGCCCTCTAGAACTGAGTTCAGCTCCACGCAGCTAGGTTTCGTCGGCGACAGCGTCGAATTCTTGGATCAGGATCAGGCGAATCAAGCCCTGTCTGGCATCGCTGAACTGCTGAAGTCAGACCGATCCCTTATCGCCACGGTCACATGCAGCGCCGCCTCGTACCCATGGGAGGAAGGCTATTCGCAGAGGCTCTCGGAGCAAAGGGCTGAAGCCGTCTGCTTCGCCCTAATCGCAATGGGAGTTGATAAGGCTCAATTGACATCAATCGGGGTTGGCAGCGGCGAGCCGGACGACATCGACCCCTCGACGGGTCTGCAGGACCCGGTCAAGGCTGCCGAAAAACGCAAGACGGTCATCGAAATAGACAAAGCCGCCTAGAAAGGAAGGTCATCATGGGACGCTACATCAACCGCTTTGCCCGCCGGGGATTCTGGAAAAGGCTCTTCAAGCCTGCCGACCGCGATCTCGACGAGGCATTCGAGGATGGCGCAAAGTGCGCGGAGAACGGGTCGGTCTGGGTCGAAGACGGGCAAATTAAGGGACCGGGTCTCGACAGGTTCTTTCACCAGCAAGAAGTGAATGCGGCCCGCGTCATCGACGATATCGAAGAGGATTGCGCGCCGCTCCTGCAGGAACTCTCGAAACCGTTCGCGACGTACCAGGGGTTCTTGTGCAGGTTTGCAGAGGCAGATCGCCGCTACAAGGACGCCATGGGGCGCCATGAGACAGCGGGTGACGCCCGTTCGCGCAACCAGGCACGTTACGACATGGACCGCGCCAAAGCAGAACGCGATAAGCTGTTTGATAAGCTCCAGGAAGTCCGCGAATATGCAGAGGACAACGGGCTTTCCGACCTCCGTGCAATCCAGGCAAAGCGCCTCACCGAAGCCGAGGAGCACCGTGCGCACATGGACCATCTTATGAGCTACTTCCTGCGCGGCGCCGCGTCCGTGCTAGGGTCCGACACGGTTCACTCCACCCAGCAGGCATCAACCTGGACCGACAACATCATCGAAGGCTACATCAAGCTGCTCGAGGGCGGCGTGAACGACGGCCGTTGGAACATGAATTTCGCACAGCACCTCGAAGGCGCTGCGGCTTAGCTGCTGCCGCAGGTTAAAAGCGAGCGCAGTAGAAAGGAAACCGTTATGCTGACTAAGACAACCAACACCGCATCGAACAAGGCATCAGCGCAGGGGCTTGGATTTTACCTCAGCGCCGGCCGTCAAGACGTCACGGTGGCGAGTCCAGATGGGCTGCGAACCGTGGTTGCCGAACCAGACCTCAGCACTGCAAAGGAGGTCTTCGAGCAGGCGGAGGCCAAAGCAAGGACGATGATTCCGTCGCTTGACTTTTCCAACGATGATGCCGCACGCAGCTCGACCGC
Source organism: Candidatus Aveggerthella stercoripullorum (assembly GCA_018712955.1). Lineage (GTDB taxonomy): Bacteria > Actinomycetota > Coriobacteriia > Coriobacteriales > Eggerthellaceae > Aveggerthella > Aveggerthella stercoripullorum. Next base: position 9,135 of record DVGB01000009.1, read on the forward strand.
CATACTATTAGCTATTTTCGACAGCGCGCGTCGTACGGTGAATGGAGCCATCACCCGCCAATACGTTGATGAGATGGCGAAAATTGACAGGCTGGAAGCATCCTGGTCTGGAACCAAACAGCAATTGTTGGCTGAGGAGGCCATCATTAACCAAGTTGCTGAAAAGTAATCTTTGGCAGCTTGTCTAAACCAGTAGCCGTAGTTGCCCCGCAGCATTGCACTTGCAGTCGCGGGGCGATTGCCTCTTCATGCCTCCCGAACTGGGGTTTCGTTAACGTTATCAGCATTACTCGCGTTCTTTTTCATTTGGCAGGATTCGACCAATAATACGGCCTTTTCGCCAAAGTAATGCCTGATTATTCGCAAGGCCTCCTCCCTTGAGCCTCTCAATTTCCATACCTTCTCGATGAAAACGCCCTCTGGACATCTCGAAAAGCCATAGGTGACTGGAATACGATAGCGGGCCGTTGGAAACAAATCGCGCTCCAATACTTTTTCCAACAAGACGAGGGCAAGCAATCCTTCAGGTTGATTGGCATTTGCAAGTGCCCCCCAGAATGCGACAGCTTGATTGGCGTCATAATCCGTAAGCTCGATGCAAGCGCTTCTCTCTTTCCAGAAAACTAGCGCACCCGCCACATCGTCAGCAATCTGTATTTGGTAAAGCATTGTGTTAATAAAGGGGAATATGCCAATTGTTTCACCGTCAAGTTCGGACAGGATCACGGCCGCATCTTGCTGAGAATAGCCTCTCGCTGTGCCGAAGCCCCTCCCAACCATGTAAGCGATGTTGTTAAGCTCTGAGTCGCTGCCAAGTCGCTCATGAAATGTCGAACGTAAGTTGAGCTCACATGAAACCTCATTGAAAATATAAGAGTCCCTACAGCCCAATGAATTATCGTACTCGAAGACACTAGGTGGAAGGAGGCCAGCTACCAGGAAAAGCGCAGGGTCGCATTTCAGCAAGGCGCATAGGGCATAGCCGCTTAGCGATGCAGAGTTTGCCGCTATCGTAATAAGCTTTGTTGTTAGTCGTACCACTTCGTGCTCGGCATCGCCTAATTCGGAGAATGCCGTGAATGGCAAACAAGAAAGAACCCTCAGTGCCGCCTCCAATAAAGCAGCGCACTCGTTCTTATAGACGATCTCTGCGGCCAATCGTCCAATCTTCCCCAGAGCGTTCGCGGGAATGGCCCACGGATGTGCTAGAAGGTAAAACCAACACGATTGCGATGCAAGAATATATAGAGGCCCGTCCAATCCGTTGTCAGCGGTGAGTCCCCTAAGAAGCGTTGAGATTGCGGTGTCGGTCAGCAGTTCATTTTGATTGTATACAAAAGGAACGCGAACGTTGAAATAGGAAGCGAACGTAAGGCAATCGACGCAGGCCAACCTTCTGTAGTCATCGCTAACGTCCATCAGACTTATATTTCCTGAGGTCAATAGTTCAGTCCAACAAGCGTTTTCATACTTATCGATGAGGTTGACGTCGATGTTTGAGCTAAAACCGCCGTTGATGCTATACAGGCGATCAGATAGCCTCTCGATTGCTATTTCTGAAAAGAATTGTAGCGTATTGATATTCGCTGGTCTTAGGGCTGTTTTTGAGTATCGTTCGAGAAAAACATCGGCTTGATTAGAGGATACCGTTTTCTCAAAGAAGAAGGAGTTCCAAAGCGGTAGTATCTTTATACTGCTATCATCAACGCCGCAATTTGACCTTAGTGACAATGCCACGATTTCGTCAGGAGTTATGGAGCCAAGTTCTCCTGCGAGCGCGGAGTCGGCAAGAGAACTCACTATCCTTCTCCCGAGTTTGGAAGAGTGGCCTTTCCTTACCACCAGTTCAATGTATGAGAATATCACCGAGGGCATGAATCCTGGTGAGCATGCGTTCGATAGAGCTTTTAGATTCCGTAGAGCAAGCGTTGCTTCTTCAACAGCGCTATTACCATACGTATTGAAAAGCCAAAAACCGAGATAATATCTGAGCGATGGCGAGTCCTTGACGTAAACCCCGTATCCTTCTTCTCCCCCTGCGCGACGCTCGACGGAAAAGAATTGGGCTTCTATGAGATCCGTTCCGCGAGCTGAATCGATAGACCTAAATCCTAAATCGTCAAGCAAGCCATCGGGTACTCTTGTGAGCAGTCCTTTCTTGCCTTTCTCCAGCTCGCGTAGCTGTCTCGAAAGATCTTCCGAACTGCGATCAATTAGCATCCAGCGAACCACCGCGCTAAGTCGAGAAAAGCTATCGGATTCTTTGCTGCAGGCGAAATCGAACACCTCGGGCGTCGACTGTATTGTGGCGCCCGACGCTACCCAATAGAAAAGGAGCAGTATTAAAGCAGTGTTGTCCTCGGTTAGGGCGACGTTGCCCACGGCAGCCACTTCTCTATGCGATTGGGGGATTCCGTCTGCATGAATAGCGGTATTGGTTTTGTCTTCGCTATTTGCCTTTGCGTCTACAGAAATATCTTGCTGCTTGCTTGATGGACCCTCGATGCTCGGAATGGAGAAAAGCAGCGAACTGGCCTCGCGAAATCTAGCAATGCGATCGGAAGATGAAAGCGTGCTTTCGGCCGGATTACCCCCCGCTCCTGCAGCGAGCCACTTCGCGTACTTTTCGCCGAACCTCAAAGAGTCTTCGAACGATTCAACTGCTGGAACATGAAACTCCCTATATCCAAGAAAACTGCTCCTGTCCTCCCTGAGCTTGCCCAACAAATCCTCGTCGCAGTTCTCGAACAAGCAAATTGTGTCACCGTCAAAACACCAATCAAGTGGTTGCCTTTCCGTGTCTGCCCCAGATTCGATGCGCGAGGCAGGCCAACCACTGTTGTCGCTTCGCATAATCCGAACGGAGGGAAAATAGGCTACTGGGTTTTCTGCGTCATTTTTTGAATTTCCGGTAAAGCTATCGGCCATGCTCTTCGATTCGAAGAACATGGCCAAGGCGTCGTTTGCAGGAATTACACCAAGCTTTACGATTTCGTTGTAGCATTCGATAAACAAATCTAAAGCCACTGGGCTATCAAACCTTATTGCTGTAATAACGGGTCTGCTTCTTCGATTATTCTGCATGTCGCCTGATACGTCACGCTCTCGCGTCGAAGCAACGTCCTCGGGCAAATCGTCTTTCCAGCCATAATGCTGACCAATGCAAGAAATCAAGTTGCGAATGAAACAAGCGCTTCCGATGTGAGAGCTCATTTTGAATTGACTGGAGTTCTTGAGTTGTGTTTCTGGACAGCTTCCCTCTGGCGCTCCGTCTTTGCTGTTGGCTAATGACCAGTCCACTTCGTGTGCACCCGCAAGGGCAATGTATTCGGGTTTATTGTATTTGGCATCGACTAATCTAGTGTCGTCTTGCCCAGCTTCCTTGTATTGACCGCCGTCCCGGTCGTCTAGCCAAAAAAGGCTTGACGGTGGGGTGGTCTCCCTGATTTCGAATGGAAACGATAAGGTGAGAGCTTCCGAGCCATCCAGTAGTTGAGGCGCAAGCCATTGAAGACCAGGTTCGAACCCGTAGCGTCTAACCGCACGCGAAGGTTCGTTCGTGTTGTGCATAGCCAAGCCTCCGAAGCTAGTCGTTTGATACAGAACCCGTTGGGCGCGATGAGGATTCATCACGCAAGAGCGAGTAGAAATTTTCGAGGTCTTTCACCGTATTGCGCACTTCATCCTCTTCGACACGATCAAGATTCGCGAGCGAGTATCTTCTCAGCTCATCGCAGCATCCGAGTGCCGTGTTCTCAACTAGGTCAATGAGATGTTCGATATATTCGGGCGCATGGTCTCTATGCGGCCAATAACAAACATGAGTTACCAGTACTTCGCCATCGCTCTCGTCGAGCTCAAGTTTTGTGAAACGCCAGCTGCGAGTCTTTTGGCAGGCATAGCTCTTAGCCAGAACCATGGTTTCATCGCAGACATAGAATGGGAATGAAGCTCTTATTTGTATTGCATTTGCTTGTGGCTCATATACCACTTGGATATGCGTGACGCTTCCTTGGTATCGAATAGTGTATTTAAGCGAAGGACGCGCATCCGTCATAGATGAAAACACGCCCCTGCGGCCAAGTCCTTCCAGTACCGCTTTCTTAATTTCCTCCCATGCACCATCTTCGTAATAATCGATGTGATCATCCTCAGACTGGTCCGATTCGACTCTCTCACGCAAACCCGCTTTCAGTTCAGTTTTCTCCTCGGGCGTAAGCGAAGAATCAGAATCGATACGGTCGAATAGAAGCTGGAGGATAGGATCTTCCTCCTCAACGTCTTCCACAGCTCGGGTTTCTGGGTCGGTAATTACTACGCCTTCCGCTTCCGCACTCTCGAACTCCTCAGCAGCCGTTTCGTTCTTTTCTGTGTTCTCCATTGTAGAAGCCTCCTAATGGTTCAGTTCTATTTCGGAAATGGTCAATGCTTCGCCAAGTGGCTTGTTAAAACTAATGGTCTCAGCGCCCTGCAGAATGTTCCTGCAAGTTTCCCTTTCTGATTCGCTGCGGTTCGGGTATCTATAGCCAATAAAGACTCGTTCATTTATGCAGCTGGTAACGTAATCCAAGATTTCGATTGGAACACCAGTAACAAAAGGCTTGGCGCACAACAGGTCCATGAATAGCAAGATGGTCAAGGCTGAGTAGCTCGAATTACGTTTTCCGGTTAACAGCCGCCCAATTAGCCCGAGTGTTCTTGATGGGTAAAACGGGTCTTCGTCACTCCGGTTAAAGCTGTATCCCGACTCTTCAAAAGCAACCCATTCCGTATCAAGCGTCTTCCACAAGTACAATGCTGCCCAGTAGCTTCTTAATGCCTCATACCTAAACTCAACTTTATCGGGATTGGATGCACTTTCGGCCTGCTCGATCTTGAACAAGCCCCTTCTCCATAGAACGCTTTGCACCCTAGAGGAGTACTCACTTTCACTCAGCTGAGCCGCATCCTTGATAGACCCCCTTATTCTCATTTCAAAATCACGTTGCGCAATCCCTGACCCTGAAGTCGACAAGCTGAAAGCAAGCCTAGATATCTCATCGTTTACCGATTCGGAATAGAAGTCTCCGCCAAGAGAGACAAGCATCTGGGATGCCTGTGACAGCGCCTCCGAAATCGAAGATCCTCCATTTCCCCTATAGCGCGCCATCGAAGTCAAAAGCAGCGGGTTTGTCAAAAAACTATCAGAGCCGACAAAGCACGCTAATTCTTTCAATGAAACATTTTGCGCGACTTTGCCCGCAAGTTTATTCTGTTCCTCTATGCTGAGTGGAGCAATTGTTACTGGCTCATTTCCAAGAACGAAACCCTTTAGCTGTTGCGTCTCTCGTGCTCCTAAAGGCCTGCTAGTAACGATCACTTTTCTAATGCCGTATTCGGCAACGAAGCACTCCAGCTGCCGGATGTAGCTGTGTCTGTGATTCGATGGCACTTCGTCGATACTGTCAACAAGCAAGAGCGGGTTGTTAGCGGCTTCTATTATCGATAGGAAGCTATTAAAGTCTCCGCCATAAGGCTCAGAATATCCTTGCGGTAATAAGCCGAATGAAGTTTTGGCAAAAAGCTCGGGGTTATTTGGCGCGTCAAGTGCCCCATATTCTCCTTCGTGGTTTTCTGTTTGCGAATACGGAGGCTGTGCAAGCATTATTGGCACGTAAGACCTGAGAACGTTCAGGTCGGAATCGGTAAGCTCTGGATCCAGCGCTTTGGCAAGATTTCGGTCGTTGTCAGCTGTATCGTCTGTAGACGTTTCGTTCAGTTGCGCTATTAGGGCAACCAGCCCACGTAAGAACGTGGTTTTACCAGAACCAGAGTCGGTCAGAACGAGTAATCTTGCCTTTGAGTCGTCGAGCAGAAAGCTGCTAAAAACATCGATTTCTTCGTCGTCCCTTAAGAAGCTTAAGGGAACATATCTATCGACATAGCCTTGATTTATGGGTTCGTTCTGGTTGCCTCCGTGTATTGCATTAGGGTCTATCCTCCTTTCTAGGATAGAGTCTTTCCACATTGCTGCAGTTCGGAAGTAGAGATCCATGGCTTCGTTTCTGCCATTGACATTTTGCTTCTGGCGTTCATCGCCCTCTAATGGTGCATAAGTCGTTGTTGTCGTTCTTGTTTGAAATTGGGCAATAAAACCTTCGTCGGGAAAATCTTCGGAACGGCAGGTTTTATCTAATGGGATATCGTAAGAGTATAGATACGTTAGCTTTTGCCCCTCTGAAAACTGCGGATCTCTTGCCATATGATTTCGCGCCTTGCCAAACTCGCCAAACGCATCGTCTTCGAAAAGCATCTGCCTGGTGTACACAATCGGACGGGCTCCGAGTTCGTAGAACAAACGCTCAATTGCATCGTATAAACCCAGCGCAACCTCGGCTTTGTCAGCCGACTTATTGTTGCCGATAATCCAGACCGCCTGTTTGAACATAACAATGGGAGCAATGTTTTCGTCAATTGCAACGTATTGCATGAGTATATGCCGCAAAGTCGTGCCACTGTACGCCCGACTCAGCAGCTCCGCCCTCTCGTCTTTCCACACGGAAAGGACCTTGCTGGCAAAGCGGAGCACCCCTTGGCGCCACTCCTCATCTTGAATTGCTAACTGAGCGAAAGCTTCATGCGCCGTCTTCCGATCTTTGCACAGCAGTTCAAAATGTTCTGCGTTTGGCGATCTCGATAAACGCTGCCCCGCATTTGGCCCATAGTAAAAATATGTCCTCACTATCTCGTCAGGATGATATTTGCAAGAGCTTCCTTCTTCGCCGGAAATCCCCTTGGTCCGTTCTGTCAAAGAATGATTCCTGCTGGAAGAGTCTCGCCTTTCATGATTCGAGGGCATACGCGATTGATTCCTGAGAGATGACCCGTACGCCTTACAGAACTCTTTCCATGTCCTATACTCAAACCCGCACTGTTGCGCAACATCATACAGAAACCTGAAAACCTCGATTCCCAAGAGGAAACCCCGCTTTTCCTCGAAAGCCGAAATGCGATCCCAATCGTATGCAGGCTCGCGTTGTTTCAGCGAAAGAAGGACGTCGTTTGCTATCCTCGTCATGAGATCAGCCCCTTATCATGCGTAGCTAACCGTTTTCGATGCAGGCAGAATTATAGTGCCGCAAGCGGATTGCCCTGCTGTTGGCTTGGCATGCGTTCATTAATCGCCAGATAGCGAATCAAGGGCTTGCTCAACTAGCTCCCAGTCCGCCTTATCTGTTATTGGCATAAGCCCAAGCGCAACAAAACCGCAGTCTTGCACTGTCTCGGGTTCGTCCTTACATATGGACGCATAAACGCGAGTGCTTCCATCACGATTGGTAGTGTTGTCTGTGTAAACGATGAAATTGCGTCCTTCATGCTCAAACGTCAGGATGGCCTCGCATTCCACGGATTCACCCTCATCGTTCACTGCGTAGAAACTGAGACCTTCGTTTTGGCCGTCCTCGGTCTCTTGTTCAGGATCGGTTTCCACGTCATTTGCCATGCTCATGTCGACATACTCGCAAAACATGCCGTAAGCGTGATCGGCAACGCGGATGAATCGCCTCATGGATGTAAGCAGCAGTCCGCACAAATCGTTGTCGCTCATCGTAGCCTCGATCGGTATGTCAGAGGTGAGCCTCAGCTGCCCCCCTTCGCTAACCGCGAACTTTACCCACCTGTAGCGCTCATTAACCTTGTTGCACGCAAACATTGCCTGCGCACGGCCCGCCTCTGGCACAACAGCGAAGTCGGGGGCCTGTATCTGCACGTCCTCGCCATCGTCCCCGAACTTCATCAAGACGGTGATGCCGTCGAATGACTCATAGTTCCCCACGAAGCCGATTACCACAATGTCGCTGTCTTCATCGTGACGGTGTTTATACCCATTGGTTTCTAGGTAAGCCGAAAACAACGCCGCAATAGCAATCCCGTAATTCATGGCAGGCCCCTTTACTGATCGTTCCTGCGCTCTTTTATCCCATCAATGAGGCCATACTCCAATGCTTGCGGAGCAAACAGGTAGTTATCGCGTTCGGTGTCAAGCGCGATGATCTCGACGGGCTTTCCGGTGCATTCGGCAAGTATGTCATTGACCAACGTCCTGATGTCCAGGATGTGATTAGCAACAATCTGAATTTCAGTCGCCTGTCCGCGAACGCCTCCAAGGGGCTGATGGATCATGATCTGGCTATGTGGCAGGGCGTAGCGCTTCCCCTTCGCCCCGGCGGCGAGGAGGAACGCCCCCATGCTGGCGGCCATCCCAACGCACACGGTGGAAACATCACAGCTGATGTATTGCATCGTATCGTAAATCGCCAGCCCCGCAGACACACTGCCGCCGGGCGAATTGATGTACATGGTGATATCGCTGTGCGGGTCGCTTGCTTCGAGCTGCAGCAGCTCGCATACGACGATAGCCGCGGCCTCGTCATCAATCTCGCCGTTAATGAAAATGATGCGATCGGTGAAGAAGTTGCTAGGAAGGTCAATTGCCTTGTCTGCCTTGATTACGCTTGGAAAGAACATGGTGTTTCCTTTCTGGTTGTTTCAATATCCGCCGGTTATTTACTCGGCTGCAGATTCAGCCGCCATCTTCCTTAGACCTTCGAGTATGTCCTCATCGATTGTTTTCTTAGGGTGTTTCTTGGTGGGCTTTTTGCCCTTTTCGCACATCTCCCTGTCCATGATTTCGCGGATCTTCTTCTCCTTCATATCCCGGACGACCGCCTCAACATCGAAGACGCTGCGATCGATTTGGCGACGCGGTGCCGGGGCAACGCCTTCGGAATCGACGCTTTCGTATTGGCTAATGTCTTTGAGCGGGGTCACGAACGGCTTCAGGCTCCCCATGAGAACAAGGGTTTCGGTTTCGTCGTCGCGCTTCTCGAGCCTTTGGAGCTTCGCGACGCTCATTACCGGCTCAACCTTGCCGCTTGCGTTTTCGCGCTCGCCGGCCAGTTCGCTGACGTGCTTCAGGAATTGGAGTCCGCGACTACCCATGAAGAACCAATTGTCCACGTTGTCCAGTATCACCTCTTTGATTTGGTCTCCGTAAACGTTCGAAAGTTGATGCTCGCTCTGGAGCACGAAATGGAAGCGAATGTTACGAGAACGCGCGGCGGAGACTAGCGCCGACATTTCGGGGACTTTTGTGGGAAGGTTGCCGAACTCATCCAGTATGAAGTCGATGCGGCGGGGAAGAACGCCGCCGTATGCTGTCTGTGCGTGCGAGATGAGGGCAGACATGACTTGGTTGAGAATGCCGACCACAACGGGACCGAGGGAATGCGTCTCGTCGGGGGAGACAATGAAAAACGCACGCTTCTCCTGGGCCAGGTCGCTGATCTTGAAATCGTCGCGAGCCAGCACGTCCATCAAGCCGCGCTGTCCAGCGTAAAGCGAGATTGGCTGGCGGAACACGCTCAAAATGCTCGCGCGCGTGTCGTTGGGGGCGCCAATGGTGCCACTCGCGAACTGCTCAGCAATGCCATCTTTGGGAAGGCCAGCAAAGAAATCATTAATTTGGGGGTTGCCCGGGCCGGACTTCTTGTTGCCCATGCGGTCCATCAGGGCCACGCTCTCAAGCGTGAATGCGTCCTTTTCAACCCCGTGCTCCAGCATGCCCATCGTCAGGGCTACGAAGTAGTCGGTCGCGGTCATGTGCCAGAAGGGGTCCGCAGACGCGTTTTCCATCTGGCTGAAGAGAGATTGGCCGAAGCTGTGCAGATAAAGGAAAGCCGCATCCTTATCCCCAAGGTGGTACTCGTCCCATGCGATGGCGAGCGGGTTGTAGCGGTTGGGGCTCTTCGAGGGCTGCCGGAGGTCGAGCACGTACACCGTGTACTCCATCTTCTTGAGAAGCCCTTGCATCGCTTCATAGATCTCACCCTTCATGTCGTTGACGACGAGGTTAGTTCCAGAGAGAATCTCGGTCATTACCATGGGGAAAACGTGGCGGCGCGTCTTACCGCGCCCAGAGGACGCGAACATGATTGAGTGCGAATCGGAATCGATTACGCAAACGTCACCGTTGTTGCCGCACATAGCCACCGGCCCACCCGCCGGGCAAAGTTTGCCCACGATCGCCATCTTGTCTGCCGGGGGGAGCTTCGGATCATCGAGGGCATGCACCGCTTCGTTGATTGCGCAAGAAACCGTGAGGCGCTTGATGTCCTGTTCTGTTGCGTATGCGTTGATCATTGTTTCCTCCTAGAATCCGAGACGGCTTGCCTTGTTGACCGAAGGGGTGTGTGCCGAGTAACGTTCGAGCAGTTCCCTGAAAGAAGACTGTAGCGCGTCAGAATGTGCACATTCGTAACTGGCGATCGTCGCCATCGAGCTGATGTATGCGTAATTGAGGGCCTTTCCATCCTCGACCAGGCGGGCCGCCCATTCTTCAAACTCGGCGGGATCGAAGTTCACTTGGCGCGATGCGGCGAAGCCAAACGCCTCGGACAGGGCCTTAGGGTCCGGATAGCTAATGCCGATATGGCGGAGCGCTACGCCGCAATCCTTGCGGATCGACGCAGCGAGGCGGGCGATGTCCGTCGGGGAGTCGGAGTACGCAAGGAACACGTAGTCAGAGGTGGGACTGCTGCGCACAAGCTGGGGAAGCTTCTCCCAGTTCGCCCCGGTATGCTCTTTGCCGAGCCAGCCCGTCATATCGATGCAATCCACTCCGGCGAAGCAATTCGAAATCTCAGCCGCCTCGATGGGGCTGTCCTGGAAGCGTGCGTAGTCTGCAGGGCTTCCGTTGTAGGGGAAGTTGCGCGCGATGAAATGGCGCGCCGGCGAATCCTTGAAACCGGAGGCGTCGTATGCCATCTCTGCGAGTTCACGCACGAGCTCCATTTCGCCGACATCCTTGATGGAGGGAGCCGACACCAGGAGCGAGGGGCGGGCGCCGCAATCCGCCCAGCCGTACAGCGCCATCATGTCATCGTGACCGATGTTGTAAGCCTTCTGCGTCATTCTGACCACCTCTTCTGCGTAACGGTTGTTTCTTAGCCGAGCTAAATATCGCTTCGCTGAGTTGCACGATACAGGGCAACTCAAACTCCCGTCCGTTGTTCGAGATGCAAGAAAGGTGCAAACATCTTGCTATAGCCAGACATCTATGACCTCAATATGCGCAGACGAGCGCCTTCGCTTCGATTACCAAAGCGGCAATCAACTCTCCTGATGTCAAGCTTCTTTGCAGCAGGCTTGCATAGCGCAATGTCCTTCTGAAACTTGTATCAAATCTAGACTGAGGTTATGAGCTCGGAGACCGACGAGGAAGCGCTCGACTGGGTGCGCGGGTTCCGCGCGAGGTTCCTCGACACCGCGGATCCCGACTGGACGGCGACTATCGTCGACTGCCACATCTAGCGCGGCGCCCCGGGTGCCGGGGCGCCCTTCCGCGGGGGCTGCGCGCCCCCGCGCCCGCTCCATCCTGGCGGCTATGAGGCCGAGATGGGACCGCGTCGTTAAGGGCGCGCCGCCCGCCCCGCCCGATGCCGGGCGGGGACGCGAGGTCACGACACCTGATGGCGCCTGAACGACGCGGCGGCGACAGGGGTCGCGACGATCGCGAGAACGGCGTACACGACGAGGATCATCCCGATAAGATCGAACACGACAAGGCCGACCGGGTACGACTCGAACGCCGAGAAGAGCATGGTGAAGTTGGAGAAGTTGAGCGGGAAAAGCGCGAGCGCGCGCTCGAGGATCCCGACGCCCGCAGAGGGGATGAGCCCGGTGAAGAGGACGAGCACCACGTCGGTCACGAACACCGGGAGCGTCGAGCGGGCCCGCGACGAGAGCGCGAGGGTGAGGCATGCGAGCCCGAGGCACGCCGCGTACATGAGCCCGACCGACACGAGCGCCGCCTGGCCTGCCGTGAGCGGGTAGGGCGAGGAGAGCGACATGCTCTGGATCGACAGCCCGAAGCCGTCGGCGCCGTAGAACGCGAGCGACACGCCCACGACGATCGCCGCGCAGACCGCGAAGTACGCGGTGGCGTACGCGAGCGCCGCCAGGACCTTCGCCGCCACCAGGCGCGTTCTCCCGTGCCTGGTGGCGAGCACCACGGCGTCGGCGCCCGACTGGTACTCGAACGAGAACACGGGCGCGAGGGTGATGCACACGGCGAGGATCGCGAACACCAGAAATGCGAAGCAGCTGACGATGTTGTCCCAGCCGCCCGAGTAGCCGTACTCGATCGGCTCGGGCACGGATGCCTGCTTCGCGGTCCAGTACTCCCGCTCGTCCTCCGAGTACTCCCACATACCGCCCTGGCCGTCGTCGAGCGCGTCCTGGGTCAGGTCGTCAGTGGCGCCGTACCAGTTGGCCGCCATCTCGGGCGTCACGCGGGCAGCCGTCTGCGCGGGCTCCTCGCCCGCAGTCCGCCAGGGCCGCAGGAGCCAGTTCCAGTAGACGTTGTAGAGGTCGTCCACCTCCTCAGGCGAGAAGCTCTGCGCGATGAGGGAGTAGACCGCCGCACCCGTCATCTCGCCCACCGCATCTCGGTCGATCCGAGAGAAAACCATCTCCTGGTAGGCGGCGATATCCTCCGCGGCTCGCTCGGCGGTGACGACGCCCGCATGCTTCTCGTCCTCCGAGCGGTTGTACGCAAGGGCCTCGACGCCGTTGAATTCCTCGCCGGCAAAGCTCACCGTCCGGTTCTGCGTCACGTTGAGCGCCATGATCGCCACGAGGAACACGATGACGCCGACGTTTGCCGCGAGCGCCACGCGACGGGAGAGCATCTTCTTGATTTCGAACAGGATGAGCCTAGGCATGGTATCCCTCCTTGAAGTGGGCCCCGCGGGCGGCGCGGGGCGAACCCGCCCCGGCGGCGCCGTCGCGGAACACGTACAGGTACAGGTCCTCGAGCGTGGGCTCGGCGGGGGCAGAGCCCGGCACCTTGGGCTCGTCCGCCACGTAGCGCAGGAGCGCACGGCCGCCCTCGAGGTGGCGGACGTTGCTCACCGTGAGCGAGGCCTCGAGCTCCTCGACCCGCCCGGCCGGGACGACGGCCTCCCAGACCCTACCCTCGGCCTTTGAGACGAGCTCCCCCGGTCTCCCCGAGAGCACCAAAGCGCCTGCGCGCATCATGAGAATGTCGTCGGCAATGCTCTCCACGTCCGAAACGATGTGCGTAGAGAGCAGGACGACCTTGTCCTGAGCGAAACTCGCGATGAGGTTGCGAAAGCGCACGCGCTCCTTCGGGTCAAGGCCCGCCGTCGGCTCGTCGAGCACGAGCACCGCGGGATCGTTGAGCACCGCTTGCGCGATACCGAGGCGCTGTTTCATACCGCCCGAAAACGTGCGAATACGGCGACGCTCTTCGCCTGAAAGCCCCACAGCTGCCAGCAGCTCAAGAGAGCGCTCGCGCGCGGCGCGGCGCCCAATGCCCTTGAGCGCGGCCAAATACTCCATGAAGTCGAGCGCTGTGAACTCCGGGTAGTAGCCGAAGTCCTGCGGCAGGTACCCCAGAAGCGCCCGGTAGTCTCCGCCCATCCGCTCGATGGGCGCGCCGTCGAAACGCACTTCGCCCGAAGTCGGACGCAGCACGCCGCATGCCATGCGCATGAGCGTCGTCTTGCCGGCGCCATTTGCGCCCAGAAGACCGTGCACGCCCGGACCCAGCGTCGCGCACACGCGGTCGACGGCAATCTTGGCGCCGTACTCCTTCGTGAGCCTGTCGAATACGAGTTCCATGAAACCGTTCCTCCCATCAGCTACGAATCATGCGAAGAGCGTCAACACGCCCTGCGCCTCCGGGGGCAATGCCGCCCTGGACGCAAAGATGCAGCCAGCCGAAAACTTCCCGAGCACACCACAGTACGCTCGCCGCCGAAACGACTGCCCATATCCAGAGCGCAGCCGCCTCGTACGCCGCAGGCATCGCAACCTTCAGCAAGAGGCAGAACGCGCACACGCCTGCGGACCAGGCAACTGCCGCGATGGATGCGTCAGCACTGGAAGCTTTTCGGGCGAACATGAGCCCGCCAGCCGCCGAGACAAGATACGGCGCGAGGGCGTACGCCACTGCCGCGCCCGCAGAAACGACGGAAGCATAAACAGCGCACGCGAAAGCCAGCGCAAGAAAAGTCGCCCCTCCAAAAACCATGAACCGCACGCACACCACAGAAACGGCATTGCGCAAGCACGATGCCTCGAGCTCTTGCATGCAGTACGACCGTGCGCGCACCACGCCCGCCAGGCACGCCGCCACAAGGACGGGGCCCGATGCGGCCAAAGCCGCCTCCGCCTGAGAGGCGGGAATCCCGGAGAGAACGAGAGCGAACGCCAGCGCAACGACGGCGATAGGAGCCGCCCAGAAAACGCGCGGGAAAAACTTGACCGCTGCGCGTACGAGACCGCCCATCCCGGCATCCCGGGCTCCGGCCTCTGACGCCGCGGCCGCCGCCAGCGCGGCAACCGCCGCAGCATGGCCTTCGGACCTCCCTGCCAAACACCGCTCGCGCCGGAAGTGCGCGCGCAGGGCAATTTCCATCTGGCTTTGATCTGCCGTCCTCATAGCGACGCTCCTTCGCCAAAGTCGTCCAATTCCGCCTTGAGGGCATCGAGCGCTGCTGAAATCCTCCGACCCGCCGCAAACCTGCTCACGCCGAGCACACGAGCAATCTCGTAGACGCGGAGACCGTGGTCGTACCTGAGCTCAAGGACTTCCCGCTGTTCCGGGGCAAGGGACCGCAGCGCCTCCCGGATGCCGACGTCCTCTTGCGGGCCGGAAACGGCAACGTCCTCATCGAGCAGCTCCCAGGAACGCCCACGCCTACGGTATGCATCGGCGCAGACGCCGCGGGCTATCGTGAGCAAGAACGCAAGCGGCTTGCCTCGGTCGCGGTAGGTCGGCAGGCTACGCACAAACCGCAGGAACGTCTCCTGGGTCGCGTCAAGGGCGTCGTCGCGAGTGGGCGTATGGCGCCTGCAGTACGCCAGGACGTCGTCGTAGCAGTCTTCGACGACGCGCCGCGCTCCTTCTTCGTCCAGCCCTTTCCCCATGAACGCCAAGCTTTTCCTCCTTCCGCCCTCACCCCTTATAACGACCAGTGAGCGCAAAATGAGCGCTTCTTCCGAAAAGTTTCGAAACTTTTGCCGTCGTCAGTGCGGCATGACTACGCCAGCACGAAATTAACCTGCGCCGTCCGACGCATCCCATGCGAGCCGGTGCTTTACTGAAAACGCTTTCGGTCTTACTATGCGAACGCTCATCTGATATAGTTAATCTATAACAGATAGCACATCAAGAGAGGAAGCGGCCATGATCGTTCGCATCGACCAGACATCTCCTCACCCTGTCTACCTCCAAATTCGCGACCAGATCGTGGGCGCTATTGCGCACGGCGAACTGCTGCCTGCCGACCGGCTGCCAAGCGTGCGCACCCTTGCAAGCGACTTGGGCATCAACCTGCACACGGTGAACAAGGCCTATGCCGTATTGCGCGACGAAGGCTACTTACTCATGCGCGGACGCTCGGGCGCCATCGTGGCGGACTACCAACAAGTTGCAAGCGCCGAGCGAAAGGCAGCAAGCGCGGAACGGCTCGCTGCCGAGCTTTACCAGCTCGCACTCGAGCACTGCGCGCAAGGCGGCACTGAGGACACGTTCCTTGCCGAGGCGCGCACCCAGGCAGAGCGCGTCTTCGCCGGCCCGGGCATTGCGGGCACGCGACGCGACATCAGCGCGCTTGGAATCGACGAGAACGGGAACGCTCTCAAAGGCACCCGTGCGAACAGTCCGAGGAAAAGCACGTCCGCCCTGTCCGCCACGAACGCCCAAGGAGCGTGATCGCCATGATTGTCGTCGCTACCGTAGGCATGTTCGCCGCAATGACGCTTGCGCTGGGACTGCTCCTTGCTTTTACGCCCTACCTCATGCGCAGAAACGAGTGCTTTGCCGTCACCGTCCCTGCCTCAGCCCAGAAAGACCCACGCCTGGTCGCTCTCAAGAAGCGTTATGCAACGGCCATGGTCGCGCTGACAGCTGCGTGCACCATCGCGGCAATAGCCGCTGGCGTGCTCATGGCGCAGGGAGCTGAACAGGCCGACAGCGCTGCAAGCGGTATCGGCATCGCGCTGATGTGCGCAGCTCTGTTCGTGCCCGCAATCGCCTCGTTCGCGCTCATGCTTGTGTTCCGGAAAAGGGTCACGGCCATCAAGAAAGCAGAAGGATGGGCAGCCGAACACCGCACGCGAACCGCTATCGTCGGCGAAGACGACGTACCCGGCGCCATCTCGCTTGCATGGAACCTGCTCTATGTCGTGATCGTTCTTTTCACCACCGCGCTTGGATGCGCGCTCTATCCCAGCATGCCGGACCTCATCCCCATGCATGGCGACTTCGCAGGAAACGTGGACAGCTATGCGGATAAGTCCATCGGATCGGTCTTCGGGTTCCCGCTGCTCATGGAAGCATTCTTTGCCCTTATCTTCTTCGGGTGCCATGCCATCATGCTGCGGTCGAAGCGCCCGACCGACCCCGGCGCGCCCGCTACGTCGGCACTTGCCTACGGACTGTTCGTCCGCGCGGAGAGCATCTTCCTGCTGGCGGTGGGCGTCATCATCTCCGCAGGCATCGGCGTCGGGTTCATGCTGTCTGCCGCAGGCGTCATTACGCTTATGCAGATGGGGCTTGCGATGATCATCGTGGGTATCCTCGTAGTCATCGGATCAGTCGCGATTTCGCTCGTCTACGGCCAGGCTTGATCGCGCTTGTTCAGGCGCATGCAGGGCGACGACTACCTGTCTGACGACGATGACGAACATTGGAAGCTCGGTATCTTCTACTGCAACCGCGACGATGCAAGCATCTTTTTGCCTGAGAGCTTCGGCATCGGCTGGACAATCAACTTCGCCCGTCCTGCTGCCTGGATTCTCATCGGCTGCTTTTTCGCCATGGACATCATCGTCGTTGCTGCCATCGCTTTTCTCGCCTAGGCAAAAAGGGGGACGGTCGCTTTTTCGCATGCCGTCCCCGGCATGCGCGCATGCATATGGTATCTTGCACGTACCATTAAAACGTCAGCGACCTGAGGAGACACGTGGGCTTCGACCTCGACATGGGAATTCCCGTTATCACGGTATTCATCCAAGGCCTTTTGAGCTTTTTCTCGCCCTGCGTGCTGCCGCTCATCCCTCTCTATGTAGGGTACCTTGCGGGCGGCACGGCGAAACGGCGAGAAGACGGCACCCTCGAATACCCGCGCGGCAAAGTGTTCGTGAACACCCTGTTCTTCGTCGTGGGCGTGAGCTTCGCGTTTTTCCTGCTCGGGTTCGGCTTCACGGCTCTGGGACAGTTCTTTTCGGGCAACCAGCGCACCTTCACCGTTGTCTCCGGCGTCATCATGACGCTCTTTGGCCTGTACATGATCGGCGCGTTCGGACAATCGCGCGTGGTGGAGACCGAACATCGCCTGCCCTTCAATCTCAGTCGTTTCGCGATGAACCCCCTTGTGGCGCTCGCGCTCGGATTCACGTTCAGCTTCGCGTGGACGCCGTGCGTGGGGCCGGTGCTCGCGGGCGTACTCCTCATGGCATCCTCGAGCGCTTCGGCGGCAATCGGGTTTGCGCTCGTGGGCGTCTACACCGTCGGGTTCGTGCTGCCGTTCTTTGCGGTCGGCCTCGCTACGAGCGCGGTTTTGCAGTTCTTCCGCACGCACGGCTCCCTCGTCCGCTACACCGTGAAAATAGGCGGCGTGCTCCTTATCGTCATGGGCATCCTCACCGCCACGGGCTGGATGAACGGCGTGACGGGCTACCTTTCGTCGTTCGGATCGACGCCTGCAGCGCAAGAACAGAGCGCGAGCACTGCGACAGAAGACGAAACGGCGGCAGACTCGACTGCCCGCAAAAACGACGGGGCTTCGGCCGGCTCGGGGTCAGCGCGCACGGGCGAAGGCGACGGCTCTTCCAGCTCCGATCCGTCGTCTGCCACCCCTGCCCCGCTTGCCGACCTTCAGCTCGTCGACCAGAACGGCACCGCTCATGCCCTGTCCGACTACCGCGGCAAAACCATCTTCCTGAACTTCTTTGCCACCTGGTGCGGCCCGTGCCAGCGCGAAATCCCCGACATCGAAGCGCTCTATCGCGACTGGGGCGAAAACACCGGCGACCTTGTCGTGCTCGGCGTTGCGAACCCGTGGGATGACGCAAACCCCTCCGCTGCCGATGTCTCCGAACCCGAGCTGAAAGAGTTCATCGCCGACGAAGGCATCACCTATCCGGTGCTCATGGATTTCGAAGGAAGCCTTTTCTCCGCGTACGGCGTGAGCGCATTCCCCACGACGTTCATGATCGCTGCCGACGGAACGGTCTTCGGCTACGTGCCCGGCATGCTCACGGCGGACGTCATGGACCGCATCGTCGAGCAGACCATGCAGGGATAGCAGCCAGGGCGATCGCGCGCACCTACCATGGCAAACGGAACGAGAGGAAGCGACGGCAGTAGAGCGAAGGCTATTCCAGCACGAGTACGCCGAAGTATTCGGGCATATGGAAATTGGGCGTGTCGCTTTCGATCGGATTCCAGGAGAGATAGTGCTTTTGCGCGGTAAGGTTTCCGCATTTGTAGAAATTGCCGCGAAGCTCCATCCCCGACTCCACCGTGAAGTCTGGGTAGAACGACCTGATGAAATCGAACGGCACGCGATATGAAATCTCCCAGCCGTCAGCAGTGCGCACCGCGGATGCCTGGTACGGGTCGTCGGTTCGCACGAGCCTGGTGCGGTCGGTCTTCGTCGCCCCAATCTGGGCTCCCACCGCGCCGTTCGGATTGAACTCGAAGTTCAGGTAGCGCGAATCCCCGGGCACCGGCGAAAGGAAGAATTCGAGGCAGCTGTCTTCGTAGGTGTTCGCCAGAAGGTCCGTCGCCGGGTATTCGGCGCGGATTTCTGCCTCTTCCGCCCACATTCGCACGTAGAACGCGTCATCGCTGTAGCAGAGCTGCGCATGAGCGGCTATGTCCACCGGTTCGAGCCATTGCTGATGGTCGATGTCAAGCTGCGGGATGGCCTCCCAGTCGGGCTCCCCTTCGACGCGAGAGACGGTGTAGCTCACGAGCGATTCGACCGCGACGTCTTCACCCGCGACCTGGCTGGTGCTTTCGGCCTCCTGAGCCGGAACGTCCTCGCTGCCGGAATTTTGCGCGCATCCCGCAAGCATCACGGTGCACGCGACCGCTACGAACAGCGATAGAAACCTCTTTGCCATACTGCTGTCCTTTCGTCGAAAAAGCGGAACTTGGCAGCTGAGTCGGCCACGCCAAGCAACGGGGCAGAACCCTGATCGCTGAAAGCTCCCAAAGCCTGCCATCATTATCCAAAAGAAAAGCCCTCGCCGTATCGCCCGTTTTCTGGATAAAAACGGTGAATCAAGGGGCTCCGAACGCAAAGCGTGCCAAGACCAACCTCCCCTTTCGTTTCCACAGGCAAGAGCGCGGTGCGGTCAGCGGAAACTGGCATCGACATCACGCCCCGCCCTTTGCATCCATGGGCGCAAGCGAAAAACGACTGCGCTATAGTACGAAGAGCAGCACAACTTCGACGAAGGAGACTCATATGGAGAAAGAGCTGTTCGACTACGTGGCAGAGCGCGCCGACATCCTTTCGACCTCTGACTTCAGCACGCAGGTCACCAAGGATGCGGCCCTTGCATGGAAAAACGCCGTGGCCGCCGACGCAAGCGACGCGGCAGTGGAAGAAGCAACTACCCAGCTGCTCGACGTCCTCGAAGGACGCCCGACGACGATCGACGGCGTCATCGCCTTCCTCCAAGGCCCTGCCAAGGAAATGCTCGGCGAAGAAGCTGCCGCCCAGGGACTTGCCGCACAGCTTGCGCGCAAAGAAGAGGGCGCGAAATGGTGCGACTGCGAAGCGTGCGCCGCAGCGACCGAAATCCTCGCCAAATTCGGCCGCGTCGAACTGTAGCCTAGCCGCACGCGGCATGATCATCCTGTGCCGCGCAAAGCAGAGAGTCCTCGCCGACGCATCCGGGCATCGCCCGCCGCACGCAACGAACACGGCTGCTTTATGCCCTTTCGGCACAAGCCGCCTTATTTCGAAGCGCGGTCCGCTCAGCGACATAGCGGAAGCGCACGAAGACGACTGCCCCAAGGCGGTCATCGCACCCCGGAAAGATCGCCAGAACGAAAAAGGAGCTTCCAGACCCGAGGACCGGAAGCTCCTTTTGTGCAGTGAGCTTTTGTGCAAGCTCTCAACGCGCAGGGCGAAAGCGCGCATCACCGATGCTAGCGCAAGCGCCCTCCCGTCGTTTGTGCGGCTTAGCCGAAGTAACGCTTGAGCAGGCCAGCGAACGCCTTGCCGTGACGCGCCTCGTCGCGAGCCATCTCATGAACGGTGTCATGGATAGCATCAAGGCCCGCAGCCTTCGCGCGCTTCGCGAGGTCGGTCTTGCCGGCGGTCGCGCCGTTTTCGGCCTCAACGCGCATCTCGAGGTTCTTCTTGGTGGAGTCGGTCACCACTTCGCCCAGCAGCTCAGCGAACTTCGCGGCATGCTCGGCCTCTTCGTAGGCAGCCTTCTCCCAGTACAGGCCAATCTCGGGATAGCCTTCGCGATGGGCAACGCGCGCCATAGCGAGGTACATGCCGACCTCGGTGCATTCGCCCTCGAAGTTCGCGCGAAGGTCCGCCACGATGTCCTCAGAGACCTCAGGGAGCTTGCCGACGCCGATCACATGCTCGGCAGCCCAGGTCATTTCGGTCTCGCTCTGCTTGATGAAACGGCTCCCGTCAACGCCGCACTGCGGGCACTTGAAGTCCTCCGGCAGCGCGTCGCCGTCGAACTCCTCCACGTAACCGCACACAGGACACACGAATTTCATTGGCTTTCCCCCATTCAGGATCGGTTTGGCTCTTCGCCACTTCCGTTCACTATACGCCTTAGCAAGGCCAAAGGGACGTAAAACCACATTCTTTGGAAACGGAATAACGAAACAAGGCATAGAGCGTGCATATGCCTACCCGCTCAGACTTAAGGCGCATTCCTTGGGCGCGCAAAGAGAACGCGAGGGAGCCGTCCGCACACGGAGTGCGACAAGGCAGCATGCCCACAAAAGCTCCGGAACGCCATCGCAAAAGACCTGGACATTCATAGGGTACACTGGTCATGAACGACCCCATCCCCTCAATACGATCCGGACAGAAAGGCGCTGTATGCCCGCCACCATCTCTGACCACTGCCACCAGCCCTCTTTCGCAGACCGGGCGAAACGGTCGGTGCCCTACCTTATCAAAGCCGTCATCGTCCTTGCCGTACTGTTCCTGGTAAGCCGCACTGCACCCCTCATGCCCGCATGGGGTATCGCGCTGTGCTGGGCAATCCTCAGCGCGGTGTCCTCCATCGCGTTCGCCTACCCCTTCGTCATCAACAAAATCCGCCGCCAGTTCACGCTTGAAAAAGGCGGCATGCTCGCACGGCTCAACGAAGGCCGCACGGTGACGCTGATCGCAGGGTTCGTTCTCGCGGCGGTGTGCACGGCGGGCCTTATCCTCGAAATGCCGAAATGGGGAGCACTCGAATGGGCGCTCGCCGTTCTGGCGGTTCCCCTATATCTGGCGGTGTTCGCCCTCATCAACCGCTGGCTCGGCAAAGAGTACACGCCACTTTTCAGCTCTGCAAAGGCAATCTTGTGGACCAGCACCGCGGTCGGCGTGCTTTTGTGCATCGTCTACGGCATCGCAAGCTTCCTTTTGCCCGCACCCGACTATGCCAGCGCCAGCGAAGCGTTCTTGGCCACACCCCAGCCCTTCGAAAGCTCCCCTTCCGCGCTCATGACAGAGGCGGGACTTCTCGGTTCGCTCGCGGACGGCCTTATGGCCTACGGGTCGTCGACGGCAGCCCACACGTCCGCCGTCGGCTATGCCGTCCTGCGCGTAGTGTTCGTCGCTTCGGCCTTTTTCGGCATCTCGAACCTTCTGACGCTCTGTTTCCTCGACCCGCAGGAGCTGCGACGTGTGTTCGCCCCGTTGAACGCGACGGACGCGCACGCGAAGAGCACGCGCATGCCGGTCGTGAAGAAATTCGTGGCAACAGCCGCCGTCTTGCCGGTCTGTCTGCTGGCCCTGTTCCTTGCAGCGGATGCCAAGACCGCTGCCGTCATGCAGACTGAAGAGTACACCGCGATCGAAGACGCCGTGCGCCAGCAGGCTGGCATGGCAGTCTATGTGCTCGACGGGAAGTACTACGACGAGCAGGCGGCCCAAGCGCTGCTCGCGGAAATGCAGCAGCGGTCGGAAAGCCTGTCCGCCGAAGCCCGCGAGACGCTCACCCCGCTCATCAACGACTCTTTCGACGCGCGCCTTGAAAACGTGGACGGCTATCTCGACTGGTACTACAGCCTTCCCGCCGACTACGAACGCCTGGTCAACATGGTCACCGGCACGGCGGAAGAGTTCGTCGCCGACCAGTTCACGGCCAAAATCGAAGAAGGTGTCGACGATACCGAGCTCGACCGCCAGCTTGAAGGCTTCCTTTCGCAGATGGAGTCGCTCGAATCGGAGACCAAAGAACGGCTGCAGGAATACGAGGTCTCCGGCGTTCCCGAATGGCTCATCACGACGAAGGACGCCCTCGACCTTTCTGCGCCCCTCGAGCCGACGCAGAAAATGCTCGAAGCGAGCGAGCGCTTCGGCCTGAGCGCCGCTTCGGGCGTCGGGGCGGGATTGGTCGCAAAGCACCTCGTGAACAAAGCGGCCACGAAAGCCTTCTACAGCAAGGTGGTCTCGAAGATCTCCACCACGGTCGGCTCTCGCGCGATCGGGGCGACCGCCGGCGGCGCGGTCGGCACGGTCGGCGGACCGCTCGGTACGCTGGTGGGCATCGCGGCAGGAACGGCCGTCGGCGTAGGCGTCGACTACGTTCTGCTGAACATCGATGAAGCCCAAAACCGCGAGCCCTATAAAGACGAGATAACGGCGACCATCGAAGAGGAACGTGCCGCCATGCTCGCGCTGGTGCAGTAGGCACGCAGGCCAAGCGTCTTCAGCGTCCCGCCAAGCAGTTCGCACGCAAGCGCCCCTGCGGAATCACCGCGCCGACCGACGTGCGGGCGAACCCTCGCAGGATCGCCGACCGTTCAACGCGAGAGCACGAGCGCTTCCTACTCTCGAATTTGGTCTGCCGGAATCTCCGAAGGGTCGAACATGACCTTTGAATGGTTGTCCCAGATCAGCTCGCGGCGCACGAGCTCTCCGGACGCTTTGTCCTTCACGTCGCGGTAGATTTTGCTCACGCGGTAGTACGCGTCGCCCTCTTTACGAAAATGGTGGCCCTCTTCCACGATTTCGTACGTCCAGGGCACTGGCCGTTCGCAGCGCAGCTCGCCGTGCATGCGCTCGTCGTCGAACCAGATCAGAAGCTGGAAGTTCTGGTCCGTGTTGTTTTTGAACCTGAAATCGACGTAGTTGTAGCTGACGGACGTGCCTGCGCTCATCGGAACGCGCACGCCATGGTCGGGCGCCAGCGCGTCGGAGTGGGTGTGGAACTCCGTCACATCCAGCGGGCTGTCCAGCACGAGCAGGTGGATGGTGTTCGCCAGGTTGCACAGGCCGCCGCCTGTGTCCGGAACCAGTTTGCCGTGCTGGATCACGCGCCCGGCTTTATAGCCCTTTTTCGGCGTGACCTTCCCCACCAGCTTGAAGAACGAGAACGTTTCTCCCGGACGGATGACCAGGCCGCTCATCGTCTTGCTCGCGATCTTGAGGTTCACCACCTTGTTCTGCTGCAGCACCGGGTCGACGCCTTTGCCCGTCTTGATCAGGATGTTGCTTTTATGGGAGAGCACGACAGGCAGCTTTTCTTCCTGAAGCGTCGTCGCGAAGCGCACGGAAGACAGCGCGTTCTTAACGTGTCGACGGGCCACTTCCTTCTGCGTCGAGATGGCGTACGTCAACGGATTGATGTCGCAAAACCGAACGTTCTTTTTGCTGCTCATGCGCGCACCTTACCTTGAGGCGGGCGCACTCTCGCCCGTCGTAGCCTCAGTAACCTCGATAGACCCAAGCCGCCCATGCCAGCGCTTGCTCCGGCGCCAAAGCGCAAGCAATGCCTTTTCCACGTAGCGCCGTTTCCCAATGCGCCGCTCGCCTGGCAGCATGATGAAATGGACGAGGATGCTGGCCAGGCCGCTTGCGTTCGCGCCGCGGATGTCCGTGAACATCTGGTCGCCGATGACGATGGCCTCGCCTTTGTCCACACCAAGCACCTTGAGCGCAGTTTCGTAGCCGGCCGTGCTGGGCTTTTCCGCGTCCGCAACGTACGGTACGTCCATGTTCGCCGTGAACGCCTCAAGGCGTGGGACGTCGTTGTCGGACAGGAGCACGGTCTTGAAGCCGCGTGCGTGCAGACGGCGGAACAGCCCTTCGACTTCGTCGTTCGAAGGGTCGCCGTGATGGACGAGCGTGTTGTCGACATCGAAGATGAGTCCGCGGTAGCCCAGCCGGTACAGCTTCTCGTAGTCGATAGCGAACACGCTTTGGGCGTATTCGTACGGGAAGAACTGTTCGAACATGGCACCCCCGGGGCTGGCTTTGTCACATCTGCGAGGTTCAATTTTAGCATGAGGCTGTATAATCGCAGTGTTGTACAGGACAAATTCCTGAAAGGCGACGAGGAACCATGAGCGCACACCCCGAACTGATCGTCATGCTGACCCATAACGACCGCACCGTCGAAAACGCACGAGAGGTCTTCGAAGCCTGCAAGGATTCCAAGGCGCAGTTCTGGGGGTTCAAAGAAGAGCCGCTCCCCCTTGCGCAGATGAAAGAGCTGTACAGCCTCATGAAAGACTGCGGCAAGACCACGTTTCTCGAAGTCGTCGCCTACACCGAGGAAGAATGCCTCGCCGGAGCGCGCATGGCGGTCGAATGCGGCGTGGACGTGCTGCTGGGCACCCTGTTTTTCGACTCGATCAACGAGCTGTGCAAAGCGAACGGCCTGAAGTACATGCCGTTCGTCGGCACCATCACCGGACGCCCGTCGGTCCTCGAGGGCACGCTCGAAGAGATGGTGGCGCAGGCAAACGTTGCGCTCGCGAAAGGCGTCTACGGATTCGACTTGCTGGGATACCGCTACACGGGAGACGCCGTCGCACTGAACAAGGCGTTCGTCGAAGCGGTGAATGCACCTGTCGTTCTTGCTGGCAGCGTCAACAGCTACCAGCGCCTCGATGAAGTCAAGGACGCCGCTCCCTGGGCATTCACGATCGGCGGCGCGTTCTTCGAAGGCAAATTCGGCGGTACGTTCGAAGAGCAGGTCGACAAAGTCTGCGACTACATGGCGCGCTGAGAAAGCTCAGGCCCCCTCGCCGCCATGACGGACGCGACCGCCCGCTTCCGCCTTTCCTGCCGCACAGGACGGCGGAAGGAAAGCGGCGTACGCTCTACTCTGCGTTCGGCACGTTCGGCGTTTTCGCATCCGCTTCCAAAAGCTCCCGGACGCTCTGCCTTCCGACATGCTCTGCAAGCGGTTTTCGCAGGTAGCACAGTCTGTCCACGCACTGGGCGCAGGAAAGCCGCGCGTTCGTGCGCTCGTCGAAGCGCTCAGGATGCCGGATGGCCGCCAATTCCCAGCGCACCAGAATCACCAGGGCCATCGCGACGAGAACCCAACCGAACCAACCGCCCACGAACACGAGCGGCGTGGCGACCATGATGGCGTCCCAGTTGAATATCTGGCACGTCGTACAGCACCGATTGCGCATGAGAAACAGCTGGAGCGGGCACCAAAACACCACGCAGACCATGTCGGACACGAAATACGCGAGCGACCAGAGCAGCGCCGTTCGCTCGTTCAAGACCCCGAAACGGCCGAGCACGAACGCAATCGCTATGTTCACGACCGTCCAGAACACGATGACGGGCACTATCTCGCGCGTGCGGTCCCGGTAGAGCACCGACCGCGCCGACCGGTCGACCTCCAAGTCCTCGTCGGCGAACGAAAGCAGGTTGAGGAAGTCGACGTTGTTCAGAAGCCTGCGCACGAAGACGACAATCGACGCGCTGCGGGCCATCAGGCCTTCGCGCGTCTCCTGGAGCGCGATCTTCCCGCATGCCACCATATGCTTCCCGAATTCGGCAATGGTGCCGAACTGCTCGCGCAAAGCATCCTGGTCGCCGCGGAACGTCGCAATGGTCGGGATGTGGTACAGGCGGTACTGTTTAAGGCTCCCGGAAGAAAGCGGCGCACGCACGAAAAACTTCGTCAGGAAGTCCGCCAACAGCGCGAGGAACGCAAAGTCCACGAAGTCGAACCCGCCCTGCAGGCCGAACGTCTTCGAAGCGTCGAGCGCCCCCGGACCCGCCACGAACAAAAACACCGCCACGCCCAGGAGAACAACGCGGAAGAACAGCTGGACGGCATAGCCG
>DVGB01000075.1 GCA_018712955.1 Candidatus Aveggerthella stercoripullorum
CAGCTCGATACGGTGGTTTGGCGCACGCCGACGCGCTTTGCCAGCTGGTCCTGGCTCAAGCCGAGGTCGAAGCGGATGGCGTTGATGTTGTCGCCGACGGCATTGGCGTTGCGCACGGTCGTTTCCTTTCCCGTATGCGTGCAGAGGCTGGAAGCATGCTTGGGCATAGTTCGCTCTCGCGGCATCGCGCGACGCTTGCATCTCCATGCCCAAAGGGGCGGCGTACGGCTAAGAATGCGGGCGGCATACGCGTCCGCAGCCGTCTGACCTCCTGCTCCTTATTCGAATGCTAGCAGGCTTGTCGCAACGAAAGTTGCCGGTCAGCATGAATACCATTTAAAATGGTAGGCAAATCGAGGAGGCGGGGATGGATAACTGGCTGGTCAAAGCGCGCAAGGCTTCGGGACTGACGGCTGAGAGGTGCGCTGAGGTGCTTGGGTGTCCGTGCGCCGACTACCTCCATTTAGAACGGCATCCTGGCGACATTACGCTCAACGAGCTTCATGCGCTTCGGCGCGAGTTCAACGCCGAAGCACGCCGCATTGTCTGGGGATGGCTGAGAGAGTTCGAAGCGCAGTAACGAGAGCAGGCTTCTGGTGCACGTTCGGCTGCTAGAGCGCGCTTGAGCTGTGCCGTGGAATCTCTGTGCGGTCGCCTTTCTGCCGCCGTGCGCTCGTCTACAATGCTCGCGAAAGAAAGGGGACGCATGGCAGAGGACAAGCGCTATTCCATCATTTCGGTTGCCGACGACGAAGATGAGGACGTAGTCATTCAAGCAGGGGTTGTGGCCGGTGCGGAGGATGTGCCTGCTTCGGAAGAAGGAGGCGTGACGGCGGCCGCCGCATCTGCGGCAGACGCGGTCCAAACGGTTCGAAATGATTCGCCCGATCGACCGGAAACGCCTTCTGACGTGCCCGAACTTACCCCCGAAGAGAAACGCCGTCTCGCGCGCGCAGCAGCGCGCGAAGAGGAGCTCGAGCGCCTGCGCGAGACCGAGCGGCAGTTGGCGGCAAAGCCTGAGCAGTCAAGGATGCACAAGATAGTACTGGCGTTATTCGCCCTTGGCGTAGTGGTCTTCGCCGTGTGCTACTACGTCTTTTTCATGGCATAGGCAGCCTTGCGATAAAATAAGCTATCTATTCGCTTCGACATGTGGACCGCACGTTGTCTTGCCAGGCGGTCTTTCGGTCGATTGCGCACAGCCACCAGGCTGCTTTGAGTACTGTCCGAAAATCAAGGAGGGCCGGCGGATGTTCAAACGCACGCGCAAAAACGAAGAAGACGTCTTCGACCCGAATTCCGAGAGGGCGGACGAAGGTGCGGAGGCTCAAAAGCGTTCGGAAACCCTTCGCGACGATGCTGATATCGCGCTCGATACGCTGTATGAGGATGCAGAGGAGACGCTTGCGGAGCCCGTTGTTCCGAAAAGCGTTGACTCCGCAGAGGATGGAGAGGAATTCTCGACGACGGACGTAGGTTACTGGCCTGACGACCAGGAGGCCGAAGTGTCCGAGGGGGGTGCCTACGCTGTCTACGACGGCGCAGAAGAGCCCGCTCCGGTGTACGAGGGCGCTCATGCAGCTTCGGACGACGAAGAGTCGACGCTTGGCTTCGGGGACCATTATCAGGACTATTACAACCAATCCTACGATGATGCCCAGGCGGGACCCGATGCGCTCACGAGCTTGGAGCCCATGAAGACTACGAGCTTCCAGCCTATTGGCAAGCAGCAGCGCCCGCCGCGCGGCAGCCATGCGAAGCCCGAGCCTCAGCTTTCTGAACGTCAGCTTAAATCGCGCCGTATGCGCCGTGTGCTCATTGCCGTGATCCTGGTCATCATTGCGCTCATGGTCGTTCTTGGCATCTTGCTCTTCCAGTTTGTTCGCGTAAGCCAGAATGCCGTGATTCAGCAGGTGCAGCAGGAAGGCTCTCAGACCATCGAGTCGACGGAAGGAACGGGCGACGCCACTGACGCTACCTCTGCTGCCGTGCGCACGACTGAAGTTCCCTTGCTCACGTCGGTTATGGGCATGGGCCAGGATGAGGCCATTGCCGCCATCGGGCATGGTGCCGTGGTGTCCGGTTCTCTTGACGTGAACGAAGAAGGCAACCCCATCCGCCAGCGCGTCACGGTCGTTCTGACCGAAGAGCCCGCCGACGCCCTTTCCGGAACGCCGACGGTCTACCTCGGATTGAACGAAGAGGGCAAGGTCATCATGGCGGGCTATTCCGCTGCGACTGCAAGTCTTGGCTACGGCAACTTGAGCTTTGCGGACGCCGTCCAGAACGAGAACATCGTGGAGAAGACGCTCGACGAAGCCGGGCTCTCGGTTCCTGCTGGTTCTGCCGTCCTGCCTGAAGACCGGGCTGCGTACTGCACCTATGCAAGCGACGGAACCACGCTCGTCGAAGAGAACTGCACGTTCAATGGCGAGGCGGACGTGAACGGGACGCGTTACACCTGGTCGTCCATGCTGATGTACAACTACACGGCTGCGAACGCCTCCGGCAATCTTGCGGACACCATCCGCCAGATTTACATCTACATTAACGCGGCCTAGCCGTTGCCTGCGCATCAGGCTTCCGAAAACGCGACGCCCGCGCCATGCCGTCGTCAGACGTGCGTGGCGCGGGCGTTTTGCCTGCAGGGGGGGGCAACGTTGCCGCTGTGCGGTGGCTTTCTTACTTTTTCAGGCCGCCGAACAGGCCGCGCAGAAGCTGGCGGCCGGCTTCTTTGCCGATCTGACCGATGATGGACGACGCGGTGCGGCTTACGTCCTTCATGACCTGAGCTTGGACTTTCTGGCGTTCGCGCTCTTCGCGCTCTGCCGCCTTCTCCGCTTCGCGCTCTGCTTTGGCGGCAGCTTTCGCCTCCTCTTCGGCGCGCTTTTCATCCTCTTCCTGGCGCGCCTGCTCTTCGGCTGCCTGCTGCGCTTCCGCCGCGGCGGCTTCGGCCTCTCCCTGAATGGTCTCGAAGGCGGATTCGCGGTCGACTGCCGTGCCGTACTTTTCCATGAGCTGTGACTGCGCTGCGCGAGCAGCCTGCATGGTCTCGGCGGATGCAGCGGCCATCAAGCACTGGGGTGGCAGGATCTTCGCGTTCTCCACCACGCTCGGGCGGCCTTCCGCATCGAGGAAGGACACGAGCGCCTCGCCCGTGCCGAGCTCCAGGATGACGTCTTCGGACTTGAACGCCGGGTTCTCGCGGAAGGATTCCGCTGCAGCGCGCACGGACTTCTGCTCGGCGGGCGTGTAGGCGCGCAGTCCGTGCTGGATGCGGTTGGACAGCTGGGCGAGCACTTCGTCGGGGATGTCGCTCGGGGACTGCGTGATGAAGTAGACGCCTACGCCTTTCGAGCGAATGAGCTTGACCACTTGGACCATCTTGTCGAGCAGCTCCTTCGGCATGCCGTTGAACAGCAGGTGCGCTTCGTCGAAGAAGAACACGAACTTCGGCTTGTCCATGTCGCCTACTTCCGGCAGCGTTTCGAACAGCTCGGAGAGCATCCACAGGAGGAACATCGCGTAGATTTGCGGGCTTTGAATGAGCTTTGCGGCATTCAGCACATTTACATAGCCCTTGCCGTTTTCATCGCACGCGAACCAGTCCGCCAGATCGAGCGCCGGCTCGCCGAAGAATTTGTCTCCGCCTTCGTCCTCGATAGAGATGAGCGCGCGCAGGATGGCGCCAGTCGACTGCGAGGAGACTTTGCCGTACGTGGTCTCGAACTCTTTCGCATGCTCGGCGGAGTAGTTGAGCATGGCGCGCAGATCTTTCAGGTCGATAAGCAGAAGCTGCTTGTCGTCGGCAATGCGGAAAACGATGTTGAGCACGCCTTCCTGCACTTCCGTCAGGCCGAGCAGGCGGGAGAGCAGGGTGGGGCCCATGTCGGAGATGGTGATGCGCACGGGGATGTCTTCGCCGTCCAGCATGTCCCAGAAACGGCAAGGGCAGCCGGTCAGAGACCAGTTTTCGATGCCGAACCTCTCGACGCGCTCGCGGATGTTGTCAGTGTCGTCGCCTGCCTGGCACATGCCGGTGATATCGCCTTTGACGTCCGCCATGAACACCGGTACGCCTGCGTGGGAGAACCCTTCTGCGAGCACTTTGAGCGTGACGGTCTTTCCCGTGCCGGACGCGCCGGCGATGAGACCGTGGCGGTTGGCCTGGTTCAGCAGCAGGTAGCAGGGATTCTCTCCCTGGGCGACCCAAAGTTTGTCATCAAGCAGCATGGTTCCTCCTTGAAGGGCGCTTGGCGCCCGCGTGGTTTCTGTTCGGGGAGATTATACGTGCTTGGCGACGAAACGCCGTGTAGGGGGCCTATCGGGGTAAAAGAGAGCCTTTTGCTAAACGGGTGCTTGAACCAAGCGTGGGCGCCCGAGTCTCCTCGCAAAATGGCAGGGGATAGCGCAGTCGGCCGCTCAAGGCGCGGTGTCGGGCGCGTTGCCAGGACAAGAGGCGCTGAGGGCTTGCGGACACAGGGGAGCGGTGCAGGCCGGGCGTGCGACATTCCGAGCGTGCAACCCCATAAAATCTCCTCTTGCAGGGGAGGTTTCGTGCTGGTAATCTATAGCAGCTGTCAACAAGCGGGGGTAGTTCCCTCCACCTGGTTCGGCAAAGCCGATGGGTCGCATGAATACGAAGCTTTCTGCGAAAGCATCTGATGAAACATGGGGACCCGCGGCATACCGCGGGTTTTTTGTTGACTGCAGGCATCGCATACGCAAGGAGGTGAGCGCGATAGCTGCTCAGGAGCCACGGCTCAACGAAGAGATTGATGTCAAAGAATGCCGCCTCATCGGCTACGATGGCGCCCAGCTGGGCATTTACGCCATCTCGGAGGCTCAGCGCATCGCTGACAACCAGTCTCTGGATTTGGTGGAGATTGCACCGAATGCGGACCCGCCAGTCTGCCGCATCATGGACTACGGGAAGTTCAAGTACGACCAGGCTATCAAGGCGAAGCAGGCGCGCAAGAACCAGAGCAGGGTGGAAACGAAGGAAATGAAGTTCCGCCCGAAGATCGATGTCGGCGACTACACCACCAAGAAGAAGCATGTCCTGCGATTCTTGGAAGCCGGCAGCAAGGTGAAGATCACCATCATGTTCCGCGGTCGCGAAATGGCCCATCCCGAACAGGGCTTGACGATCCTGGAGCGTTTGGCGGACGACCTGAAGGACGTGGCGGTCATTGAGAACCAGCCCAAGATGGAAGGCCGCAACATGCACATGCTGATTGCTCCGCTGCCCGCTGCGGCGAAGAAAAAGAAAGAACAGGAAAAGCAGGAAGGAAAGGAATAGCCTTATGCCCAAGATGAAGACCCACCGCGGTACCGCTAAGCGCTTCCGCGTGACCGGTTCCGGCAAGATCATGCGTGCCAAGGCGTACAAAAGCCACATCATGACCAAGAAAAGCCCGAAGCGCAAGCGCAACTTCCGCAAAGAGACGGAGCTGGCTACCGCTGATCGCAAGGTAGTCGCGCGCAACCTCGGCCTTCGCTAAGCAGATAAAAAGGAGATAAGACATGGCTCGTATCAAGCGCGCAGTTCATGCGCATAAGAAGCGTCGCACCATCCTCAAGCGTGCGAAGGGTTACTATGGCGCGAAATCGCGTTCGTACACCGCTGCGAAGGAACAGGTCCAGCACTCGCTGCAGTACATGTACCGCGACCGTCGCAACAAGAAGCGCGAAATCCGTCGTCTCTGGATCACCCGCATCAACGCGGGCGCTCGCCTGAACGGCATCTCCTATTCCCGCTTCATGAACGGTCTGAAGCGTGCGGGCGTGGAGCTTGACCGCAAGGTCCTCTCCGACATGGCCATCGCCGACCCGCAGGCCTTCTCCGCCATCTGCGAGATCGCCAAGGCTGCCCTCAAGTAAACAAGCGTGCAGCCAAAGCCACGATTGTGAAGAATGCGTCGCTTCCAGGGCGCATTCTTTGCGTCATGGCGTATAATGCTTTCGTTTCGCCCTTGTAGCTCAGGGGATAGAGCGTCTGCCTCCGGAGCAGAAAGCCGCAGGTTCGAATCCTGTCAAGGGCACCAGCGAAACACCAGGTCAGAGGGTAAACCTCTGACCTTTTTGCGATTTTGAGCCAAATTTGGACCAAACTGTTCGGCGTTCTGTCGCTTGGCTGCAAGCTCACACTTGTCGAAACAAGGATTTTGCATGCGGATGGCACGTTGCCGATAGCTCGCGTTGCGGCGCGTCAAAACGTCATGGTAAGCTCGATGCAAAGCTGTCTGCCGCGAGAGGGGGAGGACCCCATGGAGGATCTGAAGCGCAACGACCTTGTCACCTCCGACGACGGAATGGCCGAGTGCACCATTCCTGACAGCGAGCTGGCTGACGTGTCGGGTGGCATCTACGTTGGCCAGTATGCCTACGTGAGCGGCCCGGTCTACCTGACGCGCTATGCGGAAGAGGGCGAGCAGCGAGGAAGCGTCGACGGCTATTTCCACGTCGTCAAGTACTATCGCGGCTACAAGGCGCCTGCCTGTATCAGCCCCGACGGAATAAGCTATCGTGGCTGGGTGAAGGAAGAGTCGGTTCATAAGGGCTAATGTTCCGTTCCGCCGAACCGGCGCGCCTTGCGCCGCCTCGCTGCCCTGTTTGGTCGAGGAGCTGCGGTAGGGGCGTTCAGGGTTGGATAGGATCAAGGAGAACTGCATGGAACAGACGGTGCGCATCGACGCGCTGACGTACGGAGAGGCCGGCATCGGCCGTTTGGACGACGGCAAGGCCGTTTTCGTGCCCCATACTACGCCGGGCGACGTGGTGCGCATAGAGGTCACGGAAGACAAGAAGACCTTCGCGCATGCGCGCTTGCTCGATATCGTGGAGGCCTCTCCTGACCGTGTGGCGCCCGCCTGCCCGTACGCGGGCGTGTGCGGCGGCTGCCAGTGGATGCACGTCTCCTACGAAGCCCAGCTGAAGGCAAAGCGAGATAACGTTGTCTCGGCGCTCTCGCACCTTGCACGCTGGGATGTCGAAACGGCAGAAGCCATGGTTGCTGCGTGCGTGCCTTCGAAACGCGAGCTGGGCTATCGCAACAAGCTGGAGCTTGGTGCCGAACGAGATGCCCAAGGCCGCTTCACGCTCGGCTTCCGGTCCGAATCCAGCCATCAGTTCGTCTCCCCGGACGCCTGCCTGCTGGCCCATAAGACCATTCAGAAGGCCCCGAAGGCCTTGCGCGGCGCGCTGCGCTTCCTTGAGGGCAACAAAGACCTCGGCATCTACCGGGTCGGGGTGCGCCACAGCTTCCGCACGGGCAATGTGGAGGTAGCGCTTTGGACGCCCCCGTCCGCTTTCCCGCGCGCCCAGGTGGCGAACACCCTTTCTTCCGCCCTCAAGACCACGGGCATCGTGCGCGTGCTTGCAGATCCCGGCAAAGCGCGCAAAGTGAAGGGCGTGGAAGTGCTCGCGGGGCACGGAAAGTGGCGCGAGCGCCTGGGGGACAACGAATTCTCGGTGAGCGCCCCGTCGTTTTTCCAGGTGAACACCGAGCAGGCAGAGAATATGATCGACTGCGTAATCGAAGGGCTTGAGCTGGACGAGGATGCGGTCGTCGCGGACCTTTATGCGGGGGCGGGCACCTTCTCGCTCGCGCTTTCCGAGCAGGTCGACATGGTCTACGCGGTGGAGTCCGCAGCATCTTCCGTGCGCGATTTGCGCCACAATGCCGATGCGAACGGTGCGTGGATCGAGGTCGTAGGCGGCGACGCCGCGCACGAGCTGCCCGAGCTTGGTGCGCTCGATGCGCTTGTCGTGGACCCGCCGCGTGCGGGGCTGGCGGAAGGCGTACCGGAGCTTATCGCCGCCGCTGGGCCTGAACGGATAGCGTACGTGAGCTGCAACCCGTCTACGTGGGCGCGCGATGTCGTGCGGCTTGAGGAGGCGGGCTATGCGCTTGCGAGCGTCACGCCGCTCGATCTTTTCCCGCAAACCTACCATGCGGAGCTGGTAAGCATATTCAAGCGCCTTTAGCCTTGCAAAATGAGCGCGGCAAGGGAAGGGCTCTGCTGCCGCGCTCTTCGCGCACGCGCTGCCGTTGGCGGTGCACACCATGCCGCTCGCCCGGGGTAACCGCACGTCGGAAGTCCCATTCGTCCGCTGGGCGAAACCGCTCTGCGCCCACGCTCAAGTGACGCTACCTTAATGCTGAACGCCAGTCGAGGGACGGTTTGATGCTCGGGCTGAGGAGGGCGCATGATCATCGCGATTGCAAGTGACGGTTTGAACGTTTCCTGCCATTTCGGACGCTGCTCCAGCTATAGCTGCTATACGGTTGAGGACGGCGCCGTCGTGGCGTTCCAGAACATGCCCAACCTTTCACGCCCGTGCTCGGAGATGGCGCCCCTTTTGCGCGAACTGAGCGTCGATGTGCTTATCGTCGGAAGCATCGGGTCTTCGGCGAAAGGGTTCTTCGATCGCGCGGGCATTACCGTCGTCACCGGGGCCGAAGGCACGGTGCGCGATGCGCTTGAAGACTACCTCGGAGGAAGGCTCGACTCCACCGACGCTGTCTGCGCAATCGACTGCTAGAGAGCGGACGATCAAGCCGCGCAAGCGGGCGGCGTGCGCACGAGCGGGGTTTTCCGCCCGCTTTCGTGCGGTCGTGCATTGCACAACATGCCAGCTCATGGCTTTCTTTCATACGGGGCAGCCCCTACTTCAAATGGAACTTGTACGCATTTGTCGCGGCTCCATTCCATACCTGCTAGAATGGCAGGTCGAATTGAAGAAAGGAGCCTCATGGCACTCTATACCCCTGAATACCAGCCGACTGGCGATGAAATCGCGGTTATCGAAACCTCCCAGGGCACCATTCGCGTGCAGCTGGCGGGCAAGGATGCCCCTATCCATGTGGGCAACTTCGTCGAGCTTGCCCAGAAGGGCTTTTACGACAACCTGAAGTTCCACCGCTACGTCCCCGGGTTCGTCATCCAGGGTGGCTGCCCGAACACGCGTGACCTCGACCCCGATCAGGTGCGTGCGGCGGAAGGCAATCCCTTCGCAGGCCTCGGCACGGGCGGTCCTGGCTACACCATCAAGCAGGAGTACACCACCAACCCGAACAACAAGCACCTGGACGGGACCCTTGCCATGGCGCGTTCCCAGAACCCGGATTCGGCCGGTTCCCAGTTCTACTTCTGCCTGGGCGCCCAGCCCTTCCTAGATTCCGGCTACACCGTCTTCGGTCAGACCGTCGAAGGCCTCGACGTCATCTCCAAACTGCGCGTCGGCGACGTGATCGAGCACATCGAGATCGAGAACGCAGCGCAGTAGGGTTGCGGCGTCAGCCCAGAACAGAAGGACCTTATGAACAACGAGATTTTCCAGAGCGCGCGGAGCGCCTACCAGGATAAGGACTATGAGGGCGCACTGAGCGCCTTCACCCAATGCCTGGAAGAGGATCCCTCCGCGCTCCAGCCGGGCGAAATCGGCCTGCTCTACCACCAGATCGGCAACTGCCTGGTGAAGCTTGGCGACTTCAACGAGGCCATCCACGCCTACACCCAGGCGACAGCGGACGCCGCCTATTCGCAGGTTGGTGCCGTGAACTGCAATCTTGGCAATGCGTATGCCGCCCTGCATGACTACGAGGACGCCGTGCAGCATTTCGAGATTGCCGCCTCGGATGCGAAGTACGACGCAAAGTACCGTGCATATACCGGCATGGGCAACGCCTACCTGAAGCTGGGCAAATCTGCCGAGGCGGGCGCTGCCTTTCGCTCTGCCGCTCTCGATGAAGCGAATCCGGAGCCGACGAAGGCGCTGCTGAACCTGGGCATCTGCTTCATGGCGCTGAACCGTCCGAACGATGCGGTGACCTCGTACGAGAACGCACTCCAGTTCGACATGCCTGCCGCTACGCGCAACAAGCTGTGCGCGAATCTCGGGCAGGCTTACGTCGCCAGCGGCCAGATGCAGAAGGCGGTCTCCGCGTTCGAGTCAGCGCTCGCGGACAAGACGTACTTCCTGAGCGACTCTGCCAGCGTCGACTACCAGCGCGCCATCGCGCAGGTGTCCACGGGCACCGCAGAGCTTACCCCCGTCGACGTGGCCGGGACCGATACTTCGGGCCTTGATGTCGCGGCGGACGGCTCTCCGCTTGAGGACGTCTCCGCTCAGCAGACTCAGGCTCTCGACCCGTACTACTACCCGGAAGTCTACGAAGAGGCTCCGCTCGACGGCTATGCTTCGAGCGACGACCGCTTCTTCAACGCGAGCGATGAAGAGCTCGAACGCTGGTCGAAGGGCGTCGCAAAGCGCGAGCGCAAGCGTCGCAACGTCGGCCTGAAGATCCTGGTGTTCATCTTCGTGCTGCTGCTCATCGCCTTTGCAGGAGCAGTCTTCGCCTATACGCAGGGCTACGGCTATCCGCAGCAGCAGACGGTCGTCGAAGAGCTGTTCGCGAACCCTGACAATGCGTCCAGCCTCTTCTCGAGCGAGCTGTCCGCTGAGACCGTGGAGCAGAAGATGGCGCCCGTCGCCCAGGACGACTCCATCACCGTGAACGCGGTAGAGCGTTCCATGACCAATTCTGAGGTCTATGTGACGGCTCAGACAGCCGAGGGTGGGGACGTCCAGTATTGGGTATCCTTGGTGCGCGACGGAATCGGCTGGAAGGTCACGGACGTCCAGCTGTATTTCGCGAGCCAGAATTAACGGACAAGCAAACGGACGGACGGGCATGATGCCCGTCCGTTTCGCTGGCAAGAGGCGGGCGTGCGTCCACCCTCTGTGTCAGAAGCAGCGTGGGCGCCCGGCGCGCTTGCGCGAAAGAACTGCGAAAGGAAGGAAAACACATGGCAGTCCAGAAGACCTACAGCATGATCAAGCCCGACGGCGTGCGCAACGGCCACATCGGCGAGATTATCTCCCGCTTCGAGCGTGCGGGCCTGACCATCGAGCGCATGGAGCTGGGCATGGTCACCCCCGAGCAGGCGAAGGCGAACTACGCTGAGCACGAGGGCAAGCCGTTCTACGAGGGTCTTATCAGCTACATCACCTCCGGTCCGGTCGTGAAGATGGTCATCTCCGGCGAGGGCGCCGTTGCCAAGTGCCGTTCCCTCATGGGCGCCACTAACCCGGCCGAAGCGGCCCCCGGCACGATTCGTGGCGATTTCGGTCTCATTATGGATGAGAATGTTATTCATGGCTCGGACTCCCCGGAATCCGCCGAGCGCGAAATCGGCATCTTCTTCGCGTAGGCCGTAAGAAGACGCAACGAAAGATAGCGGTTCCGCGCTCGCATCCCGTCCAGCCGAAAGCCAAGACGAGAAAGGGCATCTCATGTTGTATCGAGTGATCGACGCGACGGAGCTCCCAGCCCTGGTGGAAGCGTTCATGGAATCGTACGAAGTGGTAGCTCCGGTCAAACGCGACCGGGGCTACGCTTTTGAGGCCATCGAATCGTTCGACCAGGTGGTCCTGGACTATGTCTCCACCATCGTGTCGCCGAAGAAGTACTTCCTGCCGCCCCAAGAGCCCCTGTTCGCCTTCGACCGCCAATCCAACGATGTGGCGGAGTTCTCCGCCGAGGTCACACCGCGCGTTATCTTCGGCGCGCATGCGTGCGACATCAATGCGCTGTGCCGTCTGGACACGGTATTCCGCGACGGTCGCTACCCTGACCCGTACTATTGCGCACGGCGCGAGGCAACGCTTATCGTGGGCATTAGCTGCATGCCGGGTCCCGATTGCTTCTGCCACCTGCTCGGCAGCGACGAGGCGCGCTTCGGCTACGACCTTTTCCTGCAGGATATCGGAGGCAAATACCTCGTCAGCATTTCGAGCGTCGAGGCGGCGAACATTCTGGAAGCAGCCTGCAACGTGCGCGAAGCAACCGACGAGGACCGCATCGAGTTCCGCCACGCTACCCGTCGTCGTCAGGCGGCCTTCAATCCCGACATCCCCAACATCCAAGAGATCGCCATGCTCATGGACGCGTTCCATGAGGACGCATTCTGGGAGGAGCTTGGCGGGCGTTGCCTGTCATGCGGCGCATGCGCGGCGGTATGCCCCACGTGCCACTGTTTCGATATTCGCGATGTGCTGGAGCCTGACGGAAAGTCAGGCCAGCGTGTCCGCATTTCCGACTGCTGCACGGACCCGCAGTTCGCGCTTGTTGCGGGAGGCCATAATTTCCGCGAGTCCAGCGACCTGCGCGTGCGGCATCGCTTCTATCACAAGCTCAACGGTTTCCTGGCGAACCACGACCGCATGCTGTGCGTAGGCTGCGGCCGTTGCGTGACGGCGTGCAAGGCCGACATCAATCCCATCGAAGTGCTGAAGTTCTTCGCGAGGAAGGGGGCCGAGAATGCTGAATAGCTGCGCTGTTTCCACCGTCCACGTCTCTCCGCTCGCTGAGTACACGCCCGAGCTTACGGGCGCCCAGATGATCGCGGCGAATCCTTACCGGCCTTGGCCTGCGCGCATCACGTCCATCCAGGAGCTCACCGCGACCGAGAAGCTGTTCGAAATGCGCATCGTGGACGAGCGTATCCGCGAGGCGTTCCGCCATCAGCCGGGCCAGTTCGTGGAAGTGAGCATCTTCGGGGTGGGCGAAGCTCCCATCTCCATCACGAGCTCGCCGACCAAGCAGGGCTTTATCGAGCTGTGCATTCGCAACACAGGTGCGTTCACGAGCCGTTTGCACCAGCTGCAGTGCGGCGACATCGTCGGCCTGCGCGGCCCGTACGGCAGGGGATTTCCTGTCGAACAGATGAAGGGCAGCGACATCCTGCTCGTCGCGGGCGGCATCGGCATCGCACCGTTGCGCTCGCTTATCAACAACATCCATGACGAGCGTTCGGAGTTCGGCAAGGTCACTATCATCTATGGCTCGCGTTCGCCCAAAGAGGTCATGTTCCGCGACCAGTTCGAAATGTGGCGTCATCGCAAAGACTTCGACCTTCACTTGACCGTCGACCACCCCGATGACACGTGGGATGCGGAGGTAGGCGTGGTCACCAAACCGCTCGAGTCGTTGGAGATCGATCCGGCGAACACGTACGGCGCCGTGTGCGGGCCGCCGGTCATGTACCGGTTCGTCATCGACGCCATGCGTCGCCAGGGCGTGAGCTACGACCATATCTACTGCAGTTTCGAGCGCCATATGAAGTGCGGCATGGGCAAATGCGGCCATTGCCAGATCGGGCATCAGTACGTCTGCTTGGACGGGCCGGTGTTCAACTACTGGGAAGCCAAGAACATTCAGGGGTCGATGTAAATGAGCGGATACGAAAACGTTGCTTACGACAGCCCGCGTCCGCCGCGGGTGGTCGTCTTCAGCCTGGCAAGCTGCTTCGGCTGCCAGGTCATGATCACGAACATCGAATCGCACCTGCTCGATGTGCTGGGACAGATCGACCTGCGCTATTGGCAGCTGGCTTCCAGCGTGCCGATGCCGGAGGACTACGACGTCGCCGTCATCGAGGGCGCAGTGACCACCGAAGAGTCCGAAGCTCTCGTGCGCAAGATCCGTGCGACCGCTAAGACGGTCATATCCATCGGAGCCTGTGCGAACACGGCGGGCATTCCCGGCATGGCGGCAGACCACTACTACGAGCGGCCTATCGAGGTCTACGACGAGGTTCCGGAAGCTGCCGGCACCATCATCCAGCCGCGCAGCGTGCCGTCCGTCATCAAAGTGGACGGCCAGGTGCTTTGCTGCCCGATCGACCCGCTCGATTTCGTCGCGACGCTCCAGAGCGCGCTCTACGGCTCGAACCGCATGAACTCCACGAAGACTCTCTGCGGCGACTGCAAACTGAACGGCACGTCGTGCTTCTACGGCAAGGGCATCGTCTGCCTGGGCATGGTGACGCAGGCAGGATGCGGGGCGCGCTGCGTGAACCTCGGCCGTCCGTGCAACGGATGTGCAGGGTTG
The DNA here is from genome assembly GCA_018712955.1 of Candidatus Aveggerthella stercoripullorum. Taxonomy (GTDB): domain Bacteria; phylum Actinomycetota; class Coriobacteriia; order Coriobacteriales; family Eggerthellaceae; genus Aveggerthella; species Aveggerthella stercoripullorum. The sequence goes on from DVGB01000075.1 coordinate 13,901, forward strand.
TCCGTTGATGCGAACCTCGACTCTGCGCGCGAGGCCTGCGAGCGCTACGGTGTGAGCGTCCAGGAATTCGACGAGGCGCTTGAGATGTTCAACCAGACGAATTCCGCCCTCAAGGCGAGGAGGTAGGCTATGGCGAAGTCCACGATCAACGTCGACCACGTCGCGCGCGTGGAAGGCCACGGCGACATTCGCGTGGTCATCTCTGACGGCGCGGTCGAGTCTGTCCAGATGCGCGTGGTTGAGCCCGCCCGCCTGTTCGAGAGCATGGTCCGCGGCAGGAGCTTCAACGAGGTCTCTTATATTGCCTCCCGTATTTGCGGCATTTGCTCGGCAACGCACGTCGTGACCGACCTTAAGGCCGTCGAGGCGGCATTTGGCGTCGAGGTGACCGAACGCACGAAAGACCTGCGCGAGCTCATGGTCTACGGCTCTTACATCCAAAACCATGCCACGCATCTGTTCGTGTTCGCTGCGCCGGACTTCATCGGGCAGGAGAGCGTGTTCCCGTTGGCGGAGACCGATCGGGAGCTCTTCGACCAGGCGCTGGCGCTCAAAGCGCTCGGAAACGAGCTTTCCACGAAGGTGGGAGGGCGCCCGGTCCACCCCATCACGGCGGTGGTAGGCGGCTTTACCTCCGAAATCGCGCCGGACGAATACCGGAAGCTGGCAGACAAGCTCATGGCCGCCATTCCGTTTGCGCTTAAGACGGTCGACCTGTTCCGTTCGTTCAGGGTGCAGCCGCTTTCGACCGAAGGCGACATGCTGGCAATGGTGGACGCCGACCATTACGCTATCGAGCGCGCCGACACGGCGCGGTTCTTGAAGGCCCAGGAAGACTTCCATGCATCCGATTACGCAGAACACCTGGAAGAATACCTGGTCGACCATTCGTCCGCGAAATTTGCGCGCGTGCGCTCGACGGGGACGCCGTACATGACGGGCGCCTTGGCGCGCGTCAACGCCTCGTGGGACCTTCTCTGCCCGCAGGCGAAAGTGGCGGCCGCGAAGGCGGGGCTGCGTCCTCCGGAGCTGAATCCGATGATGAACAACGTTGCCCAGGCGGTCGAGATTGTCGACGCGCTCGAGCGGTGTGCCGCCTTGTGCTTGAAGCTGGCGGACACGGCAGGGGAGGAGACCTCCGAGCCGGTTCCGTTCGAAGTGCGGGCAGGCCGCGGTGTCGGATTCACCGAAGCACCGCGCGGTGCCGCGTTCCACGACCTGGAGTTCGACGAGGAAGGCCGTGTGGTGCATGCGTCCATCCTTACGCCGACGGCGCAGAACGTCGCGAACCTTGAGGCGGACATGCTGCAGCTTGCAAACCTGCTCGTGAACGAAGGCGCTCCCGAGGACGTGGTGAAGCTCGAGGTCGAAAAGCTCGTGCGCGCCTACGACCCGTGCTTGAGCTGCTCTGTCCATTGATCTGACGATCAATGGACGGGCCGACGCTGCGAAGCGCGGAGAGGCCCCATCTTGTCGTTCAAACGCCCTGCGGCGGACTGAAGTCCAGCCGCAGGGCGTTTTCGCGCTAATCTGGGGCCTCTCCGTGCTTCTCGCTGAGTCTTAGGGCGGCCAGGGCGACAAAAGAGCAGGTGTGAAAAGGGGTCAGGCACCTTTTCACACTTTTCGCATTAAGGCCCAAAGCAACGCTCTCGTGACGGGCGGGCGGTAGGGTGCGGGCGTTCGCCCGTTTTGGTATGCTAGATAAGTTACACCGCATACTAGAGGAGACATCCTATGGAAAAGAACGACCGCGCTTACCTGAAGCGCTTGCTGGAGACGCCTTCCGTCACTGGGTCGGAAGTGCCTGTTGCGAGCCTTGTGCGCGAACGCCTGGCCGACACGGCCGACGAAATTGCCACCGATGTCATGGGCTCGGTTCATGCCACGCTGAAAGGAACGGCAGACGGCCCGTCCGTCATGCTCGCCGCCCACATGGACGAAATCGGCCTGATGGTCACCTACGTGAGCGACGATGGTTTTTTGAGCGTCTCTGCCGTCGGCGGCGTGGATGCCGCAATCCTGCCCGGCATGCGCGTTGACGTGCACACGGCGAAAGGTCCGCTGCGCGGCGTGGTCGGCCGCAAGCCCATTCACCTGATCGAGGCGGACGAGCGCAAAAAGGTCACGCCGATCAGCGATCTGGTAATCGATTTGGGCATGTCGGCAAAAAAGGTCAAAAAGCGCGTGCGCATCGGCGATGTCATCACCTTCGGCGTTGGGTTCGAGCAGTTCGGCCGTGGCATGGCCGTCTCGCGTGCATTCGACGACAAATGCGGAGTCTGGATTGCCACGCGCGTTCTGGAGGAGCTCAAAGCGCAGGGTGGCGCGCCAGGCGACTTCATCGCTGCCGCTACCGTGCAGGAAGAGATTGGCACGCGCGGTGCCGTCACGACCACGTACGGTGTAAACCCTGATGTGGGGCTCGCTTTCGACGTGACGCACGCCACTGACTACCCGGGCATTTCGAAGTCCAAGTACGGCGATATCCGCTGCGGGGGCGGCCCGGTCATCGCGCGCGGTCCGAACATCAATCCGGTCGTCTTCGAACGGTTGGTCGCAGCAGCAGAGGCTGAAGGCATTCCGTACCAGCTGGAGGCGGAGCCTGCGGCCACGGGCACGGACGCCCGCTCCATCCAGATAGCGCGCGAAGGCAAGGCGTGCGGCCTTATTTCGGTGCCGTTGCGGTATATGCACACGCCGACCGAGGTCGTGGCCTTGTCGGATCTGGAGGACACGGTGCGGCTTATCGTACGCTTCGTCAAGGACCTCGAAGCCGACGTGAGCTTCGTGCCGGGGATGTAGTCCATGCAGAAGCGCGAGGAAAAGAACATCGCGAAGAACCGTCGCGCGCTCCATGAGTACGAGATTTTGGAGACGTACGAGGCAGGCATCGTGCTTTCGGGGACGGAAGTGTGCTCGTTGCGCGAGAACAACTGTCAGCTGACGGACTGCTTTGCGCTTATCCGCGATGGCGAGGTATGGCTTCACAACTTGCATATCTCGCCTTACTCGCACGGCAATCTGGCGAATCCCGATCCCGACCGCAAACGCAAGCTGCTTCTACACCGCAAGCAGATTCGCACGCTGCAGGAAGCAGTGCGCGAGCGCGGTATGGCGCTCGTGCCGTTGCGCATGTACTTTGCGCAGAACGGGCTCGTAAAGGTGGAGCTTGCCGTCGCGCGCGGTAAAAAGACCTATGACAAGCGTCAGGACATGGCGAAGCGCGATGCGAAGCGCGAGATAGAGCGCGCGTTGAAGACGCGCTATCGGTAGGAGGGAACTATGAGCGCCGAAAAAAACGAGGTTGCTCGCATGATCCAGCAGATTCGCGATCGGCTGGACGACGTGGAGGAGAGCCTGGAAGCCTACGAAGGGGATTTGACAGGCTATGCAGAGCGGCTTGACCGCATTGACGACCGCCTGTTCGAAATCGAGGAGGAGTTCGAACAGTTGAACGAACCGTGCGAAGGCGACGACGCGCCAGCGAGCACGGAAGGGGATGCGGGCACGGAGGAAGAGAACGAATTCGACCCGCACATCACGCGCGAAGGCGTGCAGCAGGCGACGAACGACCTGAATTCCATTTACAAGACCGGCTACGAGACGGTCACGGAGCTCGCAGGCGCCATGAGCGACATCAAGGAAGCGTTCGACTTCAAGTCGCTCCTCAAGCCGAAAAAACCCGAGTAAAGGCGTTTTGCGGCAGCAGGCACGCTCGCTTGCGAACGAACGTGCCTGCCCTCGAGGAACAGCAAAAAGCCCGCCAGTCGGCGGGCTTTCCATTTCAAGGATGTATGTCGTCGTTCGCGTTAGGCGCGCTCGACCTTACCGGCCTTCATGCAGGACGTGCAGACGCGTGCCTTGCGGACATGGCCGTTCTTTTCGCGAATCGTGATCTTCTGCACGTTCGGGCGGAAGACGCGGTTCGTCACGCGGTGCGAGTGGCTGACGTTGCGGCCGGCGACAGGGTGCTTGCCGCAGATTTCACAAACTCTAGACATACTGATCACTCCATTACGTATCGATTCGGCTCTGGTTGCAAACCGACAATGACAAAAGCCTTGCTAATATAGCATACGCCCGAGGCGCTTCCAAGCGGTTTCAGCGAAAAATCCACGAATCACGCCACCGGGCGTATCCATGCGATGCCAAAAGTCCGACATCGTGGAAGAGCGGTGAGCAATCGGGCGGGAGCCGCGATGATTCTGCGCCGACGACCGCAATCGTTCAGTCTAGGCGTTCGCACGGCTGTCGGCAAGGAGCTATTCGCTCGAAGGCGCGCGAAAATGATTAGGCTGTCAAAGGAGTGTGCTAGTATTTTCTGTTGATTGCCGCCGAAGCCCCGTTCAGGGACAGTGGGCGCTTTCGTGCGCGGTATACTGCACGTTTGGACGCGAAAGAACTCGGCAATCGTGCGCGCTGCGCATCGTGAAAGGACGAATATGACGAACACGGTTCCGGGCAACCTGCATGTTGCCAACGACGTGCTGGCGGACCTCGCCGGCTTCGCTGCCTTGCAATGTTACGGCGTCGTGGGCATGTGCGCACCGAGCGCTGCCGACGGCATCGCGAAAATCCTGCCGAACTCCCGCCTGCGCCGCGGCGTCGTGGTCTCCTCCACGGACGCGGGCGTGCACGTGGACCTGTACGTGGTCATCGAGTACGGCACGAACATCAACACGGTATCGCGCAACCTTATCGAACAGGTGACCTTCGCGCTCACCGAATACGCCAAAGTGCCGATCGACGGCATCGAAGTGCATGTCCAGGGCGTCAAAGTCCGCCGCTAGCCGAAACAGGAATCCGCGCGGGTTTCTGCGCGGACGACAAGGAGACACAGACACACATGTCCGAATACTACGGTAAAAACGAGATCATGAACGCTATCGCGGCGGCATCGAAGACGTTGTCCGCGCGCAAGGAAGAGGTCAACCGCCTCAACGTGTTCCCTGTCCCGGACGGCGACACGGGCACGAACATGTCGCTCACGCTCGAGATGGTCGTGGAGAACATTGCGCGCTTGCCTATCGGCTCGCGCTCTGCTGACGTGCGCAAGGCCATCACCAACGGCGCCCTTATGGGCGCGCGCGGTAACTCGGGCGTTATCACGTCCCAGATCCTTCGCGGTCTCTGCGAAGGCTTCGAAGGCGCGGAAAGCCTGAACGCCGCATCCCTTTCTGCTGCGTTCTCCCATGCGGTCGACGTGGCGTTCAAGGCGGTTCGCAAGCCGGTGGAAGGCACTATTCTCACCGTTTTGCGCGACACTGCCCAGGCCGTGAAGAAAGCTGCGAAGAAAAAGGGCGTTACCACAGACGCCGTGCTGGACGCCATGGTCGCGGAAGCGTACGCATCGGTCCAGCGCACGCCGGAGTTGCTGCCGGTCCTGAAGGAGAACAACGTCGTCGACGCGGGCGGTTTCGGCCTTGCCATCCTTTTCGACGCATTCGCGTCCGCGCTTATGGGCCGCGACGGCCAGATGGGCGATGAAATGGCGTTCGCGCGCACCGATGCGCCGAAGGTGGAGATCGAGCAGGTGAACGACTGGGAAGGTTCCCAATACCGTTACTGCACGGAGTTCCTGGTCCATTCCGACGAACTGGACGCGCAGGAAGGCCTGGACTTCTTGGGCACTATGGGCGACTGCGAGCTTCTGGTCGGCCAGAACCCTCACTTCAAAGTGCATGTTCACACCAACACCCCGGACAAGGTCCTTGCGTACATGCTGGAGCGCGGGCAGATTTCTGAGGTGCACATCCATAACATGCAGCTCCAGAGCGCGGAGCGCACCGCCAAGCTTGCTGCGGAGGAGGGCGCTGCCACAGCGTCCGAGCCGCCTCGGCCGCTTGGGTTCGTTGCGGTGGCTGCAGGTGAAGGCAACGCGAAGATCCTCGAGTCGCTCGGCGTGGACGTCGTGGTGTCGGGCGGGCAGACCATGAATCCTTCGACGAAAGACCTGCTGGAGGCCGTCGGCCGCGTCAATGCAGAGGCGGTCGTCATCCTTCCCAATAACAAGAACATTATCATGGCTGCGCAAAGCGCCGCTCAGCTGGCCGACGTGCCGTGCGCCGTCGTGCCCACGCGCAGCGTGCCGGAAGCGTTCGCTGCGCTTTTCGGCGTCGACGATACGGCATCGCTCGAAGAGAACGTGGAGGCTATGGCAGAAGCGTTCGAGGACGTGAAGACCGGCGAGGTCACGACCGCCATCAAGGACGCCAAGGACGCCCATGGCGGAGCTATCCGCGCGGGGGACGTCATCGGCATTGCGGACGATTCTATCGAATCGGTCGGAAGCACGGTCGAGGAGGTGGTCTTCGCCCTCCTCGAGGTCATGGAGGCGGAAGACGCCGACACGCTCACGTTCCTGGCGGGCGCTGACATGTCCGACGACGAAATGGACGACCTGGTCGCAAAGATCGAGTCGCGTTACGAGGACCTCGAGGTAGACGCCCATCGTGGCGATCAGCCGCTCTACCCGGTGGTCATGTCGGTCGAGTAGGCCGTGCCCGCTCGGCGCGAAAAGTCGCTCGGTCGTCCGGAGCGCCTGGCCGCTACGCTCAACCTCGACGCTTCGGTTGCGCGCGTGCCCGGCGTGAGCTCGGCACGCACATCGGCGCTTGCGAAAATGGGCATCACAACGGTGCGCGACCTTCTTGCCCACTACCCGCGCCGTTATCTTGACATGTCGCACGTTGTTACGGTGGCGGACGCGCCTATCGGCGCGCTCGTCACCGTTTCGGGCACGGTCCATGAAGTGAAGCTCAAGAAGCCGCGTCCGCGCTTGACGCTCACGGAGATCACGGTCGTCGACGCGACGGGCGTCCTGGTGGTCACGTGCTTTCGGCAGCCGTGGCTGGCCGATCGCCTGCATGCGGGGGATGCCCTTGCCGTTGCCGGCAAGGTGGAGTTCAATTACGGCTTCAAACGAATGACGAATCCGTTCCTTGAGCCCCTTGAGGAAGGGGCCTCTGCGGTCGGCATGGTCGTTCCCGTGCACCCTGCCACCGAACGCATGCCGACGGCGCAGATTCGTCGTCTGGTTTCGGCCGCGCTTGATTTGTGCGAAGGCATGTACGATCCGCTTCCTCTGGAGCTGCGCATGAAATATCGGCTGCCGAGCCGTCTGGCAGCGATGCGGGCCGTGCACGAGCCTCACCATATGGAGGACGTTCAGGCGGCTCGCCGCCGTCTTGCTTACGAAGAACTGCTCATGCTGGAGCTCCATCTGCTCATGCGCTCTCGCAATGCCGCACAAGACGCGCAGGCGACAGCGCACCGTACCGACGGCCCGCATCTTGCGCGGTTTCGCGAAGCGTTGCCGTTCGAGCTTACGGAAGAGCAACAGCGTGCCGCGCGCGAACTGCTGCAAGGAATGGCGCAGCAGCATTGCGTGAAGCATATGCTCCTGGGGGATGTCGGCACGGGCAAGACCGTCGTTGCAGCGCATGCTCTGTGCGCGGTTGCGGACACCGGCACGCAGGCGTTTATGATGGCGCCGACGGAAGTGCTCGCGCGCCAGTACGAGAAAAGTCTTGGCCCGCTTCTTGACCAGGCGGGCGTGACATGGGAGACCGTGACGGGCTCGACGCCCGCCCGTGAAAGGGAGGCGGTTCTTGAGCGCGCTGCGGCGGGAACCGTCGATGTGCTGTTCGGAACTCAGGCGCTTTTGGAGGACGACGTGCGCACGCCCTGCTGCTCGCTTGTCGTCATCGACGAGCAGCAGCGCTTCGGCGTAGCTCAGCGCGAGGCCCTGGTGCGCAAAGGGGTCGCGCCCGACGTGCTCACCATGACCGCCACTCCCATTCCGCGCTCATTAGCGCTGGCCATTTACGGCGACTCCACGCTTTCGTACCTGACGGTGCGGCCGCGCAACCGTGCGGGCAACACCACGCGCGTGCTCGACCGCTCTTCTCAAGGCGTAGCCTATGATGCGGCGTGCGAGGCCTTGCGCGAAGGACGCCAAGTCTATGTTGTCTGCCCGCTCGTTGGAAGCCCTGCGGACGGAAAGGAAGACGAAGAGCCCTCAGGCCGTGCGTACGGGGAAGAAGCCTACGAGTATGGCGTGATCGTCATCGAGGACGGCGAAATGCCCGACGAAGACCTTAAGGCGGCGTCCGCGCAAGCCCGCTTCTTGCAGGCTAAAGTGTTTCCCGACTTTAAGGTGGGACTGCTGCACGGAAAGATGAGCGGTGAGGAGAAACGCGAGGTCATGGAGCGATTCCGCGCGGGCGACGTGCGGGTCCTGGTTGCCACGACGGTCATCGAGGTGGGAGTCGACGTTCCGAACGCCACGGTGATGATCGTGGAGGACGCCGAGCGGTTCGGGCTCGCGCAGCTGCATCAGCTGCGCGGCCGCGTCGGGCGCGGCGATCATCCAGGGAGCGTGTTCTTGGTATCGGGGTCGCGGGCTCCGGCGGCGCTCGAGCGCCTTGCCGTCATGGAGCGGACCGAAGACGGCTTCGCGGTCGCGGAAAGCGACCTTGCCTTGCGCCGGGAAGGCGACATTCTTGGCAACCGCCAGCATGGCGCTTCGACGTTGAAGCTGGTGAACGTCGTGCGCGACAGGGCTATCGTCGAGGCGGCGCACGCCGACGCCTTGGACGTGCTTGCCGAGGATCCGGAAATGGACATGCCTGCCCATCGGGCGCTTGCGCGCGAGGTGCGCATGCTGTTTGCGCGGTGCGAGGACAAGAAAGACTGAGCATTGTTCGCGGGCTGGGCGCGAAGAGCCGGCATGCCGTGCGGTCGCAGACTGCAGAGAAGAACAGGAAGGTGACATGCGAATCATAGCGGGAGAGTGGCGTGGCAGGCCGCTTGCGGCACCGAAGGGGACGGACACCAGGCCGACGGCGGACCGCGTGAGGGAATCGCTCATGAGCGCGCTTGCAAGCGAGCGCGGAGGATTCGAGGGTGCCGTCGTCCTGGATGCGTTCGCAGGAAGCGGGGCGTTGGGGCTGGAAGCGCTTTCGCGCGGAGCATCGTGCGCCCATTTTTTCGAGAAAGACAGCGCTGCGCTGCGGGCTCTGTGCGCCAACTTTGAAAAACTGGGGCTTGCAGCGGGCGGTCCTTCGCGCGGTGGAAGGAATGCGCGCAGGGGAGGCTTTGCGGCGGAAGGGGCCAAAACAGGCGCGCAAAGAGCGCGTTTGCATCGGGAGGACGTTCTGAAACGGCCGCCAACTTTTGTTCGCCCATCGTTTGACCTGGTGTTCTTCGACCCTCCCTACGCATACGATGCATGCGAGGTCTTGGGGGTCGTTCGTGCGCTCGAAGAGGCAGGAGCGCTCGCTAACGATGCCGTGGTCTGCTATGAGCACGACAAACGGCAGGATTTCTCCGAAGGAGCGCTTGCCGAAGAGCTCGTTCGACTACAATTGACCGTCGTGTCGCGCAAAGTGTACGGCGGCACGGTCATCGAGATCATGAGAAGACGTTTGGACGACGTTGACGGCGCAGGGGAGGAAGCGCGATGAGCACGGCACTGGTTCCGGGTACGTTCGACCCTATCACCAATGGTCACATGGACGTGATCGCGCGCGCAGCGCAGCTGTTCGACCAAGTGATCGTGGCGGTTGCAGCTTCCCAGAAGAAACGCCCTCTTTTTACGCTGGAAGAGCGCGTTGCGCTTGCCCAGAAAGCGACGGCGGACATGCCGAATGTCACGGTCGAAGGCTTCGACGACCTGCTCACCACGTTTGCGCGGCGAAAAGGCGCGAACGTGGTCGTGAAAGGGCTGCGCGCGATTACGGACTTCGAGTACGAATTCCAGATGACGGCGATGAACTACCAGATGGATACGTCCATCGAAACGCTGTTTGTCATGTCGCCTCCGGAGTACATGTACCTGTCTTCTTCTATCGTGCGCGAGCTGGCAGCGCTCCATGCAGACTACGACCGTTTCGTTCCCGCGTGCGTAAAGGAGGCTTTGGAAGCGCGCTTTCCCGTCGAGGACAGCTAAAGGCGCTTTTGGCCGGTAAGCGGCAGAGCGCCCGCGCACAGTCTGCTTAAATGCGCGCTTTATGGGAAGGTTTTGCGCTGCTTGCAGGGCATGCTACAATAATTCGGCTTACAGACAAGAACGCGCAGAAGCGCAGCGCAACGCAGTTGAAACGCAGCAACGGAAGGAAGAGCCTAATGGACGAAACGGGAGTTCTGAACCTTATCGAGGAGCTTGCTATCCTCCTGGAAGACTCTAAGCCGGTGTTCGGCAAAAGCAACATGCGGCAGGTCGATGCTGCGGCCGCCTTCGAGATCATGGACGAGATTCGCGACACGTTCCCGAGCGAATTCGCGCAGTCCCGCCAGATCGTGCGCGAGCGCCAGGCGCTGCTTGACGACGCCGAGGCCGAGGCCAACCGTCTTATCGAAGACGCGCGCAGCCAGGCGCTCACCATCGCAAGCGAGCAGGAGATCGTGCGCATTTCCCAGCAGCAGGCCGAGACCATCATGGCTGACGCGCGCGAGCTGGAGCGTCAGACCCGCGCCGGCGCCGAAGACTACGCTGACGAGGTGTTCTCGCATGTTGAGCAGAGCCTCGACAACCTGCTTAACAACGTGCGCCGTTGCCGCGACCGCCTGAACGCCAACTCCCTGAACCCCCGCTAGTACATGAATCCTCTCATTCATATTCCTGACCGCTTGTACTCGACTGCGGAATTCCAGCAGTTCGAGGGCATGTGGGATGCAGGCGTGCTCGTTTCCGGTCCGGACGAGTATCGTTTCTCGCGTCCGCTTGCATGGAGTGTGACCGTTTCGAACACGGGCGGTGCGCTGCTTGTCGCAGGAACGGTGAAAGGCCGTGCCGAGACCGACTGCGCGCGATGTGCCGAACCGTTCGAGCTTGATCTGGCAGGCGAGGTGGAAGGCTTCTTCCTTATTCCTGGCCTGGAAACCGAAGGCCAGGAAGAAGCGGAAGAAGAGGAGTTCGAGCTTCTTCCCGAAGATGGAACCCTCGATTTGGAGCCGCTGCTTTCCGCTGCCTTGATCGTCGAGCTTCCGCTCGTTCCCCTTCATCGCGAGGACTGCTTGGGTCTGTGCCCGCAGTGTGGAAAGAACCTCAACGACGGTCCGTGCGACTGCGAGCCCGAGGAGGCGGACGAGGAATTCGAGCTTGCGAAGAACCCCTTCGCCGCTTTGAAGAATTACCAGTTCGACTAAGCAGGAAGAGCGGGCTGTTCTAAATCGGGCACGAAACAGGCGCTTCGCGCTTGCGCGGGATGGCTCAGGCGTCGGGAAAGAACGATTTTGTGAATATTGGTTCTTTCCTTGCATAACGTCTTTTCCTTTGCTAGCATACCGCTTTGCGTGTTTCACACAGTTATATCGAGCGCAGGCTCGTTTTGTGCAGAAGGAGAAAAGTCATGGCAGTACCTAAGCAAAAAAAGGGTCGTGCTCGCACCCATGCCCGTCGCAGCATTCATGACCGCATGAACGCTCCCGCCCGTTCCACGTGCCCGCACTGCGGCGAGGTCAAGCTTCCGCATCGCGTGTGCCCGAACTGTGGCTACTACAAGGGCCGCGAAGTCATCGTGGTCGACTAGTTTCTATTTCGAAATGGAATAGCATCGAAAAGGGCCCGCAAGGGCCTTTTTCAATGCCATTCTTCTCACGTCGGGAAGAAGGGCCCTGTGTGGCGAATGCGCTCGTGGCAAGGCGTTTCGTTCGATATGGCAGGGTGGTCGTTTTGCGTAACTCTTTCCTGACGGTTACGGCGAGGGCGCGGTAAGCGTGCCCCTCGGCTTATAATGTGCGAAACCACGAACACTGATTACGAAGTGAACTATGAGAAGGCGCGCAAGGTGCGTCTTTCCAAGGAGCGACCATGGCTGAGAAGACTACTCTGGCTGTCGACGCTTTAGGCGGCGACGACGCGCCCGCTGTCGTGCTCGAAGGCACGGCGGAGGCTTTGAAGGAAGACCCCGACCTGGCAATCGTCCTGTGCGGACCGCGCGAGGTCGTGGAGCCTTTCGCTGCATCCCATGAGCGCTGTACCGCCCAGGTCACCACCGAGGAAATAGCCATGGGCGAACATCCGGCGAACGCCGTGCGCACAAAGAAGGACTCGTCTATCGTGGTCGGCTGCCGTCTGGTCAAAGAGGGACAAGCACAAGGGTTCTTCTCTGCCGGATCTACTGGTGCATGCCTGGCGGCGGCAACGTTGGTGATGGGGCGTGCAAAGGGCGTCGCCCGACCGACGCTGCTCACGGTGCTGCCGTCTCCGGTTGCCCCTGTCGTCATGTGCGATGTGGGGGCGAACGCCGATTGCAAGCCCGAATATTTGGTGCAGTTCGCCCAAATGGCAAGCGTCTATGCGCGCGAGGTCGTGGGGATTGCCGAACCGAAGGTCGGCCTGCTCAACATTGGGTCGGAAGAGGCGAAAGGCAGCGCGTTCGCCCAAGAGTGCCACAAGCTGCTCTCTGCGCGGGTGCCCGAATTCGCAGGCAACTGTGAAGGCGGGGACATCCTGGAAGCGCGCTTCGACGTGGTGGTGACGGATGGTTTTACAGGCAATGTGTGCCTCAAGACCATTGAGGGAACGGCGTCGGTGCTGTTCAAAGCCGTTAAAGGAGCGCTTGTCAGCTCGCCGGTCGCAAAGCTCGGCGCGCTGGCGGTCAAAGGCGGGCTGACCGAGCTAAAAGGCCGCCTGAGCGCTGAAACCTACGGTGGCGCGCCGCTTTTGGGCGTGAAGGGCGCCTGCATCATCGGCCACGGCTCTTCCAGCCCGACTGCGGTGAAGAACGGTATCCACACGACGGCGAAGATTGCGCGCGGACGCGTGCCCGAACTGATTGCCCAGGCGGTGGTGAGGTAGATGGAGGACGAGCGCATGGAATGGGGCGACCCGTCGACGTTTACGCAGGAACAGATTGAAAAGCTCGAGCAGGCACAGGCCATCGTCGGCCATGTCTTCGCACAGCCAGGGTTGCTGCTCTCTGCCATCACGCACCCTTCGGCCGTGGAAGGCAAGCCGGTGAAGTTCTCGTACGAGCGGCTGGAGTTTCTAGGGGATTCGGTCCTTGGTGCTATCGTTGCCACCGAGGCCTTCCATCGCTATCCGGAGCTCGACGAAGGCGGTCTGACGCGCATCAAGGTGGCGTTGGTGGCAGGGTCGTCGCTGGCGAAGGTTGCCGAATCGCTCGGTTTCGCCGACATCATCGTGTTTGGCCTGTCGGAAGCGGGCACAGGCAGGCGCGGCTTGCATTCGGCGCTCGAGAACGTGTACGAGGCAACGGTCGCGGCACTGTACCTGGATGCCGGGATTGAGGTGGCGCAGCGTTTCGTCGCTGCCACGCTTTTAGACCACATGTCCCTTGACATGGCTAAAGAGCCGGAAAATCCAAAGAGCATCCTGCAGGAAAAACTCCAGGAGGACGGTATAACGCCGACGTACAAGCTGGTAGAGACTCAGGGTCCGCCGCACGACCGCACGTTCATCACGCAGGTCTATGCCGGACTGCAGGCGCTTGCGCGCGGCGTTGGGCGGACGAAAAAAGAATCTGAAAGCCAGGCGGCAGAAAAGGCCCTTCGCAGCATAGAGGCGGCGGATGCCGAGCTGAAAAAGACGGAGAAAGCCCGTCGCAAGGCGGAGAAGGCGCAGGCGAAGAAGGCCGAGCGCGAGGCTCGCCGCACCCAGAAGGACTAGGAGCCCATGTACCTTAAACAGCTGGTTCTCAAAGGCTTCAAGTCCTTTGCCGACCGAAGCGCGCTTTCGTTCGAGCCGGGCATTTCTGCGGTAGTAGGGCCGAATGGGTCGGGAAAGTCGAATATTTCGGACGCAGTGTTGTGGGTTCTCGGCGAGCGCAATGCGAAGAACCTGCGCGGTCAGGCCATGGAAGACGTCATCTTCGCCGGCTCCTCTGCGCGCAAGCCGGTCGGCGTTGCCGAAGTCGACTTGGTGCTGGACAATTCGGACGGCACGCTTCCTGTCGACTTTACGGAAGTTTCCATCACGCGGCGTATGTACCGCTCGGGTGAAAGTGAATACCTGATCAACGGCGCGCTTGCGCGGCGCATGGACGTGCTCGACATTCTGCACGACACGGGGCTGGGCACCGGCACGCACTCTATCATCTCGCAGGGTAGTCTGGATTCCATTCTGCAGTCGAAGCCTGAGGACCGCCGCGCGCTTATCGAGGAAGCTGCAGGCGTGCTCAAGCATAAGCAGCGCAAGCAGAAAAGCGAGCGTAAGATCGAGCAGATGGACCAGCACGTTGCGCGCGTGAAGGACGTGGTGGGGGAAATTCAACGGCAGCTTGGGCCGCTTGAGCGCAAGGCGAAGCGTGCGGTAGCCTACCAAGAGGCCTCTGCCGAGCTGGCCGAGGCGAACCTTGCGCTTGCTGTGGACGACCTGCGCACCTTGCAGCAAAAATGGGACGTGTCCCAGGAGACGGAAGCCCGGCTTGCGGAGCGCGCCGAGGCAATACGCCAGACGGTCGAGGCGTCGGAAGCCGCCGTCGAGGCCCTGCAGCGAAAAGTGCAGGAGGAGAGCCTGGATGCCGGAGAGCTTGCAAAGCGTTATCGCGCCGCCCAGAGTGCGCAGGAGCGCTTTGATGCATTTTCCCTCGTCTTGAGAGAAAAGCGTCGGACTGCAGAACGCCAGGCGGAACAGCTGGAGGTAAAGCTGGAGGAAAACCGCGTGAAGGCGGCATCTGCGCAGGCAGAGCTTGTGCACGCAGAAGGCCAGCTTGCCGAAGTGAAGGCCGACCTGCAGGCTGCGCAGCTGAAGTTCTCTCAGCTTTCCGGTAAGCGCGACGAGCTTGCGCGCTCATCGCGCGAGCTGGCGAATGCGCTCGCGTCTTCCCGCCATGCCCAGAAGAAGCTGCGGACGGAAATCGACGCGGTCGGCAAGCGCCGCGCTGAGACGCAGGAGACGCTTGCGAACAGCATGGCGCACGAGAAGCTCATAGCAGGCCACAGCAAAGAGCTGGAAATTCAGCTGGAGCGCGCACTTCAGGAAGCGGACGCGCTGCGCGCCGAGGCGGCCGCTGCCGCAGAACGCGCGGACGCTCTGAAAGAAGCGGACGAGCGCGCTCGTGCGGCAGTGTCCGAGGCGCTTAACGCGGCAACGGCGGCGCGTGCTGCGCTCGACGAGGCGCGCGCGGAGTCGTCCCGCGTGTCCGCTGAGGCCCAGGCGCTCGAAGAGGTCGAACGCGCGCACATGACCGCGAATCCGGCGCTTTCGTGGATGCTCGACCATCGCGAGGAGCTTTCCGTCTCCTTGTGCCCGCTTTCGCATGAAGTGAGCGCGCCCGAAGAGTTCGATACGCTGCTGGAGACGTTGCTCGGTGCCGATTTGAACGCGCTGTTCGTGCGGGATGCGGAATCCGCCGCGGCGCTTGCCGCGTCGCTTGCGGGCGTCTTTTCGTCTGGCGACGCCTCGTTTTTGCCGCTTGACGAGATGAAGCCTTCGCGGACGTGGGCGCCGCAGGCCGCAGGCGCATCGCGCCTGGTCGACTCCCTTTCGTTTTCGGAAGACCACCGAGGCGCGATAGAGGCCTTGCTCGGCGATGTCTACGTCTGCCGCACGCCCGAAGAGGCCCTTGCCTGCCGCCGTGCTGACGGGCGGGGTGCGCGTTTTGCCACGTCCGAAGGGTTTGTTGCCTGGGGAAACGGCAAGGTCACGCTTGCGCTCACGGGGGAGGACGAAGAAGGCGCTTTGGCACGCCATCGACGCATCGAATTGCTGCGGGCAGAGTCCGAGCGCGCGCAGCGCACTTTGGACGAAGCGGGAAGCGCGGTTGCTGCCGCCGAGTCCGCCCAAAGGGACGCGCAGGCTGAAAGCCTCAAGGCGGGCCAGGCGTACGCGCAGGCGAGAGGAGCCGCCGATGCGGCCGCCTCTGCGGTAAAAGGCGCGGAGGCGAAGCTGTCCAGCATCAGGCGCGAATTCGAGGATTTGGAGCGCCAGCGCGCTGAGGCGCAGGCTGCGCTCGAGAAAGCGCGTCCGACCGTCGAAGAGCTTGACGAGCGTCTCTCGCGGCTGAACGAAGACCTTGAGGCGGCTATCGAGCGCACGCGCAAACAGCAGCGTGACCTTGACCCGCTCCAGGAGGAATCGAGCCGTACAGGGGAAGCTTTGACGGAAGCGAAACTGCAGGTGGCAACGATGAGCGAGCGTGCTTCGTACACTGAGCGCATCGTGCTTGCGCGCCAGCATGACATCCAGGAGATCGAAGCGCAGGATAAGGCGTCCCGCACGACGCTTGCCGCCTGGCATCGTGTCGCCGACCGCACGGAGCCGCTGCTTGCGTCGTTCGCGAAGCTCGCCGACAGTGCGAGGGCGTGGACGGAGCAGCTTGAACGGGAGACCCAGCAGGCTCAAGATGCCACGAGCGGTCTGCACGCGCAGGTGAACGCCGCGCGCGAGACTGCACGCGCGGCGCACGATGCCTACGATGCGGCAAGCACGGAGCTTTCTGCCGCTCGTGTCGAGAAAGGCCGTCTCGAGGTGCAGGTGCAGGCAGCGGTGGATGCCATCGTGAAAGACTGCGGAACGTCCATGGAGAAGGCTCTTGAGCTGCCGCCGCTGGAATCGCGCGCTGACGTAGAAGAGAGGGCGTTCAAGCTGCGCCGTCGTATTGCGAACATGGGCACCATCAACCCGGATGCTGCAGAAGAGTACGAAGAGCTCAAGAAACGTTACGATTACCTGGCATCTCAGCTTGACGATCTAGAGGGTGCGCGGCGCGCGCTCGCAAAGATCGTCCGTGCGATTGACGCCCGCATGCGCGACGATTTCGCACGCACGTTCGAGCAGGTCGACCGGAACTTCCAAGAAATCTTTGCCGTCCTGTTCCCGGGAGGGTCCGCCAGCCTTTCGTTGGTCGATCCGGATGACATGGAGCATACGGGCGTCGAAGTAAACGCGCAGCCACGTGGCAAGCGCATTACGAAGATGATGCTCATGAGCGGCGGCGAGAAATCGTTGACGGCCCTTGCGCTGCTGTTCGCGGTCTACCGTATCCGCTCTACGCCGTTCTACATTTTGGACGAGGTCGAGGCAGCACTTGACGACACGAACCTGCGGCGCCTGGTTGCCTACCTTGACGCGCAGCGCCACGACACGCAGCTCATCATGATCACGCACCAACGTCGCACGATGGAGATGGCGGACGCCCTGTTCGGCGTGTCCATGCAGTCGGACGGCGTGACGAAGGTCGTGTCGCAGAAGCTGTAGACTGCCATCGCGGGCCGGCTGAAGCGCGTCGTGAGTTCGTGAGAGAAGGCGGTGTGCGGTGTCGGCGCGTGAGCGGAGCTTTCGTCTCCGGCCGCGGCGGTGCGCGGATTTCGGTATACTGGCAGGTTGTACGCACATCGATAAGTAAGGAGTCCGCATGGGCTTTTTCGACCGTATCAGCGAGGGGCTGCAGCGTTCGCGCGATAAGTTCAAGGAGCAAATGAACGTCCTTCTGGACCGTGGCCCGGACTTGGACGACGAATTCTGGGAGACGCTCGAGGAGACGCTCGTGCTCTCTGACGTCGGTGCGCCCGCAGCATGCGACATCGTGGAGCGCTTGCAGGATCAGGCACGCCGTCAGGCGCTTCCTGATGCGTATGCGGTGCTCGATCTGCTGAAAGACCATATCGCCGAAACCTTCACGCCCGGAGGCGACGAAATCCTAAGCGGCGATCCGGCGCTCGTGCTTTTCGTGGGCATCAACGGTACGGGCAAAACCACCACGGTCGGCAAGATAGCGAAAGAGTCCGTCGACAAAGGCCGTGCGGTCATCCTCGGCTCTGCCGACACGTTCCGTGCGGCCGCCATCGAGCAGTTGGAGGTCTGGGCAGAGCGCGCGAACGTCGAGATGGTCACGCGCGAGCGCGGCAGCGATCCGGCGAGCGTTTGCTACGACACTATCGAGCGTGCTGAGGAAATCGGCGCTGACCTGGTGCTCATCGACACGGCAGGTCGTCTTCACACGTCTGCCGACCTTATGCGCGAGCTGGAGAAAGTCGTCACGGTGGTGCGCAAGCGCTCGAGCCTGCCGGTGTACACGGTGCTTGTCATCGACGCGACGACCGGGCAGAACGGCTTGCAGCAGGCGCGCGAGTTCAACCGTGCGCTGCAGCTGGACGCGCTCATCGTCACGAAGCTTGACGGAACGGCAAAAGGCGGCATTGCGCTTGCGGTCTCGCACGAGCTGGAGCTTCCTATCATCAAGATCGGCGTGGGAGAGCGCATCGAAGACCTGCGCGATTTCAATGCGCTCGATTTCGCGGCAGCGCTCATAGGCGACTTTGACGAGCGTTACGACGAGGAGTCTGACGGTCTGGCTGCCGAACGCGAAGGCGGTCCGCTGCCCGTCTATCTCGAGGCGGAAGAGCGTGCGGCGAAAGCGGCGGAGGCAGAGGCGTCCGGCGTGCCTGAAGAGGACGACGCGTTTGAAGCGCGTACAGAAGAAGTGCAGGAAGAGGGAGCCGAAGCTACCGTGCAGGATCCTGTCGGTCCTGAGGCGGAAGTCTTCGCGGAAGAAGCAAACGGCTCGGGCTTTGCCGACGAGTTCGCAGACGTGGAAGCGGACGAAGATACGGGCGAAACGGCTTTGGAGACGCC
>DVGB01000076.1 GCA_018712955.1 Candidatus Aveggerthella stercoripullorum
TCGTCGGCAAGAACGGGTTCAACACTCGAAATTCTTTCCACTAACCGCCCGGAAACCTGCAAATTGATTGTTCCGGCATCAGTCTGCTGGAATCAGCGTTGGACATTATCGCCCGATCGAATGTCGGCACCATCCTATTCGCTCAATCCGCTGCGCGCATCCGACAATTGCGTCTCCGAAAGAAACGCAAGCAAACGGAACACAGCGTTTGCCGAAACCGCGCACGTTCGGCGATAGACGTGAATACCCAGCGTAAGCCACACCTATCGATGCTTCGATGCAGTATGATGTTGTGTTGCATTATCGAGCAGACAAGCTATCGAAGGAGCACCATGGCTGACACCGTTCGCGTCCGCTTCGCGCCCTCGCCCACCGGCGAACTGCACATCGGCGGCGCTCGCACTGCCATTTACAACTGGGCATTCGCCCGCGCTATGGGCGGTACGTTCATCCTGCGCATTGAGGACACCGACCCTGAGCGTTCTACCGAAGAGAACAAGCAGGTCATCCTCCGCGCCATGCGCTGGCTGGGGCTCGACTGGGACGAAGGCCCCGAAGTAGGCGGGGAGTTTGGCCCGTACCTGCAGACCCAACGTTTCGACACCTACACCGAAGCGCTCGAAATCCTCAAAGAGCGCGGCGCGGCCTACCCCTGCTTCTGCACGAAGGAGGAGCTGGACGCCAAGCGCGCTGCCGCCGAGGCCAATGAAGGCGGCTACTCCGGTTACGACCGCACCTGCCGCGCCCTGTCCGCCGAAGAGGCGCAGGCGCGCATCGACGCGGGCGAACCGCACGTCTGGCGCTTGAAGGTGCCGGAAGACCATGGCCCGGTGGAATTTGACGACGCGGTTTACGGCCATATGAGCTTCCCCATCGACGTCATGGACGACATGATTCTCGTGCGCACTGACGGCACGCCCACCTACAACTTCGCCGTGGTCTGCGATGACGCGAACATGGAGGTCACGCACGTCATCCGCGGCGACGATCACCTGTCCAACACACCGCGCCAGATTCTTATCTACGAGGCGCTCGGCCGCCCGGTGCCGACGTTCGCGCACCTGTCCATGATCCTGGGCGCAGACGGCCGCAAACTTTCGAAGCGCCGCAACGCGACGTCCGTTGAAGAGTACCGTGACCGCGGCTACCTCTCCGACGCGCTCGTGAACTTCTTGGCGCTGCTCGGTTGGAGCCTGGACGGCGAGACGACCATCATCGACCGCGCAACACTCTGCCGCGAGTTCAGCTTGGATCGCATTACGAAGAAAGACGCTGTCTTCGACGAGACGAAACTCGACTGGATGAACGGCCAGTACATCAAAGAAATGGGCGCTGACGCCTGGGCGCAGGCATCTCGCCCGTGGCTCGTCCAAAGCGGCGCCGACGAAGCCGACATCGACGCACGTCCTGAATGGTACGCAAAGCTCTATCCGCTCGTGGCGGAGCGCCTGCAGCGTTTGGACGAGGTGCCGGACAAGCTTGCGTATATGTTCTGGGGCGGTCGCGTGGAGCTCGACGAAAAGAGCGTGACGAAGATTCTCACGAAAGAGGGCGCTCGCGCGGACGAAGTGTTGCGCGCCGTGCGCGACATTCTGGCAGACGAAAGCATTCCGTGGGAATGCGAGCCGTTGCAAGAGCGCGTGCGCACACTGACCGAAACGCTCGACATGAAAGCGAAAGGCGTGTTCCAGCCGGTCCGCGTAGCCGTCTGCGGAAACATGGTAAGCCCGCCGCTGTTCGAGTCCATCGAGCTTTTGCCGCGCGAGGACATTCTCGCGCGCATCGACCAGACCCTCTCCGAGGTCTTCGGCGCCTAGTAAAGCGCCAGGCAGATTGAAAGGAAGCGCCGTCGCACCGTCGACGGCGCTTCTGCACTGACAGGCGGCCAGGCGCTCGCAAGAGTGCTCGTGCGCACCTTGCGCCCCTGACTACAACGACCAAAGCAGGTGGAGCGAACATGACGGAACACGACGGCACACAAACCAGCGAACAAGCCGAAACGAACATCTCAGCTGCAAGCGCCCTGCGCACAAGTGAAAACACGCTGCGCGATTCCGAAGCCTCGAACCTGCCCCCTCTCGAATCCGCTCGCACGTCTGCGCGCGCCGAGCATCCCTTCATCGTCATTGCGGAGTATTGCTCGCGCGCAAACGATGCACTGAGACATCCGAAAGCAAGTAGCGCCTCAGGCGTAGACGGCATGCTTGCCGAACGCGCAGCCGTCGACCGCACACCTGCTGCATGCGCGGCTTGCGCTGACGCCTGCCCTCATGGCGCCATCGTCCTTCCTGCCGCTGACAGCGCGCATACGCCACTGCACGCCGAAACCAAAGCAGACACGACGACGGAACACGCCCCGCACAACGCGAATCGAGCGCACATGCGTTCTTTGGCACCGGCCATCGACTGGAACGCATGCACCGACTGCGGCATCTGCCAGGGCGTGTGCGATGCCTTTGCGTCCACTACGCGCACCGCGCAGGATACGGCAGCCCGCATTCTGCGCATTGCAAGCCATGACGAGGCGGCATACGTGACCTGCACCGAGCACATCCCCGAAAACATGCAGCCTGCAGCGAACACGGTAGCCTTGCCTTGCCTTGCTGCCGGATGCGCAGAGTTCTGGACCCTTGCCCTCACTGCTGAAACGCCTATCGTCGCCGTCTGCGACATGGATCGTTGCATGGACTGCGAAAAGGCAGGCAAAGAGGCCCTTGAGCGCTTTACGCGCGCTATCGAGACCGCGCAAGAGTGGACCGGACGCACGGTTGGCTTCGCCGAGGAAGCGCCCTTAGCCCGCACGCTTGTGGAAGAGTACGCGCGCAACAGCGAGTTCGACCGGCGCGGCATGTTCCGCAAGTTCGCGCTCGATGCGACCGAAGCAGCCAGCGGCACCCGCCGCGTAAAAACATCGTCCGTCCTGCAGGACTTCCAAGCACGCCGCGAAAAACTTCGCGCCACCGCGCGCCTGTACGCACCTGAAAACAGCGCCCTTGCCGACTTCACGCCGGAAGGACGCGAGCGTCGTGTCATTACACCACGCGAGCGCATGCTGCAGGAAGCCTGCACACGCCTGCCTTCCCTCAGCTTGCGCGGAGAGCACGCGTAAACGACGATTTGTAAGCGAAGCCTTTCGAAACGGTATGAACCACCACAAGAACACGCCCGAAACCGACCAGATTGCTCCCATGCTTCCGCGTTCGATGCGCACGGAAGAACCGAGCGCTCACGAGACCTCCGCGAAAAGCGCGGAGATGCCAGGCTGTGACGCATACGAGCCGAAAGAGCGTGCACGCACCACTGCACCACCACAGCCGTTGGTCGCCATCTTGGCAAAATACTTCGGCGTATCGGGAACGCAAACGATCGTGGAGCTAGGAGCCTTCGCACTCCTTAACTTTCTTGGCCTGCCGCATAGCCTTGCCAACGGGACGGCAATCGTGCTTTCAGCGAGCACGAACTTCCTGCTCAACCGAAACGTAACGTTCAAGTCGTCGGGCAATATCGTCCGGAGCATCATCTTGTTCGTCCTGCTTTGGGTATGGAATTACCTGTTCAGCACGACTGCGCTTTCCCTCGCGCCGAGCGCATTCGGCATTGACGAGGTGTTCGTGAAGATGGCGACGATGGCACTGCAGGCTTGCTGGGGTTTCCCGCTTCTACGCTTCGTCATTTTCCGCTGAGAGCCGCACCGCCGAAATCGTATTCTGCCGTGGAGTCATGTTCGCTATGATGCACGGAGGCACACACCGAAGAAAGGAAGCGCATGCAAAGCGTCGAAAATGAGCTGGCATCCTTGGCAGACCCGGCCTATCAAACATTCCAGGCAAAGCTCATGCCGACCGTCGACCCAGCCCGCATCCTCGGCGTGCGCACGCCTGACCTACGCCGGTACGCGCGCGCATTCGCGCACGATGCCCGCGCCGATGCTTTCATGCAGGAATTGCCGCACTCCCTTTACGAAGAGATGAACCTGCACGGCATGCTCATCGGCCTGCGCGCCCGCACTGCCTCCGATGCCTTCGATATGCTGGATGCCTTTTTGCCTCACGTAGACAACTGGGCAACATGCGACCTCATCAAAGTGCCTGCCTTCAAGCGCGACCTGCCTGCCGTGCTGGAAAAGATCCGCGAATGGACCGAATCCGCACATGAATACGCCGTGCGCTGCGGCATCGTCCAGCTGATGAGCTTGTTCCTGGACGAAGCGTTCGAGCCTTCCCAGCTGCAGATTGTCGCACGCATCCGCCGTCCTGAATACTACGTGAACATGGCACGTGCGTGGTATTTCAGCTTCGCGCTCGTCAAGCAGTACGATGCGACGATTTCTCTGTTCGAAACCGCGACCTTGGATGCCTGGACGCACAACAAATCGCTCCAGAAAGCGCGCGAATCCCGCCGCATCAGCCCCGAGCGCAAAGCATACCTCCAATCCCTCAAAGTCAAGGAAGACCGATGACGAACCGAAGCGACCGTCCTTCTTGGGCACACCTGCGCAAAGACGCCAAGGGAACGCACCGCACCTCCCCCTTCGAAGCACGCGGGCGCGAGAACGTCCGCACCCTCAAGGGCATGGGACCGAACAAAGCATCCGGCCACAAAGGCGGCATTTCACGCCAGGGTTCGAAACGCGGATAGCGAACGCATGGGGCCGAATCGGACCATCAATGCCGAACCGTCCAAGGCGCCGCGAGCAGCAAGCGTGCGAAGCCCGGTCAAGCGGGGACGTCCTCGCAACCGCGCCTGCCCCAACGCCGAAGGGCTGCAGCAAAAATCTCCGGAAATGAAAGCCCCGCAAAAATCAAGTCCCGAGCACCAGCCCGGGACTTCGCAGAGGCAGGAAATCTGCCGACTATTCGGTTTCAAGGGCTTCGCTACGGCATCGTCGGACAGAGGGGTCTTCCGACCCCGAATGCACTGAACCAAAGCATGCGCAACGAATGCCTTGCCTCGGCAATGCCTACTTCTTCGGCACCACGACCGTCGGCGTCTGCAGGTTCAGCAGCACACTGTGCGTGACAGAGCCGAATACCGCACGGCCAAGCGCCTTGCGAGAGTGCGTGCCAAGCACGAGCGTACGGCACTCCTTGCTGCAATCCACCAGCACGCGAGACGGCGCAGAACCTTCTACGGCCTCGCCCGTTACCTGCAGGCTCGGATACTCTTCCTTCAAACGCGCCACTATGGCGTCCAGGTTACGCTGGAACTGCGCGCCCACCGGCTGCAAGCCGCCTCCCATGGCTTCGGCAGAGCGGGACAGCATGGGCGGCAGGCCCCATGCGGAAACCAGTCGCAGCGGTTCGTCGAGCAACAAGGCGACATGAACGCCGAACTGAATGGCGTCGTCGCTGGAATCGTCCGGGCCGATGCCCACCACGATTCCCGTGCGCTCGGCGTCGGGATCCCAGTCGGCGGGAACGACGACCGTCGGCACGTCAGTGGAGATGGACACGCGCAAACCCTTTGCGCCGCCGATGGTCTCTCCCACCGAAGGGCCATGGTGAGAGCCCATGACGATCATGTCGTGCTTCTGCGCAGCGTCGGTCAAGCACTCAACGATCTTGCCCGAGACGATGGCCGTCGAGGTTTCCAAATTCGGATGGCACTCGAGCATACGCGCACGCTCGGACTCGAGCATCTGCTCGATAGAGCCGCGCAAATCCTCTGCAGGCGTGCCGTACGCCTGGACCACGCTTTCGTCGATGATAGCGAGCAGGGTCAGTCCCGCCCCTTCGCGCTCTGCAGTGCGTGCGGCCCACTCAAGAGCCCGCGCGCCACGGTCGGTACCATCAATGCCGACGACAATGCTGTTGAACATAAGGACGTCCCTTCTCTCGAATGCCACCCTATCGAGACGACAGAGCGCGTGGCAAGGCGTCCGCGCCTCTCCTCCATTGTACTGGACGAAGCGCGCCCTGCGCGATTAATGGAAGACCGGAATCATGAGCCACAGTGCGAACAGCACGATGGCAACGCAGGCGGCAAAGCATACGACCGACCCGAGACGCGCCATAAGATGCGCGTTTCCTTCGGCATCCACCGCACTGCCCGCCCACAAGCGCAGTCCTGTCGCATAGAGAATGCTGATGGCGCTGGCGATGCAAATGGCGACGACAAGAACCGTGACGAAGCTCGATGCTTCTTGCATGAACAGTTCCATAGCTCCCTTCCTTTCCTATGCAGCCTGTGCCGGAGCGGCCGTTTCGGCATTGATCTTGACGTCCGATTGGTCGTTCACGTTCATGGAGTTGACCGGGTTGCGACGCGACAGACGGAAGATGACGAACGCGAGGACGATAGCGATCAGGACTACGCCGATAACGCCGCCGATGCCCGTCTTGGTAAGCGCGCATGCCGCCGCGCCGATAATGCCCGCCGCCGGGAAGGTGACCAGCCACGCTACGAGCATGCGGCCCGCAACGCTCCAATTGACCTCAGAGCCCTTCTTTCCCAGGCCGGAACCGATGATGGAACCGGAGCACACCTGCGTCGTGGACAGCGCAAAGCCCAGGTGGGAAGAAACAAGAATCGTCGTCGCAGAGCTGGCCTCCGCGGCGAAGCCCTGCGGCGTGTTGATTTCCGTGAGGCCCTTGCCGAGCGTGCGGATAACGCGCCAGCCGCCCATGTAGGTGCCGACAGCAATAGCGAGGCCGCAGACGGCAACAACCCACAGCTGCGGATCGGAGCCGGAAGGCTGGGCGCCGACAGCGATGAGGCACAGCGTGATGATGCCCATGGTCTTCTGAGCGTCGTTGGTGCCGTGAGAAAGCGCCACCAGGCAAGCAGTGACCGTCTGGCCATGACGGAAGCCGGATTCAATCTCGCCGTCCTTCATCTTCCGGACGATCAGATAGATGAGGCGCGTCGCGCAGAAGGCGGCCAAGCCAGCGACGACCGGCGAAACGAGCGCCGGAATCAGGACCTTCGTGAGGACAGCGGCGAAGTTCACGCCCTCGACGCCCGCGCCAATGATGACCGCGCCCACGAGACCGCCGAACAACGCATGCGAAGAGCTCGAAGGCAGGCCGACCAGCCAGGTCAGCAAATTCCAGATAATAGCGCCGAGCAAGCCTGCCAAGATGAATTCAGGGCTGATGGACACTTGCTGCTCGTTGATAATGCCGCCGGAAATGGTGTTCGCCACCTCGGTAGACAGGAATGCGCCCACCAGATTGAGCGTGCCGGCCGCAAGGACCGCGGTCTTCGGCTTCAGCGCGCCGGTGGCAATGGACGTGGCCATGGCATTGGCCGTGTCATGGAAGCCGTTCGTGAAGTCGAACGTAAGCGCCGTGATGATCACGAGGCCGACGACGACAAGCGTTACGATGTCCATACGGTTTTCGATTCCTCCTCAGTCTTGCTTCCGCGCTTCGCCAAAACCGGGCGAAGCGCAAACCTTGTAAAGTCTATTCCCTTCGAAAACCGCTTGTGTAAGGTTTAAATCAAATGTTTGTAAAGGTCGTTGTACAGTTGCGGAAAAGACGGGCACCGTAGCACCGAAACGAAACGTGCGAACGCTTCTCCGCTCGCAAGCACATACCGCGAGGGCATGCGTTTACGAGACACCGAGCCTTCTCCCCCGCCCTTTCGCGTGACGGCGCTGAGCATGCCGAAGCAGCGCATCCTGCAGCTTTCGATAGTACGTCGGCCCCACTGGCACCTCCGACCCGTCCTGCAGGACGACCCCGTCGCGCTTTACCGAGCGCACGGCCCCAACGTTCACCATGAACGCACGGTGGCTGCGCGCGAACATGCCCGTTGGCAGCTGGTCTATCACATGCACGAGCGAATCGTTCACGCGCTCCTCGCCACCGTCAAGAAACCGCACCGTCACCGTATGGTTGCGCACCTCGAAGTACGCGACCTCCGCTGCGTCAAAGCGCCGTCCCCCACTGGCGCCGGATGGGCATTCGACGAAAACGGCCAAATCTACAACACGTACGAGTATAACGAGCAGGGAACCATCGCCATCAAGTCGGAGCTTTTGGAAGGCCGCGCCGTGCAGATCGGGTTCTGCGCCGACGCGTCGCGTCCGAACCAGGAAAGCGAGCCGGTCTTCATCAACACGGACACCTGGGCGCACTACACTTACGATTCGCAGCAGTCTAACCACGCCGTCACCATCTTGGCTGGGATGACGACTACAGCCGCACGAACTTCCTGGAAGGCCACCAGCCGCCCTACGATGGCGCATGGATCGTGAAGAACAGCTGGGGCTCCGGCTCCGAGGCCTTCCCGAACGGCGGCAACTGGGGTATCGACGAGAACAACGACGGCCTGGGAGACGGCTACTTCTACCTGTCCTATTACGACCAAAGCCTGAGCATGCCGGAGACGCTCGACTTCGACATCAGCGCGAACGAGGGCAAGAACTCCTACATCGTGAACGCGTACGACTACATGCCTTCCCAAATCGTGAACATGGTCTCGTCCGCTGATGTGATGAAAATGGCCAACGTCTTCAAGGCAGAGTGCGACCAGCTGGTCACGACCGTGACCACGGAGACCGCCACGCCGTTCACGTCCGTTCGCTACGAAGTCTACCTGCTCAACGACGATGCAGAAAACCCGACCGACGGCTTGCTGGCGGCGTCCACGTCCGACACGTACCAGTACGGCGGATTCCATCGCACCGACCTGGAAAACGGCGTCGTCGTCCGTGAAGGCCAGCGTTTCTCCGTGGTGGTAACGCAGCGTACAGCCAGCGGCCAGTACCAGATCCAGGCCGAGAGCGCGATGAACGAAACCGGACGCGAGGCCATCAAAGAACTGCTCGGCTGGGATATTCCCACCTATTCGAAAGGCGTGGTGAACGAAGGCGAAAGCTTCTTCTTCGAGAAAGACGCGTGGAAAGACTGGACCGAAGGCATCAAGGCGATCGACGAGCAAAGCGGCGCACCGGGCGGCAATGACTACGACAACTTTGCGATCAAGGCGTACTCCGAGGTTCTGCCGATCGATTTCGCCGACGTCGCGGAAGACGCCTGGTATGCCGACGCCGTGGACTATGCGACGTCTAACGGCATCATGTTCGGGTACGGCACCTCGAGCACCTTTGGCCCGAACGACACGATGATGCGCCAGGATGTCGCCGTCATGCTCTTCAGGTGGCTGGCTCCTGAACTGGCCGCACAGTACAACGACCCGTCTGCTGCCGACGAAGTGGCAAACGAGACCGGCCTGAGCGACGTGGCCGACGGGGCTTACTACACCGCAGCCGTAAACTGGTGCGTCCGCAACGGAATCCTGACCGGCTACGGCGACGCCGGCATGTTCGGCGTGGGCGATCCCATCACGCGCGAAATGGTCGCCACGGTCTTCTACCGTGCGTTCGGCGACCAAGGCGACGGCGTGATCAGCGGAGGCTTCCCTGACAAGGCCGAGGTGAGCTCGTGGGCGGCAACGCCTATGGCATGGGCTGTCAGCTACGGCGTCATCCACGGCAGCGACGGCCTGCTCGCCCCGCAGCGCAATGTCACGCGCGCGGAGATCTCCACGATGGTGTTGAACCTGCATAACGCCGGGCTGTAAGAGGCTCGGCGGGCAAGCCCTCCCCGACCAACCGACCAATCCCCTGCGCAAGCTCATGGTGCGCACCGAAGCCAACGCTTCGGTGCGCATTTTCTTTGCCCGGACGCTGGCATGGCCCGAAACGACGCCCTGCATTGTGCGCGCTCACAGGACTCCTGGGTGCGCGCTGTGCGCAAAACCATGCTGCATAGCTCTACCGCCCTTCCCTCTTGACGGACGAGATTGTGCTCGTATACTTATGAACAGTTGCTCATATGTTGAAAGGTTAATCGATGAGCGAGAGCGAAACCATCATCGCCCGTAAAGCGAAAACGAGCGCGCCATCGGCAACGCCACCGCGCGAAACGCACGATGCCACCCTGCCATGCGGCTGTTCCGGCGCCCAGGCGGCTATCGACGAAATGCCCGACGAAGAGCTTTTGTACGACCTTGCCGACCTGTTCAAAGTCTTCGCCGACACCACGCGCATCAAAATCCTGTACGCCCTCATGGGCACCGAGCTGTGCGTTGCCGACTTGTCCGAAGCCGTAAGCGCCTCGCAAAGCGCCGTTTCCCACCAGCTGCGAACGCTGAAGCAAAGCCGTCTCGTGAAATTCCGTCGCGACGGCAAAAACGTCATTTACTCCCTTGCCGACGACCATGTCTACACCATGCTCAACCAAGGCATGAACCATCTCTGCGAATAGCGGGAATCGGCCGCACGGACCGTGCCCTCTGTAGCGCGCCCCCTGCGGTCATGAAAGCCAAGCCGACAAGCCGCCGCGCGAATCGCCCCCGTCCATGCCCTTCGCGCCAGAAAGGAAGCATCATGCGGAAAGTCTTCAAACTCCAAGACCTCGACTGCGCGAACTGCGCCGCCAAGATGGAAGCCGCCATCAACAAAATCGACGGTGTCGAAAAAGCGACCATGAGCTTCATGACCCAGAAACTGACCATCGTGGCCGACGATGCGCGTTTCGACGCCATCATGGATGAAGTCGAGCGCGCATGCGCGAAGGTGGAACCCGACATGGAGATCCTGCGCTAGACGGTTGCGCACGGTTTCTTCCCGCCACTACGCCTTGCGCGAAGAAACCTTCTCTTTCCCATTCCACGAAGCACCATACCGACCAGCCGCAAGAAAGCCTGCGCTGCCAGGAGCGGTGTCGTGCGCGCTCAATCGGAAAACGACTTCAACAATGTCCTTTCAAAGGAGGCAAGGCATGAACAAAAAACAGAAACGTTGGCGCAATCGCATCGTCTTCGCACTCGTTCTGTTCGCTGCAGTCTATGCAGCGGTTGAGCTTTTGCCTCTTTCGGCATGGCTTGGCAGCGAGCACGCTGCGCTTTGGCTGGAATTCGCGCTCTTTTTGGTTCCCTACCTCATCGCAGGCTACGACGTCCTGCTGAAAGCAGCGCGCAACATCGGCCATGGACAGGTCTTCGACGAGAACTTCCTTATGGGCATCGCGACCATCGGTGCGTTCGCCATGATACTGTTCCCCGATGCGGACCCGCACATGGCCGAAGGCGCAGCCGTCATGCTGTTCTACCAGGTGGGCGAATTGTTCCAAAGCTACGCGGTCGGAAAATCGCGCCAATCGATCGCCGACATGATGGACATTGCGCCCGATTACGCGAACGTCATGCGCAACGGAGAGCTTGAGGAAGTTGACCCGGACGACGTGCAGGTCGGCGACGAAATCGTCGTGAAGCCCGGCGAGCGTGTACCGATCGACGGCATCGTGGTCGCAGGGATCTCGCAGTTGGACACCGCCGCGCTGACCGGCGAATCCGTTCCGCGCCATGTCGAAGCGGGCGCCGAAGTAATCTCCGGCTGCATCAACATGACGGGCGTCCTCACCGTGCGCACGACGAAACCGTTCGGCGAGTCCACGGTCTCCCGCATCCTGGAGCTCGTAGAGAACGCCGCCGAAAAGAAAGCGCGCACCGAAAGCTTCATTACCCGTTTTGCACGCTACTACACCCCCATCGTCACCGGTGCTGCGCTCGCGCTCGCCGTCATCCCGCCGCTTCTGGGCATGGGCCCCTGGAGCGACTGGATCCTGCGCGGCCTGACGTTCCTGGTCGTATCCTGTCCCTGCGCGCTCGTCATATCGGTGCCGCTTTCCTTCTTCGGCGGCATCGGCGGCGCATCGCGACTCGGCATCCTGGTGAAGGGCAGTAACTACCTGGAGACGCTCGCACAGGTCGAAACCGTCGTCTTCGACAAGACCGGCACGCTCACGAACGGCACGTTCAGCGTCGTAGCCGTGCACGCAGAGGCGCACGTCGATCCTGAGCTCGTACTTTCCTTCGCCGCCCATGCAGAGGCGTACTCTGACCACCCGATCGCCCTTTCGGTCAAAGAAGCCTACCGCGGCAACATCGAGCAAGCACGCGTCCGCGAAGCGCGCGAAGAGAGCGGCCACGGCGTGAGCGCACTCGTGGACGAACGCGCGGTGCTCGTGGGCAACGACAAGCTCATGCGCGCCCATGGCGTGGCGTTCCACGACTGCGAGCTTGCCGGCACCATCCTCCACGTCTCGCTGGACGGCGAGTACCTCGGGCATATCGCGATTGCCGACGTGGTCAAGGACGACGCTGAAGCGGCACTTCGTGCCCTGCGCGAAACCGGCGTGCGCACCACCGTCATGCTGACGGGCGACCGCGCGGAGGTGGCGGCAGCCGTTGCCAAGGCAGTCGGCGTCGACGAATTCCGCGCGCAGCTTCTGCCGCAGGATAAGGTCGCCGAAGTCGAAGCGCTCATGGCGCAGACCGTCCAGCGTAGCACGAAGGCAAAGCTCGCCTTCGTGGGGGACGGCATCAACGACGCGCCCGTGCTCACCCGTGCGGACGTGGGCATCGCCATGGGCGCTATGGGATCGGACGCTGCCATCGAGGCCGCGGACGTCGTGCTGATGGACGACAAGCCGTCCAATATCGCGAAGGCCATCCGCATTGCACGCAAGACCATGCGCATCGTGTGGCAGAATATCGTGTTCGCCATCGGCGTGAAAGTCGTCATCCTGGTTTTGGCCGCTGTGGGCCTGGCCAACATGTGGCTCGCAGTCTTCGGCGACGTAGGCGTGGCCGTGCTTGCCATCCTGAACGCCATGCGCTGCATGAACGTGAAGAATTTCTAAAGCAAGAGAGGCCGTCCCGCATACGGGAACAGCCTCTCTGCATCCCCAAGCCACAAAAAGGTGAAAAAGGGACTGTCCCCTTTTCACCCTTTTTCACCAGAAGCGTCAGCAGTTGCCCGTGAACACGTGCCGAAGGTGACGGCGCGCGACGTCCGCGAGGCGATAGACCGTGCGCACCGGCGTCGGACCGCGGTCGAGCAGGCGGTGACACGGGAAGAATCGGCTGACGTGGTA